>JAFGMY010000081.1 GCA_016927325.1 Actinomycetota bacterium | reverse complement strand
GGAGAAGAGTATTACCGTTACCGGGAAAGCACCGGGGACTTCAAAACCGAGGTAAAAGTCCTCTACAGGCTGTTGAAACCCGGCACCGACTCGAAAATCCTGGAGATCGGGTGCGGAGGAGGGGCACTGCTTGCCCTGCTGGAAAGCAAAGGTCATATAGCCACCGGCGTTGATATATACGAAGATGCTGTAAAGCTGGCGATAAAGAACACAATGGGTTGCGACGTGGTCCGCTGTGACGCGATAGAGTTGCCGTTTGAAGATTCTTCTTTCGATCGCATCCTCAGCCATCACGTACTCGAACATCTCCACGATCTGCCAAAAGCGCTGCTGGAGTGGCGCAGGGTACTCAAGCCCGGAGGCATAATCGCGGTATGCACCCCGAACAACCTCTATCCGAGACCGGATATTTTCGACGATCCCTCACATGTAAAAATATACTCACGCCCGGAACTCGCCGGCGTTTTTGCCGAAGCGGGCTTTGAACTTTTAAGCAGCAGCACTATCTTCCCACATCTTGCAAAGGGGAGAATAAGCGTCAGAATAGGAGTGCCGCTCTATAAGCTTTTCATATACCTTCCTTATTTCAGGGAACATGGCAGAAGTATTCTCCTTTCCGCGCGTAAACCCCCGGGGCAAAGAGATGGGTAAATACAGGTTGCTGGTTGTGAACCACGCGGTTGAAATAGGGGGTGCCGAGAAGGTGCTTCTACGCCTGCTCGACAACCTGGACCGTGAACTGTTTGAACCATCAGCCGCTTGTCCTCACCATGGCCCCCTTGCCGAGGAACTCGCCTCCCGTGGCATAAAAGTGTTTTTCGGTTTTCCTTCCAGGAGGCTGTTGGAAGTACGCAGGGAATCAATAGGAAAGAACAGGCTTTCTGCTTTCTTATATCCGTTTGACATGGTTTCCACGGTTTTCCGGCTCGCACATCTTATACATAAGAAGAAGTTCGACCTGATTCTTACTAACAGCGCCAAGGCGGATATCTACGGGAGCATAGCCGGGTGGCTTTCGTTTAAGCCTGTAGTATGGCGCCTGCATGATATCATCACTCCTGAGGTATTCAGTAAACTCAATAGAGCGCTTTTTAAAACGGCGGCTTCCCTTTTTGCATCAAAGGTGCTGGTGGTTTCCGAAGCTACCCGGAAAGCGATTATCGATCTGGGAGTAAACCCCGAAATAGTCCGAGTTGCATACAACGGCATTGATATCAAAAGCACCGTAACCCAGCCCCCGGAAGAGACAAGAGCGGAGTTCGGCATAGACGCTTTTGCACCTGTCGCGGCAATGGTCTGCAGGCTGGTCGCCTGGAAAGGCCCTGATATCTTCATCAAGGCGGCCGCCGATGTATTGAAGAGGTTGCCGGAGGCACGCTTCCTTCTCGTTGGCGACGCCACCTTCGGGGAGCAGACTTACGTGGGTGAGCTGAAAAAGCTGGCACGGAACCTGGACCTGGAGGACAGACTCATCTTTACCGGCTTCAGGGACGATATACCACGAATCATGTCGGCTTCAGATGTGGTCGTGCATGCCTCCATTCTACCCGACCCCCTGCCGACCGTTCTGATCGAGGCGATGTCGCTCGGAAAACCGGTTATCGGCTCACGCGAAGGTGGGGTACCCGAGATCGTCGAAGACGGAATTACCGGCCTGACATTTACCCCCGGATGCGTGTCCGAACTCGCTGAATCGATGTCTTTGCTGCTCTCGGATCGCAACAAAGCACGGAGCATGGGCAAAAAGGCGTTCGAGCGTGCGGAAAGGCTTTTTGAAATAAGGAAAAGTACCGGAAATATTGAAAAAGAGTTATTGGAAGTTATCGAGAAAAACAAGTATAGGCCATAGAGAAAACCGGTCGCGGTATATGAACACCGGAAAGGGCGGTACAATTTGATAATCGGAGTCGAGGGAAGAACCCTTGAAGGGAAAAGGTATGGTGTGGCAAGGTACCTTGTGAACATGCTCACCCATATCAATGAGATAGATACCGAGAATGAGTATATCCTCTATACCTCAAGGCCGATTGACACTACAGGGCTTCCGGAGAAACTCAAGATCAAGACTATCCATATGAAACCAAATATCCTCTGGCGGCACCTGAGATTGCCGCTGGCAATGTTGAAAGACGGAGTGGATCTGCATTACTCCCCCTCCTATTTCGTCCCCATGTTGAAGTTCTGCCCCACTATCGTTACTGTTCACGATATTACCTTCAAGGTCCACCCGGAATGGTTCTCAGGGGATAAACGCTTCATGTTCAGCAAGATATTCTGGTGGCGGGTTAAGAAAGCGGAATCTATCGTAACCCCCAGCCTGCACTCTAAAAATGATGTCACCAGAATCTTAAAGGTGAAACCATCAAAAGTTAAAGTAATCTATGAGGCGGCGGATGACTTCTTCAAACCGGTGGAAGACGGCGATCTACTCTCCGGGATAAAAAGCAAGCACGGCATAAACGGGAAGTTTCTGTTTACCGTAGGGACTATTCATACCCGCAGAAACCTCACAAGGCTGATAGAGGCCTTTGCACTGGCGCGCGAGAGTTGCTGTTGCGATCTGCAACTTCTGATATTGGGAGAAGAGGCGCCTTTTACCCCGCCGGTCGATATAGAAGGCACTGCTGAGAAGCATGGCGTCGAGAATAATATAATCCGCGCTGATTATGTTTCTGAAGAAGACCTTCGGTTGTTATACAGTGCCTGCGACCTTTTCGTGTATCCTTCGATTTATGAGGGCTTCGGCCTGCCGGTAATAGAAGCCATGTCGTGTGGATCGCCGGTTGCCTGCAGCAATGTTACATCAATCCCCGAAGTGGCGGGAGACGCTGCGCTCTACTTCGACCCCACCAACGTCCGCGAGATGGCAACCTCTATCGAATCGGGCTTAACCGACGAAAAACTCAGAAATAGATGTCGACAAAGGGGGCTTGAAAGGGCTTCAAGTTTCTCCTGGCGAAAATTTGCATCAGAGCTGCTTCAACTGTTCAATGACGTAATGAGGAAAGAATAGATGGCAGGGAAAGACGGTATCGGCCGCCCCAGGGTAAGCGCGGTGATCCCGAACTGGAACAGAAAAAACGATCTGAGAGAGGCCCTTGAGGCTATCAAGGCCCAGACCTACCCGATCGAAGAGATCATAGTAGTGGACAATAACTCCTCGGATGGAACCCGCGAGATGATCGAAGAGGAGTTTCCGGAGGTCCTCTTCATTCAGTCGCCCCATAACATCGTTATTCAAGCACTTAATATCGGGGCCAAGACGGCCAAAGGCGACATCATCCTTCACCAGGACAACGACGGGGTATTGAACCCTGACGCCGTAGAGAAGATGATAAAAGTGTTCGCCTCCGATCCCAGCATAGCGGTTGTACACTCGAAAAACCTCTACTACGATACCGGTGAACCTTTCGATCCCCTTCGCTGGTTCACCCCTGAACAACAGCAGTCAGACCGTGTAATCGATGTTCCCACGTTCCATGGAAATGGAGCCATGATCAGGCGCGATGTTCTTGAGGAGATAGACTACATCGAACCCGAGATAGCCCTCTACCAGTTCGAGAGGAACATCTCCGCCAAGGCAATAGACAGAGGATACCGCATCGTTTATTACCCCGCTTCGGTTATCCGTCACAAGATCTCCAGAGAGTCCAGGAACCCGGGCCATCGTCTGTACATCACCATGACCGGCGGGTGGTGGTATCTTGCCCGTTTCTACCCTGCAGGGGTCGCCATTCGAAAAGCTTTCACTTACCTGATGTTTTTTCTCCTTTATTCAATCAAACACAACACCTTCAAGGACTTTTACAGGGGCATGCGCGATGCCCTGCTCGGCCTTCCGGAAGTGCTTCGGGGACGATGCCCGGTATCTGACGAAACGGTCAAAATCCTGGAGAGTAAACCCTACGAGAGTTCAATGATCTTTTACGGTAGCCTGGATACGATCAAGAAGTGGTTCTCTAAACCGACAAAGGGTTAGAAGGAGTTATAACAGTATGGCCGACGAGGGTTCCCGGTCCAACATAATCAATGACTTCAGGCTGGCCATGAAACGCAAAGGCTGGAGGGGTGTGTTCTGGAGCCTTCTTCTTCACCCCGGAAACCAGGCTATCGCTTTGTACAGGATCTACCGCTGGCTCTACCTGCACGGTTTCGAGCGGCTCGCGGCGCTTGGCATGCGCCTCAACTACTTCTTCTGCGGAGTTGAGATCAACTATGAAGCTGAAATAGGGCCGGACTTTCACCTCGATCATCCTATCGGTGTACTTATACACCGGCGGTGCAGGATAGGAAAAGGCGTAAGGCTTTACTCACACTGCATGGTGGGCGCGCACGGCGAACCGGGGAACGACAACTTCGTTGATATCCGGGACTACGCCCAGATTTACCACGGCGCGATAGTCGGTGCCGATGTCACCGTCGGTGAGTTCGCCGAGGTGGGGCTTCATTCAGTGGCACGCACCCACGACATTCCACCTTACGCGGTGGCCATAGGAGCACCCGCCCGCGTGGTAAAGGTAAAGGGCAAACCGGTCGATCCCGGCGACTTCAAGGACTACAAGTATGACTCCTCCGACTACGAAGGCCCGCCGGTCAGCATCGACCACCTGGAACAATAAAGTCCTACCACTGCCAGGATGAATATTTCAGGGGTGCCCGTCTAAAGGCCGGGATACCTGAGAGGTTAATAGGCACCTTTGCTGTTGAGTACTACGATGACCGTTTTTATAAGGATTTTCGCATCCTGCCAGAGAGACCAGTTTTCCACGTAATAAAGATCGAGCTTGACCATTTCATCATATGGAATATCGCTTCTTCCGCTTACCTGCCATTGCCCGGTAATACCCGGCCGGACGTTCAGCCTGAGCTTATGCCACTCCTTGAACTCCACCACTTCGGAAGGCAGGGCGGGCCTTGGGCCGACCAGGCTCATGCTCCCGGCCAGCACACAGAAAAACTGAGGCAGTTCGTCTATGGAAAACTTCCGTATAAACTTACCAACCCTGGTGACCCTGGGATCATCCTTGAGTTTGAAGTAGAGCCAGTCGCAATCGCGCTCCCTGGCCAGTTCCGCCTTCATGGCATCCGCGCCCTGAACCATGGAGCGGAATTTGTAGAATTTAAAGTGTTTGCCGTCTTTGCCTACCCTGACCTGAGAAAAGATTACCGGCCCCTTTGAATCAAGCTTGATGGCAATCGCGGTTATTATCATCACCGGAGACAGTAAAAGCAGAATAACCGACGTAAGCACGTAGTCCTCTATAGTCTTCAGAATATGGCTCACACCTTTTATCTCAACCTTCGGCAGCCGCAGCAAAGGTACGCCACCGATCTCATTCACTGTAATCTCATCGGTGATCGCCTCGAAAAGTCGAGGCACAACAGAGCACTCCACGCCGGCTTTGTTGCACTGCACGGACAGGTCCAGGAGATCGCCGTGAGTGTCGCCGGTGAACGCTATAATAACCTCATCAACTTCGTATTTCCTTATCATTTCGTAGACGTCGTCGGAGCCGCCAAGAACCCGCAGATCCCGGAGTTCCTCTTCCTCAAAGCGCTCGTAAAGCGGATCGTTGTCCAGAAACCCTACCGGATTCATCCCGAAATGCTTGTGCTTTCTCATTTTCGAGGCTACAAGCTTCCCCACATTCCCTGCCCCGATGATAAGCGCGTTTCGCTCCAGAACATAGTGGTTGCCCCTGACATTCAAGAGCGTCTTGAGCACCGTTCTGCAGAAAAAAGTAAAAACCAGGACGAACGCCCAGAAGAAAACCATGTATCCCCGGGAAACATAATAGAGCTTGAGCAGAAACACAACCAGCAGGAGCGTCAGGATAAAGGAGTTAGCGGCAACCAGAATCCTTGGAATGCTGTCCAGGATTCCTACATATCTCTTGATGTCGTACATGCCGAAAGCCTTCATATACAGCAGGAAAATAGGCATGCAGAAGAGCATCAGCACAAAGAGCGATTTAAAGGTGGGCACGCTCTCCGGAGGAACGACGCCCAGTGTAATGGAAAAGCTGTACCTCATATAGTAAGAAAGCCACGCCGCCCCGAGATAGGCTATCATGTCGACAGTCACCCTCAGGCTGATGAGCGCGAACGCGTTCAACCGCGAATGTGCAACCTTGTCGGCCGCCTCACCCTTTGATTCGTAAGACACTAAAGTTAAGAGGTCGTCTTTGCGATCCATAAGACCCGGCAACGCTTCCTGTGTATAGCCTGTATTGAGTTTCTTGTAGAGAGTTCCCGTCCTGCGCCTTTTATTCAAGCCCACTCCCCTGTAATCGTATCTACCTGTATAACGAAAGTGCAACCAGAAGGTTCATATCAATGTCACCCATATATTCTATTACCCCCCGGAAGTCTTGCCACTGTTGAACTCCTCCCAGGCCGAACTCACCATTTCTTTCATTTTTTTCTTGAAAACGTCTACTTCAAACTCCTCCGCCCTCTTGCGGCATCTTGCGGGATCAAACTTATCGGGGTCAAATCTCCTGACGGTTTCCATAAGCGATCCGGCGTCCTGCCTTTCGAAAAAGACACCGGTCTCGCCATCCACAACGGTTTCAAGCGCTCCCCCCGCTCCGTAAGCTATAACCGGCCGCCCTGCCGCCATCGCCTCCAGCGGCGTTATCCCGAAGTCCTCCTCGGTAGGAAAAATAAAAGCCTTGCACCTTGAATAGAGCTGGGCGAGTTCCCTGTCCGGTACTCTGCCCAGAAACTCGATATTGCCGAGAGCCCTCCTCTTCAGGGCGTCCGCCTCGGAACCAACCCCGGTTATCTTCAAAGGCAAACCCAGTTCGTTGAAAGCGTCCACCGCTACATCCACCCTCTTGTAAGGTATTATCCTTCCCGTGAGCAGAAAGTAATCGTCATGTCCATCGGACGGCTTAAGCCAGTTAGTGTCGACAGGCGGGTGAACGACCATCGATTCACGCCGGTAGTATTTCTTTATTCTTTCCGCGACATAATGGCTCTGCGCAATGAATACATCTACGCGGTCGGCCGCGCATCGGTCCCAAAGCCTCAACCGGTTTGCCATGAAAGGCATCAACATCTTGATAAGGGGATTTAGAAAATTGAACTGTGGGTACTCCTTATATTCGTGGAAGCCGTTCCAGTAGTACCTGGTTGGTGTATAACAGAAACAGATGTGAAGAGTTTCCGGTGGAGTGATGACCCCCTTTGCCTCCGCATGGCAATCGGAGAGCACAACATCATAACCGGAAAAGTCCATCCCTTCAAACGCGATTGTCCTCAAATAGGGGAACAGCTGATGTCTTTTCTTTAAAACCGGTACTCCCTGAAGAAACGTGGTATGCATTTCGGCGTCGGAAAGTTCAGGAAATACTTCCGGTATGAAAACGGAACTGTATATCGGGGCTTCCGGAAAAAGGTCGTGGAGAACAAAGAGGACCCTTTCCGCTCCTCCCACATTCGTCAGCCAATCATGAACAAGAGCAACTTTCATTTTAACTTCCCGCTACCAACACTCGACAACCCCGAAGGGGAATCCGCCTCATGGTACATCCGCTGCCGTGGATACACATTCTTTTTGCAGCACGGGCAACCTGCTGGTCAGGCCGCAAGCATGTCCGGCAACTGATTACGACTTTTTTCAACCCCTCGTCGCATTCAATAATCTATCGGTAATAAAACATCTAAACTTGACTCATCGAACTCCTGTTTACCGCATTAATAAAAGCAAAATCACGGCTTCTAAACCCCTCTGTCAAGCGCTTTCATGCATCGATCCTGCTGCCCGGCACCCGGGACAACGGACAAAACGTACTCAGCGGCTGCCAGTGGGTGTTTGCCGTTCCAACAAGGGCCGCCATCGCCCCCCCCCGGAGCGCCGTCCCGGCGGCACGCCTGACCGGTTTCGTCAATACACACTCAAAGCTGAAAAATTTCAATGGGAACCCCTTGACCCCAGCGAAGTCCGCAACCGTAAAGTCATACCCGGAATTTTCCAGTAAGATCATAACCGTGTGGAAGGCACCGGCCTTGCAAGCGAGGTCATTATAGCCCTTAACGGCGTGAAAATGAATACACCCTGAAATTTTCCACAAGACAACAACAGAGTAACCAATATACTTCGACCGGGTACCCCAATGGACAGGGTCACCGCACAGGCCTTATGTTAAGATAATTCAACCATGAAAAATATCTTGAGAAAAAGAACCGCCGGGAAGCTCGCAAAGGCTTTTCTGTATTCAGTTTTGTCAGTGATAACTTTGCCGCTGTCGGCGACAGTTTTCATCATGTTTGCCATAATAACCAGGTACCGGAGAGTAATCCCCAGGTCCTTCATAGAGGTACCGGAGCAGTTAAAAAAAGCTCGCGGAGAAAAGAGCATGCCGGAGGTCATGAAAAAGATTAACGGCATAGAGCCTCAACCCGGGCGTTCACGGCTGATCTCAACTGTATTCAGAAACCTTGCCGATTTTCTGCCCGCGCTTCTGGAAACGGGCGAGCAGACCGCGGGCATAATCTATCCTTACCCGAACGCCTTCCTGCCAATCGTTATCCAGTCGACCGACGAAACCCCTATATGCGGGGTTCTCGCCATGCAGGCATGTGGAGAGGAAAGACCTGGATTGATCCTCGCTCATGATTTCCTTTCAAGCAAAAACTCGTATGAGATTGAAAAGATAGCCCTCAAGGCTTACTACGAGTGGGGGTTTCATGTTTTTGCCATCGACCTGCGTTGCTCCGGAGACACCAGCCGTCTCTCCGGCGCGCCTTCCAGTTGGGGCTATCGTGAAGCGGAAGACATTCTCTCCTCCGCGGAGTACCTGAACTCTGTTGAAAATGTAGGAGCTGTCGGCATATGCGGCATCGGCCTGGGAGCTTCCGCGGCGATAATCGCCGCCGGGAAGGAAGAGGCTGAGCCACTTATCAGAGGTGGGATCGTTGCGATAAGCCCCTACTCCGACGCCGGGCGCACAATCAACTACATCTCCGATCCGGGAAGAGGAACAGCAGGGCATTTCTTTTCTTCCCTTATGCTGAACACTCTCATTAAAATTAAGACGATGGTCAACGGGCCTTATAAAATAAATAACCTCAAGAGCTACACAAAAGAGATATCCTCCCAGTACTACGAACTCGGGGAAGATTCGCTTTATGAAAAAGCCAGTCCGGTCAGGTTCATCGGCAGGCTCCGCAACCCGTGCCTTGTCATACACTCCGGGAACGACAGTGTCGTCCCGGTGGGCGAAGTTGAAGAACTGCTTTTCAGCGCCCGTAAGAACCCGATGGTTGACTCGGTTATGCTTCCACGCGGCGGCCACGGCAAGTACTCCGCCGTTTACCCCGAATCATTCAATGAAACAATCAGGACCTTCCTTGTTTACTGGACCGGTTTTGATCCGGAACCTGAAACATGGGTCATTGGTGCAAATCACGGTGATTTGCCCGATAATAAAGGCAACTGAAATAATCCAACCTTTTTGGAACTACGATTTGAACGGGGAATCAGCTATGGATCAGAACCAGAAACCCGGTTGCCTCCAGATACCCGGCGGGCTCCCGGTGATGGAAGACGGAGAGCCCTTTTTCTTCAAGAAAGACAGTGACAGGGGATGCCTGCTGATCCATGGCTTCACCGGGACAACCTCGAGCATGAGGCCGATGGGAGAGTACCTGGCGTCAAGGGGAGTAACCGTCTTATCCCCCAGGCTTCCCGGGCACGGCACCACACCCGACGACATGTCGGGGACTTCATTCGAGGACTGGTTTCAAAGTGCGGAAAAGGCTTTCCTTGAGCTCGAACAACTTTGTGACCGGGTATTCGTGGGAGGGCTCTCGATGGGAGGAACCCTGACCCTTCGCCTCGCGGAAAAGTACCCCGACAGAATCGCCGGAATAATCCCTGTTTCGACACTGGTCTTTTTCAAGAACCCGGTTGTAAAACTTCTCCCGGTAATGAAACTCTTCATTAAGAACTGGAAAGGTATCGGAGGCGACCTGAAAGACCCTGAAGCGACCGAAATCGCTTACGAGCGTTTCCCACTCAAAGCGCTCCACGAACTTGTCAAGCTCATGAAGATCACCAGGGATGATCTTCCGGCGATAACCTGTCCTGTCCGTATTTTCCAGGCACGGGAAGACCACGTCGTACCCCCCGGAAACGGCCCCTATATATTTGACAACGTAAGCTCTAAGAATAAAGAACTGATCTGGTTGGACAACTGCTATCACGTCGCGACTCTCGATCTCGACAGAGAGTCTATCTTTGACCAGAGCTATAGTTTCATTTCAGGCTGACCCGTAACCTTACAAAACACCCCTGGGAGAGATGTATATTCAACGGCCTGCGGGTCTGTTGAGCCCCGGTGAAGCGCGGCTGATTGTTGACAATAAATTATTTCTGTCACAATATTTATAATTCATTATGAAATCTAAGTGGTTAAGCTGGAGTCAACCGAAAAAAGCGGCATTAAAAATCGGCCTGGTCGTCGCCGCAACGCTTTGCATGCTGGCGGTAAGTATTTACCGCGTCCCCGGCATAACAGCGGTGATGATGCTTATATGCTCAGGAATTCTGGCATGTTTCTCGATAGTCTATCCCGGCAGGCTCCGGTATCTTGTCCTCATTCTTTTCACCGGGATCATCGCTGTGGAGCTTTTCCTGCACCAGGGCCTTGGCACGCTGACCAATCTCTCAATACTCCTGCGCTTCCTGCTGGCCAGTTTCCTGGTTACACTCTCCGGAGACGTTATTTTTAACGTAACCCAGAAACTTTACACCGACACAAAAAGGCTGGCGAACGAGAAGGAGCAGGCCCTCGCACGTATGAACGCTCTTTTCGGAGTAATAAACGCGATCAATACAAGATATAACCTGAACGAAATCTTCAAGGAAAGCCTTGAGGAAGCAAGGAGAGTGTTTCACGCCGACTCGGGCATCATCTACAGTGTAAACCAGGAAACCGGTAAACTGTCGATAGTAAGCTCATTCGGTTACAGCGACAAGCTCCTGGAGAAGATGAAAGAAAAAGGGATAAGCCATATTTCATCGTGCGACGCGTGCACCAGGGGTGACACAATAATCGTTGAGAACCTTTCGACCGACGACAAATGCCCTAATCTGGCGAAAGTTGATTCCGGTTCATCTGTTTGCATTCCCATTACCAGCAAGAACAGCCTCCGGGGGGTCCTCCACCTGCGCCGGTCCGAGGTTGAAGCTTTCTCAGAAGAGGACATCCAGCTCGCTACCGCGATGACTTATCAGTTCGGGGTAGCTATGCAGAGGGCATCGCTTTTCGACCAGTTGAATACACTGGCGATCACCGATCCGCTTACCGGCCTTTACAACCTTCGGAGATTAAACCGGGACCTGGGGCGTGAAATACAAAGGTCGGGACTCTATCACCGCCCGTTTTCCATAATCATGTCGGATATCGACCATTTCAAGCAGTTGAATGACACATTCGGGCACCAGGCCGGCGACGAAATCATAAGGATTGTGGCCCGGGCCCTTAATAAATCTACACGCGACGTAGATCTCGTCTACCGGTACGGCGGCGATGAATTCACAATCCTGATGCCTGAAACCGACGGAGAGCAGGCGGTTGAAGCCGCCGAACGGTACCTTCATGAAATAAGTTCACTGAAAGTGGCAATTGACGATTACACCCAGCCGATAGGGGTGACAATCAGCATCGGCCTCGTTTCTTTCACCCGCGAAACCTTCGAACCCGAGGAACTGATAGCACAGGCCGACCGCGCACTCTACATCGCCAAGGCGACAGGAAGAAACAAAGTGATCGTCTATTCAGAAATCGGCTGCGGCGGAGCGGATGAAGGTTTTCCTTGCGATGAAAAAACGCCGGGCGCCGCGGAAGGCGCGCGTAAAAGGGCTGTGGATGAATAGAATGACTGCCACCGGGCTTTTTCACTTGATCGCCAGGGTCTCCTCAACCGGAAGGCCTCGCTGTTTGGACATAATAATGAAATCGTGGGGTTCGTTAGACGCCTTCAGCGCGGTACGAAAATCTACCAGGCCGTCCGCGTACAGGGACACAAGTGACTGGTTGAACGTCTGCATGCCGTAAAACTCCCCGTCGGCTATTATCTCGCGCATCACCGAAGTGGGCTCCTCGTTGATAAGGCATTCCGCGAGCCTGCCGTTCATCACCATAACCTCCACCGCCGGAACCCGCCCGTGCGCGTCGGCGCGGGGCAGCAGAATCTGGCTGACAACTCCTGCGAGCGTAGACGTAAGGGATATGCGGACCTGCTTGTGTTGCGTGGGGGGGAAGAAATCAATCATCCTGTTAACGGTCTCACAGGTATCCAGGGTATGGAACGTCGATAACACAAGGTGGCCGGTCATTGCGATATTCATCGCCGCCGTGACCGTTTCGATGTCCCGCATCTCACCAATCAGTATTACATCGGGGTCCTGCCTTGTAATATGCCTTAAGGCCTCGCGGTAGGAATCGGTATCGCTTCCGATCTCCCTCTGGTGAATAATGCACTTCTTGTCGACATGCAGGATCTCGATCGGATCCTCAACGGTTATGATGTTCATTCTTTCGTTTTCGTTGAGCCAATCCACCATGGAAGCCAGGGTGGTCGTCTTTCCGCTTCCGGTTGGTCCGGTAACAAGGACCAGCCCTCTGGCTTCATCCGCGATTCGCTTCAAAGTCTGTGGAAGCCCGAGTTCCTCAAAATTAGGGATCTTCTTTGTGAGTATGCGCCGGATGGATATTCCTACCGTACCCCTCTGCTTGAAAATATTGGCACGGAACCTGCCCAGTCCCGAAACACTGTAAGCAAAGTCGGATTCATTGGTCTCGTGGAAAGCCCGCGCCTGCTTTTCGTCCATCAGCGAGAAAGCTATTTCAACCACATCGGTAGGCGAAAGGTTAGGGAAATTAGCGGCGAAAAGGGTTCCGTCGACCCTTAAGTACGGCGGGCCGCCCGCTTTTATGTGAATATCCGAAGCTTTCTGTTCAACCGACAGTGCCAACAGCGAATGGAGATCCAACTTTACCACCTTT
>JAFGMY010000080.1 GCA_016927325.1 Actinomycetota bacterium | reverse complement strand
CAGCGGAATGGACATTCCACCTGTTGAAGGTGAAGAAGAGGTCCCCTGGTAAAGAATTGAGAGGTGTTTGACAATAGGCAGCGATAAGAGATCCGGTGAAAAAAAAGGCTCCGGTTTTGTCAGAAGACAGAGGCGGAAGTACTGTTATTTTTGCAAAGAGAAAATAGATTACATCGACTATAAAGATGTTAATACTCTGAAGCGGTTCCTGTCGGAGCGAGGGAAAATAAGGCCGCGACGGGTAACCGGAAATTGCACCCAACATCAAGCTGAGCTTTCAAAGGCTGTAAAGAATGCCCGTGAGATGGCCCTCCTTCAGTATCCCCGCAAGTAGTAGCCTGGATTGATTTGATTAAAGGTGGTTGTTTTGAAGGTATTGCTGAAACAGGACATAGAGAACCTCGGGCGTATGGGTGAAATCGTAGATGTCGCGGGTGGTTATGCCCGGAATTTCCTTATGCCGAAGGACCTGGCGGTCAGTGTCAACAGAGGAAACATCAAGGAAATAGAGCAGCAGAAGCGGATCCTTGAAGTTAAAGCCCTGCGCGTGAAGGAAGCGAGCGAAGGTGTTGCCGCCAAGATAAGGGACGCCAGGATTACCATAAAAGAGCGATGCAGCGCTTCCGGCAAGTTATTCGGTTCAGTAACAAACCGGCGAATTGCCCAGGAAATAGAATCCGTGACCGGAGAAGAAATCGACAGGCACAAGATTATCGTCGATGACAAAATTCGCGAAGTCGGGACCTACGAGGCGAAAATCAGGCTCCACCCGGAGGTTGTCTTTGACGTTCAGTTTGAAGTAGAAGGAGAAGGATTTCATCCAGATGAACAGGCAGCGGCAGGCGGGACCGCCGCGGTGGAAGATGATAAACAGGATACCGGCCCTTCTGAAGCTGACCCCATAGAACCTGTCGACAAGAGTAATGAGCCAATAGAAGCCAGCGAAAAGGGCGACGAGGATTCTGAGCAAGGGTAACCCAAATGGCAGTTGAGCCCGTTACCAGCGTCGACAGATTACCACCCCACAACCTCGAGGCGGAAGAATCGGTTCTCGGGTCAATGATGCTGTCACACCGCGCCGCGGCCGAAGCCCAGGAGATTCTGTTTCCCGAAGACTTCTACCGGGAGTCCCACCGTACGATCTTCAAAACACTCGCCGGGCTTTATTCGGGCGGCTCTACGACCGATCCGGTTGTACTGGCGGAAGAGTTGAAAAGAAAAGGGCTCCTTGAAGCGGTGGGTGACCGGGCATATCTTTACTCCCTTATTGACACGACCCCCAATCCGCATAACGTAAAACATTACGCGAAGATCGTAAGGGATATGGCCATTCGCCGCAGCCTGATAGAGGCCGGCTATGATATTACCAATCTTGGTTTCCGTACCGACGAGGAAGTGGATTCCGTCTATGACAAAGCGGAGCAGGTAATTTTCAGGATGGGCCAGCGCATGAGGCGTGACGGGCTTACCCACATCAAGGACCCACTCGTTGCCAGCTTCAACAGGATGTCGGAGGCCAAGGAAAGGGGTTCAAACATTATTGGAGTCCCGACGGAGTTCTACGAACTCGATAAAATCACCAGCGGGCTGCAGCCTTCCAACCTGATAGTAGTCGGGGGACGCACCTCTATGGGTAAGACCAGTTTTGCACTGAATATCGCCCATAACGCAAGCGTACTCCACAACATAGGTGTTTTGATATTCAGTCTCGAGATGAGCAAGATTGAAATCGCCGAGCGCCTCCTCCTGGGCTGCGCGGAAGTGAACTCCTCCAGTTACAGGAGGGGCTCTCTTGAGGAAAAGGAAATGGATAAGATAGTCGATGCCGGCGGGGTCCTTACAAACGCGCCGATCTTTATCGATGACACCGGTGATATTTCGATGGGTGAGATGCGCTCTACCGCCAGGCAGTTGAAGGCGAAGGAAGACATCGGGCTTATCGTTGTGGACTATATACAGCTGATGTACCAGAAGGGCATAGAAAACAGGGCGCAGGAAGTCTCCAAGCTGGCCAGGGACTTGAAAGTGATGGCAATGGAGCTCCAGGTACCGGTGATAGTTGCGTCACAGCTCCGCAGGCCTCCACCGACTGTGACCAAAGGAGCTCCCAGCCTTGAGGACCTGAAAGAATCCGGAGGGATTGAACAGAACGCCGACGTTGTCATTTTAATATACCGTCCCGAGGTGGACGATCCCAAAAACCAGGATCTGAAAGGTGAAGTTGACATCAATATAGCCAAGCACCGGAACGGCGAGACGGGAAAGTTCCGTCTTTTCTGGGTAGGCGGTTATTCAAAGTTCAAAAATCCGGCCCGCGAGGACACATTTCGGTAGGGGGTTCACCCGCGGAAACGGTCCTTGAAAAACAAACGGGCGGATCTTGTCATAGGGCAGTTCAGGGCTGCGGCGCGCGTGACTAATATCTGGAAAACTGTATAATCTTTCATGCTTGGCAGTTGTATCGGGAGTGCAGCTTCCGAAGGGAATTATGAATAACCGAGTCTTATTACAGGACTTTTTATTGACGGGGAAGGGTGAATTTAAATGAGTGATACGGGGGGAGAAGCATACTTAGGGGTGGACGTGGGTTCTGTTTCCACAAACGTAGTCGTTCTCGATAACCGGGGAAGCGTACTCTCGTCAGTGTATTTAAGAACAAGAGGTGAACCGATTAGGGCTGTCCAGGAAGGGATAAGGAACGTCGGTGAGTCTTTGAGTCCGGATATTGTGATAAAAGGCGCGGGAGCTACCGGAAGCGCGAGGTATCTCACCGGGGTGATAATAGGAGCGGATCTTGTAAAGAATGAAATAACATCACATGCCGTTGCGGCGCTTCATATAGTACCGGAGGTCCGGACTGTTCTGGAGATCGGCGGCCAGGACTCAAAACTGATATTGCTCAGAGACGGAGTCGTAACCGATTTCGCTATGAATACGGTTTGTGCCGCCGGAACAGGCTCCTTTCTGGATCACCAGTCATCCCGACTGGGTGTTCCAATAGAGGAGTTTGGAGAACTCGCCCTGAAGGCGGGACAACCCGCCCAGATAGCGGGCAGGTGTTCGGTTTTTGCCGAGTCCGACATGATCCATAAGCAACAGGTGGGTTATCCGGTTGAGGAGATAGTGCTGGGCTTATGCAACGCTCTGGTAAGGAACTACCTTAATAACCTCGCCAAGGGCAAGAAGATCGAGGCCCCGGTAGTCTTCCAGGGCGGGGTGGCCGCTAATGTGGGAATGAAAAGGGTGTTTCAGGAAGCACTGGGCGTCGAAGTGACGATTCCTCCATATCACGACGTTATGGGTGCCATTGGTGCCGCGCTTCTCGCGATGGAGGACTCCGGAAAAAAGGAACAGAGTAACTTCCGTGGTTTTTCTCTGGCCGATTTCAAGTATACGACTTCCTCATTCGTTTGCTCAGGCTGTTCCAACAACTGTGAGATTGTGAAGATATTGTCGGAAAAGCAGGTTCTCGCGTGCTGGGGTGGACGGTGCGGGAAATGGGAACTCGAGTTCGATTCCAAACCCGTGGAGATAACCGCTTAGTCCGCAGGGCGAAAATAGAAACACGGACAAGAAAGTGATTCCATTGAAAATCTTCAGCGGATCGGTTGACTCCAGGATTTATTGCCGGTCAGAAGTCAGGGCATTCCCGAATATATTGATCGTTATTTCGATACTGCTCATCCCGTTTCTGTTAATCAGCGGATGCGGAGGAAATAATGAGTCTGCAGGGGGCCCGGAGGAGATTGTCGAGAAGGCGATCGCCGCGCAAAGCGGGTTGAAGTCCGTTCGGCTGGAAATGATAAGCGATATGGAGCTCAAGTCACCGGCGGATTCGCGTACCGTCAGCACTTCATACAAGGGATTATTCGAAAGGCCGAACAAATGGAAGATGATCATTCAATCCGCGGGCATGAAGTCGGAGGTAATAATAATCGGTCGGGACGCGTACATTAAGGAACCGGGTTCGAGCACCTGGTTGCGGAGAAAGAGTGATGTCCTGGGGAATGATCCTTCTTCGGACAACGTTGTCAACCTCGAGTATATGAGTTCGGCCAGCGATGTAAGGCTTGTGGACCAGAAAGACGACAGATACCATCTCCAGTTCAACCTGGATGTCGTTTCAAACGCCTCCCTGTTCGATATTTCAGGTATATCGGAAGCGGACAAGTCCTTGTTGGCGGGGAAGAAGGCAAATATGGAGATCTGGGTCCTGAAGGACAGGCTCTATATTGAAAAAGCGAAATTATCCTATAACAGTAATCCAACGGGTGAGGAACTCGGAGGGATCAGGGTCTCTATTGAAACGCGTTTCTCCGAATTCAATGAGCCGGTTTCAATCGAACCGCCGATTTAGACCGGGATCCGTGCATTTCGTTTCCTGTGCAAGTGGCTTATAGCGGGTACCGCGTCTTCTATGAAGCAACGCGGGACATAATATGCGGGATACCCGGAGTTTATGGGTTACAGGGGTCCGATAAGGGATATTTAAGGTTTTAACGATAAACGGAGTTGGCCGGAAGGCTTTTTATTGATAAATTGATATGCAATTACCTCTGGAAGTTTCACTGGAAGGGAGAGCGGTTTGAGCGTCAGGATTACTATTCTTTGCGACAATGTTTCGGGCCCGGACTGTCACTGCGCTGAATACGGCCTTAGCATTCTGATTGAAGTTGACGGGAGATTGTTCCTCTGGGACAGCGGACAGTCTTCAGCCGCGGCGCGCAACGCAGGCCGTCTCGGGGTGGATCTTAGAACTATAGAAGGTATAGGAATCTCACACGGCCACTTTGATCACTGTGGGGGACTTGGGGAGATACTCGGTTTGTCGGGTCCGAAAACAGTGTTTCTTCATCCGGAAGCCCTCGCGCCCAAATACCACATCACCGAAAGAGGACGAAGGTTTATCGGCATTCCGTACCGGACGGAATGGTTAAGGGGAATGAGTGAGAACCTGGCACTTTCTTCCGGGGAAGTTGAGGTCATGCCCAGCGTATTCATGACCGGCGAAATCCCAAGGGTGACAAAGTTTGAGAACACCGATCCCAACCTCTTCTGTGTAAAAGAGGAGGAGTTGATCGTCGACCCCTTTGTTGACGACCAGGCACTGGTGGTCAAGACGCCCGATGGGGTGGTGGTTGTGTTTGGATGCGCTCATGCGGGACTCGTAAACACTCTTATACATATAACTACCAAGTATGGTCCGGTGAAAGCCATAGTGGGAGGCACCCACCTGATGCATTTCGATCCGAAATCAGAAGTGGTCCAATCCGCCATCGAATACCTTGCCGGTTTGAAGCCCGAAGTCATGATATTTTGTCACTGTACGGGGGTTGAGGTAACGGCGGAAATGAAAAAACACTTCAATGAAGCAGTGCTTTTCGGATACGCCGGTCTTTCCTGTGAGTTTTAGCGGCGGTCGGTGTGATGAGGATTCCGGTTTCTATTAACAATGATGGTGTAATACTGCGGGGTGAGTTCAATACACCCTGTGAATCCGCGCACCTGATCGTTCTCTGTCATGGAATACCCCTGAGTGAGCCCGATCCTTCCGATGGTGGCTACCCCCTGCTCGCCGACCAGCTTTGTGAGCAAGGTTACGCCTCACTTTTTGTGAACTTCAGGGGAGCGGGCGGTTCCGATGGAAGCTTTTCAATAGGTGGATGGTACGATGACTTATCGGCAATAATGGAATACGCCATGCGCGAGCTGGGCTGCCCCTCCCGGCAGATTCGAATGGCCGGCTTTTCAGCGGGAGGTGCTCTCTCTATTAAATATGCCGCGGAACACAAGGTTACCGCCGGTGTCGCGGTTTTTGCCGCTCCTGCCTGGTTTACCAGAATATTCATCCCGGAGCATCTGGACTACTTTTTTGATATTGCCGGAAGGCTGGGGTTGATAAACGACCCCGGATTTCCACCGTCCAAAGACTGGTTTCTCGACGATATCAGCAAGAGCAACGCGATCGATTACGTTTCAAGGTTAAGTCCCCAGCCTCTCCTGATCATTCATGGTGATAACGATCAAACTGTTCCAGTCGAGCACGGTAAGGCACTATTTCAAGCGGCTGACGATCCAAAGGAACTGGTTATTTTGAAAGGGTCGGGCCACCGGCTGCGCAGGGACCCGGCGGCGCTTACTCAATTCCTGAACTGGCTGGAGAAACAGAAAGAACGGAGCGGCTGAAAAGTCAGCGCTCCGTTCGATTGTAGAACAAAACACTTGTTTTATGCTAACCCTGATCCATCATTAGCTTCTGTGAAAGCAAGAGCGGGCTGATGTATTCTCCAAACTCATTTCTCGCTTTTTCAAGTCTTACCCGCTGCCGGTCCAGAGTCGTGAACAGCAGTTCCGGTATCCCCCATTCCCTGCGGTAGATAGACTCAATTCTGTCTATCCTGGCCAACTGTTCGGGTGTCCTGATCGTAAACTGTTCTTTGTACTGATCTTCTGAGTACTCTTTTCCGAGCACGCTCTTGAAAAGTTCTTTGAGGTCCTTGTATAGAGGTATGAAACCGGTCGGTGTTTCGAGCGCGCCCATTTCTCTGTTAATCCTCTTTTCTATCCAGGTTATCCAGACTTTTTTGTCCATCATACCGTTGAGGTATCGGCCGTCCTTGTCCTTGAGGAAATAGTTGACTGAAAAGATCGCGGGGGGCTTATCAAGACCATCGGCGAACTCGATATACTTATGGATGTATGTATCGAGGGACGCTGCCAGGAAATCGAGGTTCGACATCGGGTTGAACTCCCTGACCCCTTCAGACCCCAGTGTGGCCGCGGTGGTCTCCGATTCCAGCGACGCCCCTTTGGTCAATACTCCGTGAGTCCAGTTGAACGACTGTTCTACCGGTACGGAAATATCCGAGTCCCTTCCACCGAAAATGATTCCGCCGACCTGTACCCCCGCAGGGTCATCCATGTGCGGATCGCAGTTTGCGAGGTCATTGATTTTTACCGTATAACGCGCGTTCTTGTGCGATGGACTGATCGGCTTCCCGCTGCTGTCGGTCTTACCCTCGTGCCACTCGCCGGAGAAGTTAATGCCTTCCCTTGGGAGTTCCTCACCCATGCCGATCCAGTAAGGCACCCCGTCCTTTACCAGGACGTTGGAAAAGATAGCCTCACCCGGGGTCGTGAGTGCTTCGTATATGATCGGATCGTCAGTGGGGTTGACATCGGCTATGATCCCGAATATGCCGCGCTCCACGTTTACCGCCCTGACCTCTCCGTCAACCTTCTTCAGGTAAGCGATGTCATCACCTACGATGCTCTGGCCCTCCAGCATTGCCGTGGAGGTCTTTCCGCACATGCTTGGAAAGGCGCCGGTAATATAGGTTACCTTGCCGCTTTCGTTGGGTACTCCGACTATGAACATGTGTTCGGTAAGCCACCCCTCTCTGAGACTTCTGCTTACTCCCAGTCTCATCGCGAGCTTCTTGAGGCCGAGGGTGTTGCCGCCGTACTGGGTGTTGACGCTGTAGACGATGTTGTCCTCCAGATCGATATACATCCTGCGGCCATCCACGTTTGCGCTTACGCCGTTTTCCAGAACCCCGGCCGAATGGAGGAACCTGAAAACAACCTGGTGTTCGTCAGCTTTCAGAAAATCATCGTATCCGGGGCGGTAGAGAAGGTCTTCGCTGTGAGCTACGTAAAACGAGTCGGTGATCTGGCAGCAGAGCTGAGAGAAGATAGAGTCTTTCGGCCCCAGGCAGTAGAAGCGCACAACCATTTCTTTACCGGCCATCGATCCGTCAAGCAGATCCCGAACTTCCTCAAGGCCTGCCTGTTTAGACATATGGTTGATATGTTCACCCAGGTGAACGTCGGGCGGCAGCAGGTACCTGGTGTTTTTCGTATCGCGTCCCTGGTCCTTGATTCCGTCGAAGTGAACAGTGTGACCCTCCATAGCCAGCGCTTTTTCCTCGCCTCTTTCTATCGCGTTGCGTCTGACATATTCAATATCCTCGGCTGAATCGGTCGCAATGAATACCGAATCGGGTTTGCAGAGTTGAAACGCGTCGGCTACAAACTCGTTCACTCGAGGTTTATTCAGCGCTTCGAGCTTCTCCAGCTGCAGGGCGTCAATCTTTCCTCTTAAAGTATCAATATGGTTGCTGCTCATTTTGCCCCCTTAAGGTACTGTCGTAATCTGAATGGCTTGAACCTTAACCGGTCTTTTCCGGAAAGATCCAATCAGCAATATCGCGCCTGGATTATTCTGGAGCGGAGACTTCCGCTTTTGGGTATGATAAGGAAATGCGGTCAAACAGTCAAAGCTTTTCTAAATATTTCACCGTTCGAAATATTGCCTCAAGATACTCCAGGGTCATTTTACCATGTGGAACGCTGATCATGTCATGGGAATCTACTCCTCGATAAAGGCCCCGAGCCCGGATTACCGGTCTGGTGGTGGTCTCGGAGCTTCATTGAGCCGCTTTTTCTTCTTCTGGATATACAGAGGGCCGGAAACCACAGCCGGAGCGCACCCCTTTAAACGCTACCCGGGATTAGTCTCAGTCCGTCTTGAACCACATATCAGCTTGACTTGCTTGAGACGCTTTGTCATAATTAGCTTGTAATGCTATTATCCTCTCTGAATCCCATGAACCGGGGTGCGAACTGTGCTGAATGATGCGTTTAAACGCGGCAGGGTGATTATTTCTATTGCGTTAGTGCTGTTTGCGCTGACTACCGTTCTTGCCGCGTTTAAGACCCGGGAATGTGCCTGCTCTGAAGGTTCCTACTCCTGGCCGGTCGAGGGGAGAATAATCCTTGGATTCAAGAAACCGACTGGGCCGTACGGTTCCGGTGGCCATCAAGGGGTTGATATCGAGGCTTCAACAGGCACCGTTGTACGCGCCGCGGGTGATGGCCGGGTAATCTGGGTTGGGGAAGTGCCCCGTGGGGTATGCGTTACGATATCACATGCCGGGGGGGTAAAGACAACCTGTCTCGACCTGTTAAATGTGTATGTGAGTTCCGGTGAAAAGGTGCGAAAAGGACAGGAAATCGGCACCGTTAACGGCAAGCGGGACGATTCATCGTCGGCATGCCATCTTCACTTCAGCAGTTCATTGAATGGAACGCCTGTCGACCCGGCAGTTTTGATTGACGAGGTGGATACAGGCTCGTTTATCCGCCTTTGCCCCATGTCCGAAGATTTAACCCCGGGGCCTCACGGAGTTTTATCGGAAAGTAACGGCCCGGGCATGTTTTCCAGGTTGACGAAGTGGGCAAGCGGGATATGGTCGGATGCGTGGAGCTTGCTCAGGGACGCATTGAGACCAGTGATGGACGCCCTTGTGCCCATCGGGAAAGTTTTCAAGGAGCTAGGTGAGCTGACATGGGATTTCATTACCGGCATCTGGGACCGGTACATATTCCCCGTGCTGGAAAAAGCCGGCCGCTGGATAGCGGACGCGGCATCCTGGATATGGAACAATCCATATGTGCAGGCTGTCGTCGCCGGGCTGCTGGCGGCGCTCGCGGTTGTAGCGATTGTTATCGCCGCGGCGGTCGCACTCAGTGTTTCACTCGTGGTTGCGGTAACCGCGGCGGTAGCGGGTGCCCTTGCCTGTATCGGTATGGCTGTTTTCTATGCGGCGACAAACGGAGGCAACTTCAGTTTTACCGCCTGTTTCTGGCAGTGTTTCGCCACAGGCATCATCGCGAGTACGCTTGTTCTCAGCTTTGGCACCCTCGGAAGCTCGTTTACGGCGGGTCTGGCCAAACTCGGGATTTCCGGGGTGGTAAAATCGGCTCTGGCCAACGGTGTGTTTTCAGCGGTATTCGAAGCCTCGACAAGCTTTCTTCTGACCGGAAATATCACATGGAAGAATGTAATCGTTGCTTTTGGGATAGGGGCTTTTGTCGGCGGAGTAAGCGCAGCGCTTAAAGCGGGTATTGCACCGCGAAAGATCTTCCAGATACTCAAAATGGGCTTTTCCAGGGCGGAAACAAGCCTTGTAACTATGGGGAACACGCTTGTTGTCGGAATCAGGCAGAGCCTTCAGAGTGTAACTGTTGTTATCGCGTCGGTAAAAGATGTTGTTTTAAGTATTACCGGGAAAATCGCCTATATTGCGTTCTCCGGGTCATTCGGCGCTTCAATCAACGTACTTACCTGTGCGCTCACCGGCCGGGAAATCACTTTCGAGTCCGTTGCGGCCTCATTTATCACCGGGTCGGTAATGGGAGCGGTTTCACTTTCATTCGGTACGCAGGGGGTGCAGGGTTTTTTCATGAAGTTCAAGTTATTTCAAAGCGGTTCAGGCAAATACCTCGGTAAGTTTGTCTCCAAGGGTATGGAAAAGATCATTAACAAAACCCTGAACCGTGGGCTCGAGAAAGGATTCAAGAGGTTGTCAAGATGGAAGGAGGTCTGATTATCATTATGGAAGAGCGAAAAGAGTGGCGTCAAGGCTGTAAGGAACTTATATGGATGGCGGTTCCGGGCCTTGCGGGGATGTGCTTGTTCGTGTGGGGTCTGAAAGTATGCGAGTGGACCGGACGGTTCTGTTTGACAGGTGGGATACTTACCGTTACAGGGGCAATACTGGTGGTGCTGTCTCTGTATATTTACTGGTGGACCGATTTTCGGGGTAAACAGGGAGACCGTGGTTTTCTGGGCCTGTTTATTTCCACGGCTGGTACAGCTGTCGCCGTGTTACTGTTGACCCGGTTTCTCAACTGAGTCCAAAACCGTATCTCGGGAACGGCCTTTTGCTCGAAAACCGGATGAAATAGCATTCTCGGGACACGCTTTTATGCATTCAAGGCACCGTATGCACTCAGGAGAGTTCGGGTCCAGGTAAATATCGATATCGACGGGGCATACTTTTCGGCACTTTCCGCAGGCCGTACAAGCGGAGCTGTCGACCTCAAGATGGTAGACGCTTACTTTGTTGAGAAGCCCGTAACAGGCTCCAAGAGGGCAGGCGGCCCTGCAAAAAGGCCGGCTGGTCACAATCATCCAGATAAGGAAGGCGATTAGAATAGCTATCTTCAACCAGATAAACCAGCCGGCTTGAGGAAGAGCCGCTCCGGGTGGAATCAGTTTAAGAGGAATCAATCCCTCGAGGGTTCCGGCTGGACACAACCTGCAAAAAGATTGTCTGCCGCTGAAAAAAGGAATAATGATTACCAGAACAACCAGTGCACCGTATTTTCCATATCTCATCCACCCGGGCATTCGAAGCTTAGGTGTGGGTATTTTGAACATCAAGTCTTGAAAAAAGCCGAAAGGACAGAACCAGCCGCACACCAGCCTGCCGGACAGTATGCCGATAATCCCTATGAACCCGACAACATAAAGGATTATCATCAGGCTTGACGATAAACCGCTCCAGGCGAACCAGGTGATACCATTGCCCGTTCCTTTTCTTGGCGAGGCAAGACCGATCCCGTGCTGCAGGCTTCCGATTGGACATGAAAAGAGGGCAAAAGGGCACGCATAACAGTTGAAGCCCGGAAAGCAGACTCCCTTCAAATCACCCTGGTAGATCGTTCTGGTGCTAAGATAAGCGAACCAGGGGTTTGCCAGTATCAGTCCCGCCGCCTGTACCCATCGCCTTACACGCATGTTCAATATAATCCTATACAGTCCAGGCAGATTACCGCGCCGTTGGCAAGGACCTTGCCGAACCCCCCCAGAGAGAGGCCCAGCGAAAGCATTGCCACGAACAGGAACAGCAATATGTACTGATATTTGATTCGGTTATATATATTACCCTGAATGTTTTTCATTTCCCCCTACTGGTTCGGTGTCGGGACTATAGGAATCGAACCTTGCGTATCGGATTGCGGTATCGTTTGAACCTGCCCGGGCGTTGAAGGGACAGTGCCGGGGGCCTTCTGGTCTTGAGGAATATATGATTCAATCGCACCAGTCAGCATTTCCTTATGGGCTTTTCCCATGAACGTCTCTTTGATTTCACCTTTACTGTTTAAGACAATAAAAGTAGGATTCATCGTAACGTGGTATTCTTCCAGAATACTTTTGTTTGCGGGGTCGTCATAATCTATTTCCTCGAAAACGACCTTACCCTCATACTCTTTCTCGAGCTCAGTGATTACCGGTTTCATTTCCTTCGCGGACTGGCTGCTGTCTCCCATAAAGCTCATCAGCTTGGGCTTTCCTCCGCTGTTTCCACTACCGCACCCGGTAACCGGTAAGAGCGAAATTAAAACCGTGGCGGCGAGGAAGAACACAACTGTTTTAGGAACCTTTCTTGTCATATAGTGCCTCCATGATATGCCAATTGATCGACGGTTGTTATGGTAGCACCATGAACAGTTCGTTATCAAAGGTTTTTTTATCGATAATAGTGAGTAGTCTCGAGGTCGGGGGTACGGCTGATTGATAATAAAATCAAAAGATTCCACCCATCTTCCACCTGCTTGTTATATCATTTGGATGAAATGTCAGAGTAAAAAAGGTGTTTGCTCAGGAGTTGGAATCGATGCCGGAGGCAATTCTTCCAAGCATTCTACTTGAATTTTCAGATAGCAGGAGGAGGAAATGGCGAGGGAAATATATTCGAGCAGATGGGACAAAATGTCCTTTGAAGAGCAGAGTGAGTATAGAGACCGGAAGTTGGCTTATTTCGTCAGGACGCAGATATATCCATACAGTAATTTCTACAGAAGGTTGTTTGACGAGAATAACGTAAAACCCGAGCAGATAAAAAAAGTAGAGGACTTGAGAAGGATTCCCTTTACTTACAAGGTTGATATCGCCCCTGATAACGGTAATCCTACCAAGTACCTGGATTTCGTGCTCGATCCCAGCGACGATCTTGTCGGGACTTACATGCCGAAACTCGAGCTTGCAAGGTTGCGCCTGGACAAGCTTCTCAAGGGAGAGGGTTACGTTAATGAAAAAATGAGGTGTTATTTCTCACCGATCCATGTTCAGTTTACCACCGGAAGGACCGGTATATCCACGCCGATTCTGTATGCAAGGGGTGACATGAAACGTATGTCCGAGGCAGGCCGCCGCATAATGGAGTTGGCTGGGTTCGGCTCCAGCTTAAGCCTTAAGAACGCGGTGGTTGTCAACGCCATGCCCTTCGCGCCACACCTGGGTTTCTGGATGGCATTCCACATGCTTGACAGCACCGGCCTGCTGGCTCTGAATTCCGGCGGGGGACGGATGCTTGGTACCGACAGGATCATTTCTTCAGTGGAAAATATGAAAGCGATGGGGATTGTTGGAATGCCGAGTTACGTCTATCGAATACTCAAAGCCGCCCGGGACAGGAACAGTGATTTTTCATCGATCAAGTTCATCTCTATCTCAGGAGAAAGGGTATCAACCGGCATGAAGGAAAAGATGGGGGATATTCTCGAGGAGTTGGGCGCCAGGAACTTCGAAGTCCTGGGGGCTTTCGGGTTTACCGAAGCGAGAAAAGGGTATACGGAATGCGCTCCCGGAGGTGATACCGGGTATCACCTTTTTCCGGACATGGATTATATAGAGCTAGTGGACCCCGAAACGGGAGACACGGTCGACGAAGGGGAGGACGGGGAACTGGTCTATACCTGCCTCGGCGGCCAGGGAACTTGTGTTTTGCGTTTCCGGACCGGAGATTATGTCAAGGGGGGAATAGTATACGAACCATGTCCCTCCTGCGGCAGGAAAGTGCCGAGGCTGGGCAGTGAAATCGCACGGCTGGGAAATGTGAAGGGATTTGCGCTTACGAAGCTTAAAGGCAACCTCATTGACCAGGAAGCTTTCTTTACCGTTTTGAGGAGCAATGCCGGGATAATGGAATGGCAGGTTGAGATAGACAAGGCGCACGGCGACCCATATGAAGTGGATGTATTAAACGTGTATATCGTTTGTTCGGAAGGGACGGACCGTACGAAGGTCACTTCTGAAATTAATACCGAACTACAGCGCGTTACTGATGTAAAACCGGATAAAGTTGTTTATCTTACGATAGATGACATGGAAGAAAGGCTGCGGCCAAAGGGGGAGATGAAGGAAATCCATATAATTGACAAGAGACCTGAGCTTTAATTAAGGGTGAAAGTATTCAGGTTAATTGCCGATATAAGTTACAGAAGAGCAGCGGGTGGTAAGATCAGTAATTCTGGGTAGACGACTGGGTAGAAATCGTGGCAGAAACGACTAAAAAAGGAAAGTCCTTAACCAGTGTTCTCATTGAAGACGGTTATGTCACACGGGAGCAGATGGTCGAGGCTCTGCAAAGGAAAAAAGAAGAAGGTGATTCGCTGGCCCGTACGCTTGTGGGCATGGGTGTTATTACCGAAATCAAGCTCACGGAAGTGCTGGCCAAGCACCTTGGCCTTGACTTCGTTAACCTGGCTGAGTACCGGGTCGATATGACTGCTGTTGCTCTACTGGATGAGAAGATAGCTTCAAGGCACCTCGCGATACCACTGGGATTCGATACTAACAACTCATTGCTTGTGGCAATGGCCGATCCTACGAATATCTTTGCGCTTGATGACGTGAAGATGTACACCGGATACCAGGTAAAGCCTGTCGTCGCGACAAAAAAAGACATTGAAGACGCTATTGGGTCTTATTATCGTGAAGCCCCGGAAGAGGGCATCGACATCGAAGATATCGGGACCGAGATGGCGGATGACGAACTTGCTGATGTAATCGGAGTGGCGGTTGATGATGCTCCGATAGTGAGGTTTGTAAACTTTATAATAAACGAGGGTGTAACCGGCGGGGCCAGTGATATTCACTTCGACCCGCAGGAGAAAGAGATAATTATCAGGTACAGGGTTGACGGCGTGTTGCACGATGTAAAGAGCCTTCCCAGAAAGGCACTTGCCGCTGTGACGTCCCGCGTTAAGATCATGTCTGACCTGAATATTGCCGAAAAGCGTATTCCCCAGGATGGCCACTATGCGAAACTGGTCAAGGGAAACCCTGTCGACTTCCGTGTGGCGATACTCCCCACCGTGTTCGGGGAGAAGATGGTGCTCAGGGTTCTGGACAAGTCAAGTATCATGCTGCGCTTGAGCGACCTCGGTTATGACGGCGAAACACTCGAGAGATATGAAGGTGCATTCACAAGACCCAATGGAGCCATACTTGTTACCGGTCCTACCGGCAGCGGAAAGTCCACTACGCTGTACGCGACCCTCAATGTGCTCAATGACGAGAGTAAGAATATTACTACCGTTGAGGACCCTGTCGAATACAGGCTGGCCGGGATAAACCAGATCCAGATCAACTCAAAGGCGGGGCTGACATTTTCTTCCGCCCTGAGATCAATACTGAGAACGTCACCCGATATCATAATGGTTGGTGAGATTCGAGACCTTGAAACAGCGCAAATTGCGGTGGAATCCGCCCTTACCGGTCACCTTGTTTTCAGTACACTGCATACCAACGACGCGCCGGGTGCTATTACGCGTCTTACCGAAATGGGAATAGAACCGTTCCTTACCGCCTCAGGTGTGGTCTGCGTCCTTGCCCAGAGGCTGGCCAGGAGGCTTTGTGACTGCAAGATACCCTACGAACCATCCCGTGAACTGCTCGACAGGTTAGGTTTCCCGCCTGAAGCAGGGGACAGTCCGGTACTGTACAAGCCGAACACTGAATCGGGGTGTTCGAGATGCGGTGGGACGGGGTATAAAGGAAGGAAAGCCCTGGTTGAAATAATGCTCATGAGTTCAGAGATTGAGCGCCTGACCATTGAGGGTGCCTCGACGGCGGACTTGAAAAAGGTCGCTGTCAGCGAGGGTATGCAACCGATGAGGACAGACGGCTGGCGAAAAGTAATAGAGGGTGAAACATCCATTGAGGAAGTACTGAGGGTTGTAGTCTGATACCTGTTTTATCCATCGTTCACGTCATATTATCCGCACACATGCAGAAACGTCTCGTTTACCACTCAGCCTCGACACCTTGACCACATCTCCCGTATGGGGTGCGTGTATGTATAAGCCGCCACCGGCATATATTCCGACATGCGCGTTATTTCTGAAGAATACCAGGTCTCCCGGCACGATATCATTGAAGTTGACGCGGTTTCCCGTATTCACCTGAGCGAAAGTCGTTCTTGGCAAACGGATTCCAATCTGGGCGTAAACATAACGGACGAGACCGCTGCAGTCGAAGCAGTCAGGACCGTTTCCTCCCCATACATAAGGTTTACCGAGATGCTGCATGCCGAGCAGGACAACCATGGTCGAGATGGTGCCGTTTACCTCCAGCCCCGGGGTCGAGAGGAGTTTTGTGACCAGTTCCGCGTCCTCGATGTCTCCGAGGTACCAGAATAGATCGCTTTCCATCAGGGCCGCGATGTCAATTTCGGCGGCCGCCCTCTCCCTTATTTCACAGGGCATGATACCCATTTTGCCAAGGATCATGGAGTTCGGGCGGACCGATACTTCAACTTCCACTTTTTCTCCTCCCCGGAGCACTTTTACACTGTTAAGTGAAGCACCATTAGCCTTGGCGATATCCCTTGCCGCCGATTCCGGTTCGGAACCTGAACTTAAGAGAAAAAAAGACTGCTGCACAGCTGCGAGCGCGGCGGCGTCCGCCGCGTTCTGGGCGCTGGATTGTCCCGCGAAGTACAGCCCGATATCTGTGAGAAGCAGGCAAAGCAGCATGGCAAGCGCGATTCCGGCGGCGGCCACTACGGTTATGCCGCCGTTTGCATCCAGGGTCAGGCGTTTGGCTATCTTCACTGCTGTCCCCTTTCCAGGGCCATGGTCGTCGATCTCTTAAAGGTTGGCTGGGGGATCAGCTTTTCTATCCCGGGAAACACAAGGGGCATCTTGTAAGTGACCGTTACTTTCACCGGTGAGCCTTTCGATCTTCCTTTGGGGAATTCAACGTCCACACTCGCGGAATCGCCGGGAAGTCCGCTTGTGGCTTTAAGAGCCGTTCTGCGGCCTGTCTCGATGTCGTTCGAACTTGAAGCGCTCCTGGCGCCTTGCCGGCTCGCGTTGGATATCGCGAGGTAGCAGTTAAGAGATATGGCAACCTGGATTATCGCTATCAGAACAAGAACGACGGCCGGCAGCACCAGAGCGAACTCTACTGTTGATTGACCGCGGGAGCCGCGCGTTCCGGTTTTTCTTATGGATCTCTCGTGCATGGACAACCTCTTATCTGATGAACCTGATACCGGAGCAAAGAATTAATCCGAGCGACAGAGGAACGGCGTATGGAAGCCGCAGTCCTTTGCCGTTTTTCTCGAGCGGTTTTCCTGAAGGATGCGAAAGTGACAATGGAGTGGACAGCGCCGTCAGCTTAATGATGGCTCTTTTGCGCGCGTGAGGGTTGATGACTATTACTGTAAACCCCAGAAAACCTCCCATCACCGCTCCAGCCAGGAACGATATGCAAAGGAGCCGCCATCCGGTTATCGCCCCGGCGGCGGCGAGAAACTTTACATCGCCGCCACCGACCATTTTTAACAGGAACGGAATCAGAAGAATTCCAAGCCCCAGGAGTGCTCCCAGAATGCTGTTGACGAGTTGAAAAGCGCCGCCTTTAAGCAGGCCGACCATAATACCGGCTCCAAAACCGATAATATTCAAAGCATTTGGGACTTTTCTCGTGCGGATATCCGATATCACTACCGCTGTGCAAAAAACGATGAGTGTCACGAAAGTAGCGGCGCCTTCCATCATTACCCCAGAAGCTCGGTAACTTTTTTAAAGATGTTCGCGAAGAAGTCCTTGATTACGTTTCCGTCTCCAACGAAGAAGAGCAGGCCGGCGGCCACCAGGGCCGCTCCAAAGATAACAAGAGCGTATTCGGCCGTAGTCTGGGCTTCTTCCTCGAGCATCAGGCGTCGTAGTTCTTCCATTTTCATTCTCCTTTCTCCCGGCACGCATCCAAGAATGCATGCTGTGATAAACGGCCCAATTCGGGGCACACTAACATTCCGGAGAGGTCAAGAGGATAGCAATGCAAGCTAATAATAACATCAGCAATGCAAGCATGTCAAGGGCGAAGAAACTTCTTGTTCAACCCAATGTGTCCCAGCCTTTTACAGGTGGTACAAGTCCAGCTAACTTAAGCCGTACGGCACAGCTCCGGTGAAACTTACTTTTATCTATAGTTACCAAATATTACCTGGTGTTTGTTGTTGTATATAATATATGCTTGCAACAACTATGAAGGAAAAACATAACCGGGGAAGTAATAGTTACAAGAGTTTACTTATCGGCAATACTTCTTGACACTATGAGTAATATGAATTAAGAGGTTGGGGAATGTTCTCGGAACGAAAAACGCCGGTTGATACCGGAATAAAAGTTTTGGGACGACAAAGGTGGGGCACCCGTATCTGCCAGATATTTTCATCCGCCGGTGACCTGATAGACGTAGCGGTTCCATTCATTAATCATGGTCTTTCAAATAACGAGTACTGTGTTGTAGTTTCAGCGGAACCTCTTGAAAAAGATGAGATGGCTGAAGTTCTGTCGGGTCAAGTATGGGGATGTAAAAAATTCGTTTCAACCGGACAGCTGGAGGTGGTATCTTATCGGGACTACTACTGCGGCAACGGTTCATATGATTTTGGCATCACCATGAACTCTTTCATGAGCAGGCTTAATCATGCTGTAGAGCACAGGTTCGACGGGATGAGGATTATTGGCAACCTCTCGTGGCTTGAGGAACCCGGGCGCGGTAAAGCAATGTTCTGCGAGGCGAAAATAAATGAGATGTTGCCGGATTTCCCGGTACTGGGCCTTTGTTCTTACGCGCTGAAGGAATGCACGACAGCGGAACTTCTGAACCTGGTGGCGGCGTATGACTACGTAATAGTAAGGCTTCACAACGATTGGGATATTCTTGACAACGGAAAACGTAAACGTGAAGCCGAAGAGTTGAAAAAGGTCAACGAGAGACTTTCGAGTTACGCGGAGAACCTGTCCCTTGCCGTCAAACAGCCCCTGGCTAACATTATGCTCGGAGTTGATATGCTGGACAGTATCCTGGAGCACAATAATATCGATGACTTGAGGCAGGAGATGTTTCAAATAGCCAGGACTATAAGAAACTACGCGGGATCCGCTTTCTCCCAGGCTGAAGAGCTTCTTGACAGGGCCCGAAAGACCGAATGAGGTTGTGATACCTGTGAAGGGTTAAAGAAAAAGGCCGCTAAAAAAAGCGGCCTTTTTTATCTTCTTCCTGCTTATTTTCACAGGTGCCACACCGTTTGTTTTTCCTCAGGTATAACACACAAACCCGGTAATCCAGGTACTAAGCGACAGTCTGAGGCTGTTCTCCCATGGTCTCCAATTCATCGATATCTTCGATGCTCTGCATTAAACCGAATACGCTTCCGAATAATGAATCCATGGTCTTGCTGGGATCTATCAGTTTTTGAATCTTACCCAAATAGAGTGCGTAGTTCATCAGTTTGGGAGGATCGACCGTCATTGGTGAATATAGAATCGGTATGTGTTTCTTGACGCCTTGCATGGCGCCGACAACCATGCCGCTCATGCACTCTTCCTTGGGTTCCCAGAAATCAACCTGGAAAGGAGACTCGATATGTCCGAAGTGACCGTGCTCGTCCAGTGAGCAGTAGTTATTGTCATATCCGTCGTTGGCGATAGATTCGTTCGCCAGAAGATCTTTCTTGATATCGTCGTTGACACCGATGTTTACCTTCCACATGTTATCGATGGTCTCGTAGCTCATCGGCATGAAGCATCCCATGGCACCTGCGGGCATAAACGCGGCCTTGAAGATGTAGCAGCCGCGGATAGTGGTCTGGAAGATAGCCTGGTAGGCGTCCATGCCCATGTCCCTCACATCGATGCATATGCCGCCGGTGTCTTCAACGATATGCTCCAACACCTTGATACGTGCGTCGAGCTCTTCCTGACAGCTTCCGGCGACCGTCAGTGTCCATGCTCCCTTGGGAAGCATATTACGCATGATGCCACTTTCTTCGATGCTCCTGTACTCCTCGTTGGTGGTTGATACTACACCTTCGTAGGCACCCGCGGCGAGGCGTGCGCAGTAGTCGGTTAGCTCAGCTTCGCCTATGCGGTAGAGGGCGTCGCACTCCGGTTCGTAGTCATACCACAGAGCGGTCCTTATCTCGTAGAACGGAAGTTCCTTTGCCTCAAAGAACGGGGCCTGGCCGTTGCAGTCGAACGGTTCATAGTACCAGGGATAGCATTTTGCTCCACACTTTGTGTAGACTCCCTGGCCGCCGAAGTTACCGATAGCGCCTCTCATCATTCCCCGCAGGGACGGCCCGGGGCCGTCGCCGCAGAAGTACCCAGCGTTGGGAGTTCCCGGAGAACCGAAATAAACGATCTCACCTTCAGTGGTGACAAACTCAACGCCAAGGCAGTTGCGCTCGGAGTTGGACATCGACATGGAAGTTCCGCCGCTTCCCTGCAGGCTTGTCGCGCTGGAGAGGATGCAGGCGTTGGGGCCCGCGCCGTTCACGTGGCTGTTCAGACCGTACTTCATGATTTCGACCTGCTGCTCGCCTGAGGTGCAGTACGGCTCTATTACTACATATCCATCGTCTTTTCTTACATCGAGGAGCCCTGTCATGCGCCTCAAATCAAGAATCACAACATCACTGGTGCATGCAAGTGCCCACACACCCCATGCCGCCGAATGGGCTTTGATCTTAAGGTTGTGCTTCCTGCAGATTTTGATGACTCCCTGGATTTCTTCCACGGTTGACGGAAGGGTAACCGCTACCGGACTTACCCACCACAGACCGATTATTGCGCTCTCGAGGCTGTTCATGTAGGAGTATACCTCGAGCAGCCCCGGATCGGCGGACGCGTTGTTCTCGCCGAGCAGGTTCTGCAGTTCCTTCAATGCTTTGTCGGGTATTTTCTTTGATGCCAAATCACTACCTCCAATTACTTTCTGCCAGGTTCCGCAACATGGCGCAACCTGATGGTTCTTGCGTTCTTACTGTATTCATTAAACAGGGGCAATTCCCTGCAGATGAATCAACCCATCGCCTTTTCAACAAGCTCAACCACGTCGAACACCTGGATTCCGGATTCGTTCTCCTCGACGGAGTCCTTGAAGGACCT
>JAFGMY010000079.1 GCA_016927325.1 Actinomycetota bacterium | reverse complement strand
TAACTGTAGGATAAAATTATCAATCACTGCTACCCTATTTGTCAATCTTCTCTTTCGTCAACTTTAGTAGCAAACTTTAGTAAATAAGCTCATCTTTTTAAAAAAAACTCATGCTTTACAAAACCGGTGGATTTGGGTGCTGATTGAAGAACACTAAACCTTGTACTTTAGGGTTGTGAATAACACTACATCTTCAACTTAATAGTGAAAGAGCAACTGATAGAAGTATGGCCCCCAGTAAAGGGCCACAATGGATCCAACAGCAAGGAACGGTCCAAAAGTAATTTTTTTTCTTCCTGGAATCTGGTAAATTATGGCAATTATTAATGACAAAACACAACCGGTGATGACAGCGACAAGGATAAAAAACCAGTTGAAATACCCGAGGGCAAGACCCATGAACAACGCAAGTTTAAGGTCGCCGAAACCGAGTGCCAGCGGCAGTTCGTCTTCCTCCTCTTCCCCGTTGTCATCATCTTTACAATGCTTTTCACTGTACCTGAAGGGGCCCACATCTTCTTTACTGTCTGCCTCTTCTTGCTCGGCACCCTTCAATACCGCGGTTCCGACAATCAAGCCGATTAAGAATAGAAACACGGCGAACAGTATACCGGTAGCCGCAGCCTGTGCGATCCTGATCGGATCTTCTCTATATATGGATACTCCGACCACAAGAAAAAACATGGCGGCCGCGCCTGGAATAATCACCACATTCGGGATAATGCCGTGGTCATAGTCAATAAACGCGACTATCAGCAATATTGAGATAAAAAGCAGGCCGATCAGAAGCTCGGGCACGAACGGACCGCCTTCTACCCCCAGGTAATCCGGGACGACATTAATGCTCCACCAGTAAGTGGAGGCAAACAAGGCGCCGCTCAAGGCCTCTACCAGCGGGTAGCGCCACGAGATCCGGCCTTTACAGCTACGACATTTGCCCCGGAGGGCGACAAAACTTGCAAGCGGCACGTTATCATACCATTTGACACCGGCGCCGCAGTGGGGGCAAATAGACCTGTCACCCAGGGTCATCCCGATCGGTATCCTGTAGATACAAACATTGAAGAAGCTGCCGAGTATAAGGCCGAAGCCCGCCGCAACCAGATAATAAAACCAGGTCAATTGATGTCTCCTTCAGTTTCCACTGATCTTTCCCCGCCGTTACAAGTCTGATAAAGCATAGTTCCCGGAGTTGCGTTTAAAAAATACAACCTCACGTTTGCCTGAAAGTAACCACCGGGCTTTTTAAATCGCATTGTCCCGGTCTATAATCTTTTCATGCTGAAAATAAAGAGTGCCTCCATTTCAGACTTCAAGAAAATCAAGGCGGCTGCTTTCCCCGGCGGGAACATAGACAACCGTCTTATACTAATCTTTTTGTTCATTCTAACCATTATCCTTCATATTCTGCCTGCGGCACGGACCGTCACGTTTTCCGATTCGGGAGACTTCCTTCTCGGTATTGCCACCACCGGCAACATCCACGGCCCCGGCTCTCCGTTGTATATGATTACCGCCAGGCTTTTCACCCTGCTCTTCCCCGTAGGCCCCCTGGCGTTCAGGGTAAGCTTGTACTCCGGCCTTTTCGCTTCGCTTACCGCATGCCTGATGTACCTCATAATCTTCAGGATTTACCGGAGCCGCACGGGTGGAATCGTTGGAGCGCTGGCCTTCTCATTCAGCTACTCCTACTGGTACCAGACCGTGATCCCCGAGACTTACAGCCTGAATACATTCTTCATGGCACTTCTCATTCTCCTTGCACTCAAGTGGGAAAGCTCCATCAAGGATGAAAACAGGAAAAAAGCCGACAATATTCTCTGTCTCTTCGCTTTCAGTTTCGGGCTGGCCATATCCAATCACATAACGACCCTGTTTCTGCTGCCCGCGTTCGTCTTCTTCTTCATTGACACAAGCTGGAAAGACGCACTCGCGCCCCGCAACCTGCTTAGAATGGCGGCGTTTCTTGCACTCGGCCTTCTACCTTACATTTACGAACCAGCAGCCGCTTTCCGCGGCCCCGCCTATAACTACGGAGACCCTTCCACCCCCGCCCGATGGTTTGAGCATGTCACATTCCGCCACCAGAGAAGCGGTCTCTTTAAATACCCCTATCTTTACCTGCCATCACGTTTCTGGCGATACTTCGGAACACTCAACACCGAGTTCCCGTACTTCGCCTGGCTGGGGGGCGCCGGATTTATCTACTCTGTGTTCGACAAGCGCAGGAAGTACCCGTTGTTCTTCCTGTTTCTGTTCATTCTCGCCCTTTTGCCGGTAATGACCTACAGCCAGCTGGAGCCGGTGTTGAGGGCCCATTTCTACTATCCCAGCTACATGATATTTTCGCTGTGGATCGGCTTCGCCGCAGCCGGGGCCGTGAAAATGGCCGGATCTTTCAAGCACACGGCATGGAAAGCCGCGGGAAAGGCCTCACTCGTATCGGTCATTTTTATCCTTGCCCTTTGCCCGGTGGTTTCATGTTTGATCCACTACGGCAAGATCGACAAGAGCCGCTACACTTACGCAGAGGATATGGCCCGGGATATACTGGATACTGCGGGCCCCGAATCAATCGTATTCTTCGAGGACGACAACATTTTCTTTCCCTGCATGTACATGCAGACGGTCGAGGGAGTAAATCCGGAGGCCCGGCTTGTGATACCCGAAGCGACAACAGTCCCGGGTTTTCGAGGTTCGGATCTCCTTTTAAGAACGCGTACCGGGCACAAGCCCGACCCGGCGGCCCTCGATTACATTAATATCGTGCAAAGGAACCTGGGATTCCTTAATATGTTTTCTGCTGTAAGCAATTTTGTGGAGTTCAACTGGAACGTTTCCTGGTCTGGGTACCTCGTCCGCATCTTACCTCCGGGCGTTGAGCCGGATTTGAACAACAACACAGCCGCGAAATACTCCAATAAAGGCAGTTTCAGTGAAAACGTGGACACCGACGCCCGCGAATCGGTGCTTCTTCCGATGCTGTTCAAAGCCAATGTTCTTCTGTCGAAGAAAATGCTCCCGGAGGCAACCTCGGTTTATGAAGACACCATTGAAAAGTTCATGAAAAACATCTACGTTCCCACCCTGTACAGCTGCAACACATTCTCAAACGCTTTTGAGCTTCTCGGCCTGTCTCTCAACAAGGAAGAAAACTATGAAGAAACGGTCCGGATACTCCCCGGTGCCCGTAAGATCGACCCCGACTTCCTTTCCCCGAGCCTTGCCATGGCATACACGGCAACCGGCCGGTATCCGCAGGCGATAGCGGAACTCGACAAGCTAATAGCTTTTAAGCCGGACACGGTAAGTTATTACATCGATCTCGCGGAAGTCTTGAATATGGCAGGCAACTTCCCCGCGGCTCTCCGCGAGATTGAAAAGGCGGTCGAAATGGACCCGGGGAACGCGAAAGCTTACCTCGTGTATGGTGATACTCTCACTGGTCTGGGACGGCCAAGAGAAGCACAAACAAAATACGTGAAGGTTATAGAACTGGATAAAACCGGAGCTTACGGACCTTCGGCCCGTCAAAAACTGGAAGACAACGGTTCTTCAACAACTGACGAATAACCGGACACCCGGTCCTTTGTTACTTAATCCGTCGACACGCCTGGGTCCATTAATACATTATTCAAATTGTGTGTTCGGTTTCGTTTGGACACGAGATATGAGGCGGCTCTGAGCTTATCCACAGGTAGTCCATCTCCCCTGCCGGACACATGGGATCGGATTTCATCAGCCTGGTTCCAGGCTCGATCATATCTGAAAGACGTGCTGGATACACAGTTGCTCCGAAGCTGGCAGAGTAGCTCTGGACGCATCCGTCGACCGTCCTTAAGTTCGCCTGGCAAGTCCTTTTCTGGGCGTTGGCCCTTGCACTCAGAAAAACAGGAACCGCGATAGCTACCAGGATTGCTATTATCAGTATGACGATCATAAGCTCGATTAATGTAAAACCCTCCACCCTGAAAGCCATTTTATTCATTATCAACTCACACCCCCGACGCATGTGAAGCGAACCCACCATGAACTGTTTTTCACGTCAGCAGGATTCGTCCAGATACGGTGCGTGCCAGAAAACTGTTCCCAATATCGTAGAGCCGGCGCTTACTTCACGCCGGCTCTTCAATTTTCAAAACCCTGACATTACTCCGATGCTATATTGTGTGTCCAGAATCATTAGGACACACTACATAAGGCGGAATACTGTTAACATATGTGTACTGGTTTGTATCGTGTGCCGGACACTTCGGAATATTCTTCAGCGTCTTCGTTCCAGGCATCGTCATATCAGCCAACGAAGCTGGATACGCCGGATCGGTCAGAGTCGACTCATAGCTCTGGATTGAACTGTCGATAGTCCTCTGGTTCGCCTGACATGTCCTTTTCTGGGCGTTTGCCCTTGCGTTCAGGAAAACAGGAACCGCGATAGCTACTAGGATTGCGATAATCAGGATTACAATCATGAGCTCAATCAGGGTGAATCCCTCTGACCTGCTAAGTAGTTTTCTCATAATACTTCACCTCCTTCGCTTTAATACTCATTCTTACAGGATATACATCCCTTCAAGTTTATTATTCGGCATTCGAGTAAGGTTTCTTTAGACACTTTTCCAAATCCGAGTTCTTATTTGATCATTGTTATGACACGGAATATAGGCAGATACAGACCGACCACGATGGTCCCGACGCCCCCGCCAAGGACAACCATCATGACCGGCTCCAGCATTGAGGTCAAGCTGTCAACCGCCGAGTTGACCTCCGAGTCGTAGAAATCGCTCACTTTTGAAAGCATGACATCAAGCGCTCCGGTCTCTTCACCTATCGCTATCATCTGGGTAACCATCGGTGGAAACACCTTCGACTGTGAAAGCGGCTTGGCGATAGTCTCACCCTCTTTGACGCTCTCTCTGACGTCCTCCAGGGTCTTGGTGACAACCATATTCCCGGTTGTTTCACCGGTGATCTCAAGAGCCCCGAGTATTGGAACACCTGATGAAAGCAGTGTTCCGAGGGTCCTCGAAAACTTTGACAGGGCGTTCTTGTGAAAGAGTACACCGACAATAGGCATCTTCAGCTTAATCCTGTCAATCGTGTAACGCCCCGTATCGGTGGCCTTGAAGCGTCTGAAAGCGATGACCAGGCCTATAATTACTATCACCAGAATCAGCCCCCCGATGCCAGTCGCGAAATGGCTGATATTGACAAGAAACTGGGTGAAAGCCGGAAGTGAGCCCCCCATCTGCGCGAACATGGCCGCGAACTTCGGAACGACGAAAAAAATCATCAATCCCATCAGCATCAGTGTTATAGCACCAATGGCGATTGGATAAGTAAGCGCGGACTTGATCTTGTGCCTTATCTCCTCCTCGCGCTCCAGCTGGTTCGCTATCCTGAGCAGCACGTCATCCAGCATACCGCCGAGTTCTCCGGCACGTACCATCGCGACGTACAACCTCTGGAAGACCTTGGGGTGCTTCGCCAGGGCATCCGAAAGCGAGTGCCCCGCTTCGACATCTTTCTGGCACTCGGCGATTATATCGGAAAGAGAAGTGGACTCCGTCTGCTGGGCGAGAATGCTCAGGCACTTGATCAGAGGAAGGCCGGCGTTGATCATGGTGGCGAACTGCCGGGTGAAAATAACTATTTCATGGCTCTCCACCTTCTTTGCCCCGAAGATTCTGATTTCCTTTTTTCCAAGCGACTGCTTGATTTCATCGATGGCGACAACCGTATACCCCATCTGGCTCAGTTTGCCTGCGAGAACGTCCGCGTTGTCAGCTTCCAGGGTGCCGGTTATTTCCTTGCCGGCTTTGTCCCTGACCGTATATGAAAATTCTGTAGTCAAGATTGACCTCCCGACGCGAGTTTGCCTGTCATTAAACTTATCGAACTAATAATAGGTACACTTAAATACTACGTTCTAATTATATTGAAAAATTCCTCCATCGATCACCACTTACTGGCCGACAAGCCTTCTGAAGTCATCCTTGTTGTGCGACCTGGCCAGCCCCGTCTCAAAGGTAATCTGCCCGGCACGGAACAGCGAGGCGAGCGACGCATCCATGGTCTGCATCCTGAGCTGACCTCCAGCCTGCATCGCGGAATAGATCTGATGGACTTTCCCGTCGCGTATCATATTTCTAATCGCTGCAGTGGCTATCATGATCTCACAAGCCGCAACCCTGCTCCTGCGGTCTTTGGTGGGTACCAACTGCTGTGTCACGATCGCCTGGAGCGTGGTGGAGAGCTGCAGCCTCACCTGCTGCTGCTGGTAAGTCGGGAATACGTCAATAATTCTATCAATAGACTGCGGGGCGTCCTGTGTGTGAAGTGTAGCGAATACCAGGTGTCCGGTTTCAGCCGCGGTAAGAGCGGTCGATATCGTCTCCAGATCACGCATTTCGCCGATCAGTATGACGTCGGGGTCCTGTCTCAACACAAACTTCAAGGCGTTTGCGAAAGAGTGGGTGTCCGAACCCACTTCCCTCTGGTTCACAATGCATTTCTTGTGTACATGAAGAAACTCTATCGGGTCCTCGACGGTAATGATATGCTCTTCCCTTGTCGAGTTCACGAGATCCACTATAGTCGCGAGCGTGGTGGATTTACCCTGGCCGGTCGGCCCGGTAACCAGCACAAAACCTCTGGGAAGGCGCGCGAATTCCTTGATAATAAGAGGCAGCCTGAGCTCCTCCACCGTCTTGATGCGGTACGGGATTATCCTGAACGCCGCGCCCACGCTGTTGCGCTGGAAAAACGCGTTTACCCTGAACCTTGCGCTGCCGGGAACCGAGTAGGAGAGGTCAAACTCGAGATTGCTTTCAAGGGCTTCCCTCTGCCTGGCTGTGAGAATACTGTAAACCAGATCGCGAGTATCGTTGCTGGTCATTTTTGGGAGGTCCATTCTCTGTAGAACACCGTTTATGCGCAGAACGGGTGGAACGCCAACGGTTAGATGAAGGTCGGATGCCCCTCTTTCCAAAACCTCCTTGAGCAACTCGTTGATATCAAGTCTTAAAGCCTTGCTTTCCACTATGCACCCCCGAATATTGACCGTTGAATTCTTTACATTACCACTCTTAATACTTCTTCAATTGATGTAATTCCCTGCTTGACTTTGTGAAAACCATCCTCCCGCAGAGTGGACATTCCTCTTCTCCTTGCCTCCTGCCCGATCTCGCGCGCCGTAGCCATGTCGACTACCATCTTCTCAATTTCTTCATCGACCACAAGGACTTCGTACACGCCAACCCGCCCGCGATATCCCGCACCGTTGCAGAAAGGACACCCGTTAGGATTCGCCCTGAATATTTCAATTTCCTCTTCATCTTCGGAATAAAAATCTATTTTCTGAAGGTACTCCTTTTCGTATTCAGCCGGCTGTTTACACCTTCTGCAGAGACGCCTGGCGAGTCTCTGGCTGACAATGCTGTCAACAGCGGACGCGATCAGGAAAGGTTCAACGCCCATTTCAGTCAAACGGGTCATCGCCGACGGAGCGTCGTTGGTGTGGAGGGTGCACAAAACGAGGTGACCCGTAAGGGCGGATTCGATCGCCATCTTCGCGCTTTCGCCATCACGGATCTCACCTATCATGACAATGTCGGGGTCACATCTCAATATGGACCTCAACGTCGCGGCGAACGTCAACCCTACCCTGGTGTTCACCTGTACCTGGTTTATCCCGGACATCTGGTACTCAACGGGGTCTTCAACGGTGATGACGTTGACCTCCCGCTTGTTGAGCTCGGAAAGGGCGGCATACATCGTGGTAGTCTTTCCGGAACCGGTAGGTCCGGTTACGACGACCGTTCCGTAAGGTTTATGGAAAGAATCGCTGAACAGCTTCAGGGGTTCCGGAAGGATACCGAGGTCGCTCAGGGATATCAATATCGATGAACGGTCCAGGAGTCTCAAAACCACCTTCTCTCCGTGCACGGTCGGCAGTGAAGCGATTCTAAGGTCGATTTCCTTGTCTCCCGCCATTACCGCGCACCTTCCGTCCTGGGGGACCCTCCTCTCCGCGATATTCATGCTCGCCATAATCTTCAGCCTGGACACCAGCCCCGGGTGGATTCTCTTGGGCGACCTTCGAATTTCGTGGAGTACGCCGTCAATTCTATAGCGTATCCGGACGTCTTTTTCACCTGGTTCAATGTGGATGTCGCTGGCTTTTTCATTTGCAGCCTCGGTAATTATGAGATTCACATACTTTACAATGGGTGCGTCTTCGCCCGCTTCACGGAGTTCCGCCTCTGAATTTTCTTCCCCCTCATCACCCTCACCCTCCAGAGAAGGAATTTCATCGAACGCCTCGTCCATATCGGAGCTACTGTGCAGATACCTGCCTATGGCCGCCTCTATATCATTCTTGGTGCTGATAACGGGGAGAATCTCCATGCCGGTGGTTATCCGCAGGTCGTCGAGAGCATAAACGTTGGTAGGGTCTACCATTGCGACCACAAGCCTGCCGTTGTCAAAATCAATAGGACATGCGAAATGCCTCCTGGCAAGTGAATCGTCTATCAGTGTGGCGGCGGCGGGATCTACTTTGTATGTGCCGATATCGATAAAACGGATCCCTATCTGAGCCGCCAGGACCGCAGTAAGCTTTCCCTCCGATAACATCCCTAAATCCACCAGAACACGACCGAGTGACTTGCCTGTCTTCTGGTGTTCCTGAAGGGCGGCTTCCAGTTGCTCCACTGTCAATATGTTGTTTTCCAGAAGTAGCTGGCCCAGGCGGTCCTGTTTCGGTTTTTCCATATTGGAACAAACCCTTTCCTTACTTTACTGAAAAGGCCTGCGGGTCATCAAATGCGGGCCTCCTCCAGTGCCCTGAGCAGTGCCATCCGCATCACTTCGACCGGCGCTTCCAGACCCGTCCATATCTCAAACGCCGCCGCGGCCTGATAGAGCAGCATGCCCTTGCCGTCTATCACGCGCGCCCCTCTCGCGGAGGCTTCCTGAAGAAACGGTGGTTGATAAACTGTATAATTCAGATCACATACCAGTTGATTCCTGTTCAACATTGACACCGGCACCCTCAGAACGGAACCGTTGAAATTGGTAATGGGAGTAGCATTAATAATAATGTCCGACTCCGCAACCACCATATCGTAATCCTCGTCAGGCCTCAGACATGCAACCCGGACACCGGGCGCGCTCTTTGATATGATCCCCACCAGCCGCTCACTCTTTTCAAGCGACCTGTTAAGAATTGTAATCGAGGCGCACCCCGCCAGAGCAAGTGAAACGGTAACGCTCCTCGCGGCTCCACCGGCACCCATTACCAGCACTTTCCGGCCTTTAACCTCGTATCCGAGGTCTTTGGCGAGTGCGGTGTAGAAACCCCTTCCGTCGGTGTTATAGCCGATCAGCTTTCCCTTATCCAGCAGAATTGTATTTACCGCGCCTACCGTCTCGGCGAAAACCGCCACTTCATCCAGCAGCGGTATAACTTCGGTTTTGAACGGCATCGTTACATTCAAGCCGACTAAACCCAGCGCCTTCATTCCCTCAACAGCTTCTTTTACCGATGACCTCTCAACCGGAAATGGAATATAACACCAATTCAAGCCAAGATAATCAAATGCGGCGTTATGCAAGGCGGGCGACATCGTGTGATGGAGGGGGTTCCCAATAATACCCGCAAGCCGTGTATCACCATCTATGTGCATTTTAAGCCTCGTCCAAACTCAAACGACCCTTCGGACCGTCCCCTCTTGTTCCTTTACTTTGTCCAGCAACGCGACAAGAACAGCTTTTACGTCCTGCACTCTCCGTGCATCGCAGGGGATAATCTCGAGGTCGCTCCGGCCCAATTTTTCTCTTGCTTTCGCGGGGCCCATGCAGTTCCGGCGGTCGGATCTCGTAATCCCGACCACTACCGGGACTTCCAGCTTGCCCTCAAAAGACTCCAGAACCGACCGGGCTTTCTCATGGGTAGAAGGCCTCGTTCCATCAATCAGGAGCACATACCCCAGAATGCCTCCGGAGAGCACTTCCCACATGAAATCGAAACGCTTGAGGCCGGGAGTGCCGTACAGATGCATGACATTCCCACCCTTGAGTGCGATACGGCCGAAATCCATGGCTACGGTCGTCCCGCACTTTTTCTTACCAACCCCGGTATCGCGCTCAGTGGACACGACATCTATATCGCTTATGGAACTGATAAACGTCGTCTTTCCGGAATTGAAGGGACCGGCAACGAGGATCTTGTAGATACGATCCAAACAACCTCCAAGTTTCTAGAACTCATCCAGGTCATTTACAGTCTTCTCACCTGATCCCTTGTTGACCTCCTTGCGGCCTCTGCCGCGGGACATGAATCCTCTGCTCTTCTTTTCCTTTTTCTTACCTTTATCACCTGCTTCATCCGCATCAACAGGCCTTCTCTTCTTCTGTGTCTGTGGTATACCTACCAGGTCTTTTAACTCCTGTTCGAGTTCAAGGGTCTCCAGATCCAGTAAACTCGTTCCCGCGTCCCTCTTGCCCCTCACCCGCATTGAATCAAATAGTCCAGGCTCTTCAGCTTCTTCCTCGTACTCCTCTTCCACTTCCTCAATCTCTTGCTCGACCTCTTCCCCGATCTCTTCCTCTTCATCCTCATACTCATACTCTTCTTCTTCGTACTCCTCTTCCCACTCCTCTTCTTCATCCTCTCCGGTTTCCGCACCGTCCGACACGACGGCTTCCATCTCGGCACTGCCTGTCTCGCCCTGGGGAAGGGAGTACCCACCAGTGATTTCAGCAAGTTCGTCGGTGCCGATGCCCGGCTCTTCCACCGCCACAACCACACCCCCTGCCTGCAGTTCATCAGTTATATCCTCAACCGGCGCCTGTGCCGGCATTTCATCTTCTTCATATGCAGTCGGCTCCGGAACCATGTCGGCCGCCATTTCCTCCAAAGCTGCGGCCGGCTCTCCGGCTTCCGGCTGCTCAACGGTTTCCGCTGCCGGTTCTTCCGTCTTGATATACCGCGCACCGGCCCCTTCTTCCTCTTCCACCGCTTCTGTGGCCAACTCCTCTTCCGGATAAGCGGTTTCGGGCTCGAGCGCCTCAGTAAAAACTTCACTTACTTCTTCGGCGGTCTCCTCTTCCGGAATAACCTGTGCTTCGGCCTCATGAGTTGAAGCTTCAACGTCGGCTTGTGCTGTATCGCTTTCCTCTTCGGCGGCGGCGATCTCGGTTTCTGCAGGGGAAATCCCGGTCAGGACTTCCGCCACTTCATCCTCCGGGACTTTTGTCTTGTCTGTACCCGTAATATCTATGACTTCGGCAAGATCGGGTGATGATTCACTGTGTTCCGGAATCAAATCCCCCGGCGACTCCTCCAATCCCTCTATCACAAGCTCCTCTTCCTCATCTTCCGAGGCAGCCTTTTCCGCTTCAGCATCTTCCATCTCAACAGACGAACCACTCTCATCAAAAACAAGCGGTATTTCCGTTTCATCCATGAGCTCTTCGCTCATCTCCAGAGCGCTTCCTATATCATCCAGAGCCTCTTCCGGCGACTCCTCCTCTGAATCGATCTCCAGCTCAAGAGCGGCCGCCTCGGGCATCTCATCCAACCTGACGCGTGGTTCGCTTTCCTCCTGGACGATAATAAGCACATCTTCGTCCTGATCTTGTTTTGTGGATGCTTTATCGAACTGAATAACACGGCCCTGGATTTCATTCTCTTCAGCCGACTCTTCCGCTTCAAGGCTCTCCAGCTCATCAAGCATATCGGCAACTTCCTCCGCCACCTCGGAGACTTCTTCCCCGGGTTCGGCTATTTCTTCAACTGCTTCCTCTTCGGCCGCATCTTCCTCAACCTCAACCTCGGCGACTTCTTCCGCTACTTCAGCTTTAACAACTTCTTCTTCCACTGCTTCAGCTATTTCTTCAACTTCCTCGGCGGTGTCCTCTTCAACAACTTCCTCCGCTGCCTCAACAACTTCTTCCTCAGTCCCGACAATTTCTTCAGCTGCTTCCTCTTCAGCTGTCTCTTTCCCGGGTTCAGCTTCGGCAACTTCCTCCGCTGCTTCAGCTATTTCTTCAACTGCCTCAGCCTCAACCTCGACCTCGGCGACTTCTCCTGCTGTTTCAGCAGCTTCTTCCTCAGTCCCGGCGGCTTCCGCTTCGGCGACTTCCTCCGCTGCTTCAGCTTCAACAACTTCTTCCTCAATCCCGGCAATTTCTTCGGCCGCTTCCTCTTCAGCTGTCTCTTTCCCGGGCTCAGCTTCGGCGACTCCTTCTTCGGGCTCAGCTTCGGCGACTTCTTCCTCAGCTTCGGCTATTTCTTCGGACGCTTCCTCTTCAGCTGTCTCCTTCCCGGGTTCAGCTTCGGCGACTTCCTCCGCTGCTTCAGCTTCAACAACTTCCTCCTCAGCTTCGGCTATTTCTTCGGCCGCTTCCTCTTCAGCTGTCTCTTTCCCGGGCTCAGCTTCGGCGACTTCCTCCTCAACCTCGGCGACTTCTTCCTCGGGCTCACCTTCGGCGACTTCTTCATCCGCTGCTTCAGCTACTTCTTCAACTGTCTCCTCTTCAGCTGCCTCTTCCTCAACCTCAGCTTCAACCTCTCTAATGATCTTTTCCGGAGCTATTATCTCTTCAGCGGTTTCTCCGTCAGCCACGAACTCCGCGTCTAGTATCTCCGTATCGTTCTCCAGAGCAAGCTTCTTGTAATATTCAAGAGAATCTTCTTCGGTTTCCGCCTCAAGCTCAACTCCGGTGACTTCCTTGTCAACCTCTATCACCGGGACCTCTTCTTCAACCTCAACCGGCTCTTCTTCTGCAACTTCCGCCGCCGTTTCCGCTACCGCGTATTCCTCCCGACCTGAATCCAAATACTCTTCTTCCGCAGCTTCAACGACTACTTCTTCAACCTCGGTTTTGACAACCTCTTCTTCCCCGGCTTCCGATCCATCCTCGAAAATGTCTGATAGTTCCTCCAGAGAATAGGTCTCCGCTTTATCTTCCTCTTCCTGTTCCTTCTGTGAATCGAAAGTGTAGTCTTCCCTTCCTTCCCTGCCCTCCATTATCTCGGCCAGCACTTTCCTGGCCCTTTCCTCCATGGAGTCAGCTTCTTCGCGCGCAACTTCTTCCTCAACTGAGAGTTCATCACGCTCGCCCGGCATCGGTTCAATAATCGGGTAAGTTGGCTGGTCAAAAGTGAGCAACTCCTCACGGCTCATTTCTTCTCTTGGCTTTGATTTCAAACCCATAAGCTTTTCGATGTCCTCTTCGGAGAGAAGAGAAGAGCCCCCGTCATCAAGAGTCTCACCGGTCAGGGGCCCTCTGAGTCCCTCATCGGCCAGGTCTTTTTCCGGCACCATATCTTCGAAGCCTTCCAGCGAAATTCCGATTAAGTCATCTTTTTCATCCAGATCGACATGGTTCGCTCTTATGCTTTCACTTATCTCATCATCAGCTTTTTCTTTGTCCAGCATCCCGATAAGGTCGTCGGACCAGTCGACAGCGAAATCTTCCGGTTTCTCCAACCCGTCAATGACCAGTTTCTTTATTACCCCAACTTCTTCTTCCTCTTCAACTTCTTCAGCTTCAGCCTTTGACGAGTTGTCTTCCGGTGCTTCTTTTACGACTAAGGGTCCTTCCTCGCTTACCTTTTCGCGGGCCGCCGCCTTGAAAATACCTACTCTTTCACAGTTCATGGCTTCCTGGAGCGCGAGCCATTTATAATACTCAAGTGTTCCCTCATCAGGCGGCTTTGTCTCAGTCAGCGTAGCGGACTCTTCCTCATAAAAATCGATTTCTTCTTGAAGAGTTTCCGCCGATCCACCTGATTCGCCACCCTTCTCACCTACCAGCTTGATGAGTTTTGCGCCAGCGAGGTTGCTGATGGATTTGCATGTCTCGAGAGCCGGCTCACCCTTCTGCCTGGCGATATCCCTGACGGTATTCGTACCGTCAATGTATTCAAGGGTCAATACCTCCTCTTCCGGTATTTTCAGCCTTTCCGGATTTTTCTTTCCAGCGGAAGTCTTGGAGAAAATCGCATCAAGCGTCGGGATCCTGCTTTCGATATCCATCCATTCGCCGAGACGCTTCCTGCTTTCCCGGATGAGCTCTTCCGCACCCATTGAAACGCCGATGTCCTCTTCGAGCTTATCGTCGGGATCGAAATCGAAAGCTCCGTCATTCCACATCAGCAGATTAAATACCGATTCCTTTATCTGCTCCTTGATGAAGAGCTCGAGCGTTTCATCCGTAATGTATTTGAGCTCCACCAGGATGCTGCCTATCAGCTTGTCCTTGTGTACCGTCTTCTGCAGCTCAAGAGCTTCCGCGACCTGCTTGTCGGTTACAACCCGTGCGCGCACGAGCAGCTGACCTATCAATACTTTATTCGTATTATGGGTGGCGTAAGTCACATCACCATCCCGGAAGCACACATATCCTTCTATGTCACCTCTCGAGATGGTAAGCTTGCCACTTTTCTTCCCGAAATGAATCAATTGAAATAAATCGGGAAGGCTGAAATCTTTTAGGTTTCCCTTTAGCGGCATTTGTACCCCGTTAATTTACTCGACTTCGGCCTGTAGATGAGACCCTGCAATCCCAGCTACCCGTTTCGCCGTTTTGCGAATATCGTAGAGGACCATTCCCAGCTTTCCGCCGCGTTTCACCACAGCCGTCAATACCGTATCTTCACCCGCGGCAAGAACAAAGACATACCCCTGGGAACCTTCAACGAAGACCTGGGCCAACTCACCGCGCTTTAACTCATTCGCCGTTCTTTCACCAAGGCTCAATAGAGCCGCGGACATTGCGCCCAGCCTTTCACTTTCATATCCCTCAGGAATTATTGAAGCCATTGGAAATCCGTCCATGCTTACCACGGCCGCAGCTTCAATATCCTTGGATGTTTCCAGGAGCTGCTCCAAAGCCTCCTGAAGTTCGTTCCTCTTCGCACCGTCCAAGTGCGCCTCCTAAGTGATCCTCCGCAACCATTCTCTTATATTGAATCAGGAAATTGTCAAATATTGCTATTTTACTTTTCCGTCAAGTAATGCGACGCTTCTTCAATTCAATTTTATCACAGGGCCGGGTCAATAATTCCCCCTTCTGTTCCGCCCTCGAAAGTTACCCGGCGCATTTTCTTACTTCTACCATTGCCCTGTCCATCCTTGCTTTTTTGTCTATGGAGCAGCCCTGATTCAAGCTGCATTTTCACTGGCTACTGTTGAATAACCGGCCATTCCATTAGCCGGTCTCCGCGCCGTCTCACCCATACAAAGTTCTTTCGAGGCCCCTTTTCCCGGCACAGTGCGGGGAAACCGCGGCCTTTAACAGCCCCTCCTTAATAAGGTCTGCAAATCCAAAGATGAAACCGCGCCACCGTTGTTTCCAGCGATCGCAACCCCCTCCGTGTTATCATCATTTAGCACTCTAAACATGCCTCGCATACTATCTTCACGGAAATCAGCTATACTACCTCCAAAAGCACGAAAGGTTGCTCTTCCCATTACTTGTTATCGGTATCTTGCCGATATTTAATGAGTCGGAAATCAGGCCTTTTCCCTTAATCCCCAATAAACACTACTATCAATAATAATGTATATAATATGACATTATTATTAGTTAATAATGGAAAATTACCCATATGGCAGGAATTCACAAGGAAATTCGCGGCTCAGTTACCCTGCTGTTCCTTCCACCTGAGAAACTGATTGTAATCTGACGTGAAACTGTGGCGGCCGTCATTTGTTGTGAGTATATAATAAATATAGTCAGTCGAAGCGGGAGAAAGAGCCGCGCTGATCGACTCGAACCCCGGATTGCATATCGGCCCCGGCGGCAGCCCGTTGATCTTGTAAGTGTTATAAGGCGAATCAACCTCGAGATCAGAGTAGCTGAGTTCAGGTTTCCATTCACCAAGCGCGTATTGAACAGTTGCGCATATTTGAAGTTTCATGCCCGCTTTCAAACGGTTGTAGATTACCGACGCGATAACAGGGCGCTCTTCGGGCGCTTTGGCTTCCTTTTCAACCATTGAGGCGATAATCAGTACCTGGTATCCGGATACACCGTTGACCGCGGCGCTTGACCAGTCCAGATCCTCCGTCTCCTCCTCATACTGTTCGAGCATCATTTGCACCAGGTCATTCGCTGATTGATCCTCCGCGACATCGTAAGTCTTGGGAAATAGAAAACCCTCCAGATTTCCGCCGGCCTCTGTGAGGAAACCGAAATCATATACCCCGTTGTCTACCGCGCTCTCAAACTCACCCGCAGTTATCAATCCTTCAGTCGCGCTGTTAACCTTTTCGGCCGTCTGTTTATTTGTATAACCCTCAGGAATGGTAACCCTGTACGGTTCGGGAACCGCAGGCTCAGGACCGTTTCCACTCTTGGTAAGTACATAAGCGGCGGTCCCGGTCACCAGAAATACCGTTATAACCGCAACCGCGATCAACGTCGCATTCCTTCTTTTTTTTGCGCGCATGATCCTCTGTTCACGCAATCGCCCAGACCTGTTCTGTTGATCTTTATAAACGGGCAAACCGACTCCTGTGCTCTATTCCTTCAAGAGACCTTTCTGTGGATTTTGATTCAAGTACGCACTCAATATCAAAGCGGCGGCGACGCGGTCGGAGTCCCCTCTCGAACCACTCTTCTTTTCCGCACTCCGGATGACGGCGTCAGCCTGCTTAGTGGTAAGCCTCTCGTCGACAAACGTTATTTCAATGCCAAGCCTGTCGTGGAGTTCACCGGCGAAATCGCGTACGGCGGCTGCCTGTGCGCCTTCGCTTCCGCTCATAAGGAGCGGCAGACCAAGAACGATCAATCTCAAGTCGTAGCTGCTTGCGAGCCATGCAAGCCTTTGAAATTCAGCACCGTCTCTTTTGATCGTTTCGAGAGGCTGGGCTATCTTCCCCAGTGGATCGGTTACCGCGACTCCAATTCGCGCATCTCCAACATCAAGACCCAGTATCCTCAAGAACCACTCTCCGGCACAATCTCGGTATCCGCGATATATTTCAGGGCTTCGTCGATTCCTGATATCAAACCGCCTCCGGCGGCGGCCATGTCTTCCCTTCCCCCGCCGCCTCCGCCGATAAGACGTCCGGCTTCACCCGCAAGTTCCTTCGCGTTGGGACCTTTCGCAACCAGTTCCTTCTTTATTTTGACAACGATCTGCGCGCTGCCGCCGGCGTCGCCCGCCAGAGCGGTGACTCCGAAACCTCCCCGGGAGGCTATAATATCAATCAAGTCCCGCAGGGTCTTCTGCTTTTCGCCGTCCACCCTGGCAACAAAGACTTTCTCTTTTTCATCGCGTACCGAGACACCGTGCAGCCCTGTTCTTATGATATCTCCCGCCGCCGTGGCTATGTCGCACGATTTCTTCCTGGCCTGTTCTTTCTGTATCGCTTTCTGCTGAGCGACCATCTCCGAAACCCTCCCGGGCAGTTCATCATTTTCCGCCCTCAGGATCCTGGAAACTTCACCCAGGATTTCCTGCAGGTGCCGGTAATAACCTATCGTAGTCATACCTGTTGTCGCTTCTATTCTCCGCAAGCCCGCGCCTATCCCCGATTCAGACATTATTCTAATCGGGCCGACGCGTCCCGTACGGTCTACATGGATTCCGCCGCACAGCTCACTTGAGAAATTACCCATCTCAACAATACGCACCTCGTCGCCGTACTTCTCTCCGAAAAGCGCCATCGCACCGCCGGCCATCGCTTCCTCCCTGGTCGCGTTTGAGAAACTCACCGGCTCGTCTTCCAGCACCTTTACGTTCGCCAGCCTCTCGATTTCGGCAAGTTCTCCATGGGATACCGGCTGGAAATGTGTGAAGTCGAAGCGCAGCCTCTCAGGCGTTACCAGCGAGCCGGACTGCCTGGCATGTTCACCCAGCACCTTTCGAAGCGCCCAGTGGAGGATATGGGTTGCGCTGTGATTCCTGGATATATCCGCTCTCCGCTCCGCGTCAACCACCGCCTTGATTTCATCACCTAAGGTTATGCTGCCTGAGACTACCCCCTTGTGCAGGATCAGGCCAGACCCGGTGGAACAGGTGTCCACAACTTCAACCGAGCCGTCCGGCCCTTCGAGAGTCCCGGTGTCGCCCACCTGCCCGCCCGCTTCAGCGTAAAACGGGGTGGACTCGAGCACCACTTCCACTTCTTCCCTGTCCTTCACTTCCTGAACACTGCCCCGGCCGGACACGAGCGCTATGACTCTTGAAGTCATCGAATCACATCCATAGCCATGGAAATCGGTCTTTCCCTTTGCGGTTGATATCTCCCGGTATAGGTCCCCCGGGACACACTGCGTCTCTTCTTCCCTGGAGAGCCTGGCCCTTACGCGCTGCTCTTCCATCAGGCAGTCAAAACCGTCGATATCGATCTCCACACCCCGGTCCAACGCTATCTCCCGCGTAAGCTCCAGAGGAAACCCGAGAGTATCGTGAAGATAGAACACGGTATCTCCATCAACAATATTCTTGCCGCTTATCCCATGTTCCACCAGAACCTTTTCAAGCAAATCTATTCCCTGCTGAAGTGTCTGCCCGAACCTCTCTTCCTCCCCCTTGATTACTCCCCTGATAAGCGGATGGTGGTCTTTCAACCCATGGTAGACAGCCCCGAAAAGCTCTACCACTACATCAGCAATTCGATAAAGGAAAGGCTCCTCTATCCCCAGCAGCTTGCCATGACGGACGGCCCTGCGGAGAAGCCTCCTCAGGATATAGCCACCGGCTTCATTCGACGGTATCAATCCGTCAGATATTAGAAACGTCGCCGCGCGGACATGGTCGGATATTATCTTGAGTGAAACATCCGTCCCGCCCGAATCGCCGAGCCCCACTCCACAGATTGATTTAATCGCTTCGAGAAGAGGCATCATGAGATCGGTTTCGAATACCGTGGCCACTCCCTGCTTTATGGCCGCCACCCTCTCGAGGCCCATTCCGGTGTCTATGTTCTTCTTCGGGAGAGGAATGCGTGAGCCGTCCTGCGCCCTGTCATACTGCATAAATACCAGGTTCCATATCTCGAGGAAACGGTCGCAATCGCATCCGGCGGCGCAATCAGGACCGCAGGCGAACTCTTTCCCCCTGTCATATAGAATTTCGGAGCAGGGGCCGCAGGGACCGGTGGGTCCCATAGCCCAGAAATTGTCATCGGCCCCGAGCTTGATTACCCTCTCCGGTATAACCCCGGGCACACTTTTCCATATGTCCCCAGCCTCGTCGTCTTCCTCGAATATCGATATCCATAGCGATCCAGGGTCGATTGACAAAACTCCGGTTACCAGTTCCCATGCCCAGGGTATAATCTCTTTCTTGTAATAGTCGCCGAACGAAAAATCACCAAGCATCTCAAAAAAGGTCATGTGACGCGCGGTAAGCCCGACCGATTCGATGTCGGTCGTGCGCGCGCATTTCTGCACTGAAGTGGCACGTGAATAAGGCGGCTCCTCGGCCCCCAGGAAATAAGGTTTGAACTGGACCATGCCCGCGGTGGTCAGAAGCAGTGTCGGGTCCTCGGGAACAAGAGAAGAACTCGGCACAACGCGATGGTCGCGCTCGGCGAAAAACCCTATAAACAAGTCCCTTATTTCGCTTCCCTTCAAGTTCTATCCTCCATATGACTTTTTAGATAAACTTCACTCACGTGATTCTTTATCATTATACAGTTTGGTGCCAGGCATTGAACTGCTGAATTCAGAGCCTGGCACCAATTGAAAATCAACTCGGCCTATGTGTTATCTGTATTTTACAGGGTTAATCTTTTTTCCATTTTCCAAACGCCTTGGTGGCCCCGGCTGTTATCCCCATCGCTTTTACCAGCGGCGAAGTGATTACCTCCTGGACAACTTTCGTGGCGTTGTTGGCTTTATTGGATATCGATTCGGCGGCGGTCATGATACCATCCACCCGGTCCAGTTGGGTGTTAACATGGTCCATCGTAGTCTGAAGCCTCGACATAAGTGGCACCGACTCGACTCTTACATCATCCAGAAACTGGTTCAAAATGCTAATGGTCTTAACGAATTGAAACAGCATCCAGGCGGTAAAAGCCGACATCAGTGCGAACGAGATTGCGGCTATAAGCCCTGAAACCTCCCCAACGCTCATTGCTTTCTCCTTTCACCCAAAATTGAACCGGCCCGGCAAGGAACCGCACCCTGTCCAGTTCATATCAAAAAAACCATGACCCGCCGGCGCCTCTACCGTCAATTGCCGCAGACCCGCCCCCGGCACAACGGTGTTCCTGCGCGGATCCGCCCATATGCCCGGCGAATATCGCATGATAATATATCACAGCAACCGGCAACATCCAACAGAAACACCCTCAGTTCCGTGAACGTAATCACCGATCTTTAGAAAACCGGAAACCCGCCGATAAAATATGTGGCTGCAGTGTAACCGGTTAACGGACAAGGGATAAAACGCTTTATAAACCTGACTCAACCGCACTCTCATGTTATTTAATATGATTTTGTGCTGAAATGAGACGGCGAAATGGCAAGGGTAGCCTGATCCAATTGCATCAAAATGGAGATTACTGTATACTCTGGCATTTGAAAACGGTGGGTGATGGATCTTAAAGGTCAGGTAACCAGAACACATAGTCTGATAAATCGTTTATAATAGTTTAGTACTTTTTAAACAGAATGACCGGCCTGACTGAAAGACAGCATAATATTGAGCTGATCGAAATAAACGTGGTTGCAAGATAGCTAAACAGTGTCAATGAATACTAATCCAGAATAAGCTCAGGGCAGATCTTACCTGAGCTAACACTGTTCAAGTATCAAAACCCGAGCAGTAAAAATCAGTCAAGTGTGCATGCCCGCATGAAGATTGGTCATGCCTGCCCGGATTCATTTTGAATGGTAAGCAAGAAAGGAGAAAAAATGGCGGACAACGAAACCGCGGGTCAAAAGGTGGAGAAAATCTACCCCCCCGAAGAACTGAGCAAAAACGCTCACATCAAGAGCTTCGATGAGTACAAGAAAATGTACGACAGGTCAATCAATGACACGGACGCTTTTTGGAGCGAGATGGCAGAGGGCCTGGACTGGTTCAAGAAGTGGGACAACGTCTATTCGTGGAACGAAGACAAGCACGAACTGAAATGGTATGAAGGTGGAAAGCTCAATGTCTCCTACAACTGCCTGGACAGGCACGTCAAAGGCGACAAGGGTGATAAGGTGGCGTTAATCTGGGAACCGGACGAGCCTGGACAAAACAAGACCTACACTTACAAACAACTGCTTGACGAGGTCTGCAAGTTCGCGAACGTAATGAAAAAGCACGGTATCCAGAAGGGTGACAGGGTTTGTATATATCTCCCGATGATCCCCGAACTGGCGATCGCCATGCTCGCCTGCACCAGAATAGGAGCTATCCACAGCATAGTGTTCGGGGGCTTCAGCTCGGACGCGCTGAGGGACCGAATCCTGGACAGCGACTGCAAAGCGCTTATAGCCTCCGATGGAAGCTACAGGGGCAGCAAGGTCGTTCCTCTTAAGAAGAACGCAGACAGGGCCCTCGAGGAGTGCCCGGTGGTAAAAGACGTATTTGTCGTGGAGCGCACCTCAAACGAGATCGAGATGGTTGAGGGACGCGATTACTGGTGGCATGAAGAGATGGCCGCTTCGGATATAACGGCGGATTGCCCCGCTGAAGAAATGGACGCGGAAGACCCGCTCTTTATTCTCTACACCAGCGGCAGCACCGGCAAGCCGAAAGGCGTAATGCACACAACCGCAGGTTACCTTCTTCACACTACCCTGACCCACAAATACATCTTCGATATTCACGATGATGATATCTGGTGGTGCACGGCGGATATAGGCTGGATAACCGGCCACAGCTATATTGTGTACGGCCCGCTTTCAAACGCGGCGACAAGTGTGATGTTCGAGGGAGTGCCCACCTATCCCGAGCCCGACCGGTTCTGGGAAATCTGTGAGAAAGACAAGGTAACCGCGTTCTACACCGCGCCGACTGTAATCCGTTCTCTCATGAGGCTTGGTGAGAAATGGACCAAGACCCGCGATCTTTCCAGCCTGAGAATTCTGGGAAGCGTCGGAGAACCCATCAACCCGGAAGTATGGATGTGGTACTACGAGCATATCGGCGGAAGCCGCTGTCCCGTGCTGGACACCTGGTGGCAGACAGAGACCGGCGGAATTCTAATCGCTCCGCTGGCCGGCGCGATTCCGATGAAACCAGGCTCAGCGTCCATGCCTTTCTTCGGTGTAAAGCCGGTAGTGCTGAGGCAGGACGGTACTGAAGCGGAAACCAATGAGAGTGGATTCCTCTGCATAACCAAGCCCTGGCCTGGAATGATGAGGACCATCTATGGCAACCACGATCTGTTCGAGAAGACATACTGGTCCATGTTCCCCGGTGTTTATCTTACCGGTGACGGTTGCCGTGTAGACGAAGACGGCTTCTACTGGCTGCAGGGACGTATCGACGACGTAATCAATGTATCCGGTCATCGCATCGGAACCGCCGAGGTCGAAAGCGCTCTGGTCAGCCACGAGTTCGTATCCGAAGCTGCGGTAGTAGGAATGCCCCACGATATCAAGGGGCAGGGAATCTACAGCTACGTTACCCTGAAAAAAGAATACGAAGACAGGGACCCGGATGAGCTCAGAAAAGAGCTTGTTGTACACGTCAGAAAAGAGATCGGCCCCATAGCGACTCCTGACGTAATTCAGTTCACTCCGGCGATGCCCAAGACCAGAAGCGGCAAGATCATGAGGCGCATCCTCAGGAAAATCGCAGAAGGCACCGCGGATTCACTCGGCGACACAAGTACGCTCGCGGACCCGCACGTAGTCGATGAACTGATCGACGGAAACAAGAAGATAATGGGACAAAACTGATAGAAGCATTTTTATTCAGTGTTCTGTCATATTTTAATTAACCAATAGAAAGGAGACAAATTACTAATGGCGGAGGACAGTACAAACGGCAAGCTGGCAAACCCGGCTGTGCTGGGTTTAATGGCTTTTGGTCTAACCACACTGCTGTTAAACCTTCACAACGTAGGACTTTTCGGCATGGATAACACCATACTGGCAATGGGTCTGTTTTTCGGTGGGTCAGCTCAGATTATCGCGGGTGTGCTCGAGTACAAGAAAGGCAATACTTTCGGAACGACGGCATTCACCGCTTACGGAGCGTTCTGGCTCACTCTTGTATTCGTGCTGGTCGTCGGTCCGTATCTCAGTGAAGGTGCGCCCGGCATAGCGACAAGCACCACCGGACTCGGTTGGTATATGGCTGTCTGGGGCTTGTTCACCGGGCTGATGTTCATTGGAACACTTAAGGTGAACAGAGCTCTTCAGGCGGTATTCCTGTGCTTGACAATACTGTTTTTCATTCTGGCGTTTCATTTCTGGCTCGATTCATCTGCGTTGCAGACGGCAGCCGGTGTCGTGGGAATTATCACCGCGTTCACGGCGATCTATCTAGCCATCGCCGAACTGCTGAATGAAATGTACGGCAAAGTCATACTTCCTATCGGCCCGATGGCTGTGGAATACAAGCATCCCGAGGACCTGTAGGAAAACAAACCTGAGAGTTGTACGAAGGCCCGGTTCCAAACCGGGCCTTCTTTTTTTATGACGTGTTATTCCCGGACCCGGAAGAAGAACCAAGCATCTTGAGGAGGGATCTTTCAAGCCCCGCGGTTTGCGACGAATCGCGTTGTTCGGCAATCCCGGCCCTGAGAGAGCCGGGCAAAACAGCGATAGTGGATTGCTTCTAGCTGTCAAACGATGTCTTGAGGCCAAGATCCTTCAGCTGTGCACCGCTCACCGAATCGGGGGCGCCGGTCAGAAGGCAGCTCGCCGACTGTGTCTTGGGGAAAGCTATGGTGTCCCTGATCGAGTCACGGCCAGCCAGCAGCATGACAAGCCTGTCCAGCCCGAGGGCCAGGCCGCCGTGCGGCGGTGCGCCGTATTCGAGGGCCTCCAGGAGAAAACCGAACTTCGCTTCATACTCATCGGGTGACATGCCCAGCATCTTGAACATTCTTTCCTGGACCTCACGGCGGTGTATTCTGATCGACCCGCCACCCATCTCAATTCCATTGATAACGATATCGTAAGCCCTCGCTTCAGCTTCAAGGGGTGCGTGTTCGAGCATCTCAAACGATTCCTCGGTGGGACTCGTGAACGGGTGGTGAAGCGACTTGTAACGTCCCTCCAGCCTGTCGAACTCCAACAGGGGAAACCCGACAATCCACACGAAGCGGAAATCACCCTCATCCACAGCGCCCAGCTTGCGGGCGACCTCACCTCTGAGTGTATGGAGGACGTCATCGCACCCGGCCCGGTCGCCGGCCACAATGAACGCGGCGTCTCCTTTTTCAAGGCCCAGCGCGGACTTCATGTCCGCTAACTCATCTTCAGACAGGAACTTGGTCACCGGAGAACGGAAACCCTCGTCGCCAAGCACAAACCAGACGAGGCCGGAAGCACCAAGTTCCTGTGCCCTTTTAGTCCACGAATCAAGGTCTGAGCGGGACATGCCGGCTCCCTGTTCAATTTTCATTCCCCTGATACTGCCCCCTTTTTTGAGTGTCCCCGCAAACACTTTAAAACCGGTTTCCCTGAAAACATCATCGAGGGTGGACATCCTGAGTCCGAATCGAAGATCCGGCCTGTCTGTCCCGTAGAGCTCCATTGCCTCACGGTAAGACATCCGGGGCACAGGTGTCTTCATGACTTTTCCGGCCGCCTGAAAAGCCGAAGCGACGATGCCGTCCGTTACAGCCATGACATCGCTCTCGTCCACAAAAGCCATCTCCAGGTCGATCTGGGTGAACTCGGGCTGCCTGTCAGCCCTCAAGTCCTCGTCCCGGAAACACCTGGCGATCTGGTAGTATCGGTCAAACCCCGAGATCATAAGCGTCTGCTTGAAAAGCTGCGGCGACTGAGGAAGCGCATAAAAGCAACCCGGTTGAACACGGCTCGGCACGAGATAATCCCTCGCGCCCTCCGGAGTGCTCTTCGTCAACTGCGGTGTTTCTATTTCAATAAACCCACGGTCTTCGAGATATCTTCTGGCGGAGGAAGAAATCCTGTGCCTCAACCGGACGCATTCATGCAAATCGTCCCTTCTCAAATCGAGATACCTGTACTGCAGCCTGAGCTTTTCATCAACATTGATGTCCGGCTTGATCTCGAAAGGCGGTGTAAGAGAGCTGTTGAGCACCTCCGCTTCCACTACCAGTATTTCAACTTCGCCGGTCTTCATCGAGGGATTAACCGTCCCGTCGGGACGCATCCTCACTTTTCCCTTTACCGCAAGCACGAACTCCGGCCTTACTCCCTCGGCAAGGGAATGGGACTGTTCGGACTCCCGGGGATCGAAAACCGCCTGGACTGTTCCTGAGTCGTCACGGAGATCGATAAATATCAAACCACCGTGATCGCGCCGCCTCGCGACCCACCCGTTCACGGTGATCTCTTTACCGTCGAATGAAGCCTCGGGGCTCCCGCAACCGGCCGACCTCTTCAACCTGAATCCAAGAACCGGCTTTTCGCCATTATTGTTATTGCTCACAGACCGCGCTCCTTCTTCTCCTTGATAAGCGACAGGGCTTCTTTGATTTCAAGAGTCCACTGCTCGGACTCTTCGAGGTCTCTCAGGGTAACCTCGCCTCTCTGGTGCTCTTCTCCGCCGGCAATTACCACAAACCTCGCGCCGACACGGTTCGCGTGTTTCATCTGGGCCTTCAGGCTCCTGTCCATGAGATCGGTATCGGCGGAGATACCCGCGTCCCTGATTACCTGAAGCGCTTTTAATATCTCAACTCCCGGGATATCGATACCGGCCACAAAAACTTCCACCCCTCGCAGCTCAAACGGCTCTGCTTCCTCGGCTTCGACCGCAAGCAGCACTCTTTCCACCCCCAGGCTGAAGCCGACGCCGCCGGTCGGTGTTCCACCCAGTTCTTCCACCAGGTGATCGTAGCGGCCGCCTGCGGAAACGGTGTTCTGCGCACCAAGACCCTCAAACTGAAACTCGAAGGCGGTCCTGGTGTAATAATCAAGCCCCCTTACAAGCCGGTCGTCCTTGAAGTAATCAATTCCGAGTATTTCGAGACCCAGAAGTACGGTATGGTAATGTTCAATGCAATGCTCGCACAGGTAAGCGCTTATCACCGGCGCGTCTTCAAGGACTGTCACGCAGTTCTCGTTCTTGCAGTCAAAGACACGCATGGGGTTGCCGCTTGACCTTTTTCTGCACTGTTCACACAAATCCGGGACCATCCCGTCAAGCTTCGCCTTTAAATCGGCAATATACTCTTTCCTGCACTCCCGGCACCCCACACTGTTGATTCTTAAAACATAGTTCTTCAGCTTCAACTTGCGGAAGAGATCCGCCGACATGGAGATAATTTCAGTGTCCGCCATGGGATCCATGCTGCCGATTAACTCCGCGCCCGCCTGGCTGAACTGCCTGTACCTTCCGGCTTGCGGCCTCTCCCTTCTGAACATGGGTCCGTAGTAATAGAGTTTCTGGGGAAGCCCGCGTGACTGAAGGCCACGCTCGAGATACGCCCTGATTACCGGCGCCGTGCCCTCCGGACGCAAGGTAAGCATTTGTCCGCCCTGGTCCTCGAAAGTGTACATCTCCTTATTGACAATATCAGTGTTCTCACCGATGCTTCTCACGAAGAGATCGGTGCTCTCGAGAACCGGAGTGCTGATCAGTTGATAACCGTATTGCTCAAAAACTTCCCGTGCATACGATAACAACTGCCTGGTCTTCTCAGACTCCGGATAAGTTAAATCTGCGGTGCCTCTCGGGGCGCTGTATTTAGGATCCAACTGTCAACTCCATGTTTATAGATTTTCGAGATAGGGATTAGACCTTCTCTCCTTTCCAACGGTCGTGGCCGGCCCGTGGCCGGGCCAGATTCTATAATCGTCCGGCAGGGACAACACTTCCCGCCTGATTGATTCGAGGAGATCTTCGGTGGAGCTTCCTTTCAAATCGGTGCGGCCCACAGACCCCTTGAATATCAGGTCTCCACAGAAGAGATTGTTTTCGCAAAGAAAACTGATCGAACCCGGTGTGTGCCCCGGTGTATCCAACACTCTAGCCCTGTAATCCCCGAACGCGACTTCATCCCCGCCGCCTACCCTGTCAATGCTCGACGGGTTCCGGGCGATGAAAGAGCTCATCTTGATGCCTATCCTTTTCATTGATCCGTCCAGATACCCGGCATCGTTTTTCGAAATCATTACCGGCGCTTCCAGCAGTTCAGCCACCTTGCCCACCGCGCCAATGTGATCGAAGTGCCCGTGGGTGCACAGTATGCCCAGGCACTTGAGTTTTAGAGATTCCGCATGCTGGACTATTCTTCCCGCCTGGCCGCCCGGATCGATGATATAACCTTCCGTCACATCTTCATCCATCAATATGTAGCAGTTCGTATCGAGCAGGCCAACAGATATCTGTTCGACTGTTAAATTTCCCAAACTCCAACCTTTCGCTTTGTACTCGGCTCCCGACCTGATCTCAGGCAACCTTACACAATCTAAATCTCCATTCAGAAGATAATAACATTTGACAGGATTTTATTGGACAAGGAACGCGCCGCCGGTTCACGCAAGATCACCGGAAACGGCACGCGATCAAGCTGGAGATCGTAAGCTCTTCCAGCCTTGACCGTCTTCCAGCAACCTGAACCTCAAGTATCGATAACAAGAGTAACCGGTCCCCGGTTGACAAGCATGATGTCCATCATTTCACCGAAAATACCGGTTTCGACTCTCGCTCCACCGGTCTTGAGCATCTCCACCACCCGCTCATAAAGCTCACGCGCCCGGCCGGGCTCCTCCGCATACGCGTAAGAAGGGCGCCTGCCCTTGCGGCACTCCCCCAGTAATGTAAACTGGCTGACAACCATCACGCTCCCGCCCGTTTCACAAACAGACAGGTTCATCTTGTCCCGGTCGTCAGGGAATACTCTCAGGTTGACTATTTTTTCGGCGATGTACTCCGCTTCTTTTTCGGTATCCCCTTTTGCGACACCAATAAGCACCAGGAGACCTTCGGTGATGCAGGAGTATTCAGACCCGTCTATGAGAACCGAACACCGTTTTACTCTTTGGACGACAGCGCGGATGCTTGTGCTCCCCCTAACTGGATTTCGCGTCGGCACCGGTGACGACTTCTTCCACGTCGTACACCAATTCCACTTTCTTGATATTCTTTTCGATTTCCTCGAGATGCATATCGCTTCCAATCTCGAAAACGTAATTACTGGTCGCGATATGCTTATCATCAATTCGCAGAGACGCGGACAGGATATTTACATGCATATCGCCCAAAACGGTTGTTATATCACGCACCAGCTTTGGACGATCAATCGCCTTGACACAGATTTCAACCGTACGCAGAGCCCGCCTGGGCTCCTCCCATGAAACATCAATCATCCGGTCGACTTCTCTCGAAAAGTCCTTAACGTTCGTACAGCCCTCCCGGTGGACCGACACCCCCCGCCCCCGGGTGACAAACCCCACGATCGGATCGCCCGGAGCCGGAGAGCAGCATCTTGCCAATGTCACCAGGGCGTTTTCAATCCCGTGGACCCTTATTCTCTGCCGGATCTGTTCCGCAGGAAGAGCGGGTTCCCTTCTAAAGGCTTCAGCTTCAATCTCGGGAACGATCTCCTGCTTCTGCTTCCCCAGATACTGGGCGACCTTGTTTGCGACCTGGGTAGCGGAATAGTGTCCCGCGCCGATGTTCCGGTGAAGGTCTTCCACTTTGTCAAAGTTGTAGTCTTCAGCTACCTGCGCGAGAATTCTTCCCACCTCTTTTCGCTGGAGCGGCAGTCCCTGCTTTCTCATGGCGCGATCGAGTGCCTCTTTACCCTCCTGCTTCTCGTCCTCACGCCTCTCCTTGCTGAACCATTGCCTTATCTTGTTCTTCGCCCTCGAAGTCTCAACAATATTGATCCAGTCCCTGCTCGGCCCCGTAGCCGTCTTTGATGTCATAATTTCAACGATGTCGCCGTTTTCCAGCTGGTATGAAAGGGGAACCATCTTGGTGTTTATTTTCGCGCCTACACACCTGTGGCCCACTTCGGTATGGATGTGGTAAGCAAAGTCTATCGGTGTAGACCCTCTCGGCAGGGATATCAGGTCGCCTTTTGGCGTAAATATAAAGACCTCGTCGCGGAAAAGATCGACCTTCAGGGTTTTTAAGAACTCGCCGGGGTCCTTCATCTCTTTCTGCCATTCCATCATTTGCTTCAGCCAGGTTTTTCCGCTGCCTTCCCTGCGGCTCACTTCCTTGTATAACCAGTGTGACGCGATACCGTACTCGGCAGTCTGATGCATCTCGCGGGTCCTGATCTGGATCTCGAGAGGTCTTCCCTCGAGACTGATTACGACGGTATGGAGACTCTGGTACATGTTCATCTTGGGCATCGCGATGTAGTCCTTGAACCGGCCGGGCACCGGCTTCCACATCGAGTGGATCACGCCCAGCGTCGCGTAACAGTCGCGTACATTGTCCACAATTATCCTCACTGCGGAGAGGTCCATTATCTCGTCAAACTCAACACCCCTGTTTACCATTTTTTCGTATATGCTGTAGAAGTGCTTTACACGGCCGGATATCTCGGCCTTGATCTTGTCTTTCTTTAACTGCCCGGATATCAGTGCGGTGACCTGGTTCATGTACTTTTCCCTCTCGGCCCTTCGCTCCGCGACCATCTTCTTTATCTGCAAATACCGCTTTGGGTACAGCACTTCAAAGGAGAGATCCTCGAGTTGCCACTTTATTCGCGACAACCCGAAACGGTGGGCCAGAGGTGCGTAAATCTCAAGCGTTTCCTCGGAAATATCGTGCGCCCTGTCCGGTGACAGAGCGGCGATGGTCTGCATGTTGTGCAGGCGGTCGGCTAACTTGATCAGGATTACGCGGACATCGTTCGCAACCGCAATCAGCATCTTGCGCATGTTCTCCGCCTGCTGCTCTTCGCGGGAAGCGTACTTTAACCGGTCGAGCTTGGTGACGCCGTCAATTATCTCGGCAATCTGCTCACCAAACTCAGTGCGGATATCAGCCAGCGTTAAATCGGTGTCTTCCACGACATCATGAAGCAAGGCGGCGGCAAGAGTGTCGGAATCGAGTTCGAATTCCGCAAGAACGAGGGCGACGGATACCGGGTGTTCTATATAAGGCTCCCCGGACTTTCTCATTTGATTCCCGTGATGGAGAGCGGCGAATTCATAGGCCTTCTCAATGAGTCTCTGATCGCCCCTTGATAAAAAACGCCTTGTCTTTATAAAGAGCTCTTCAGCTTTCTCCGGCCTCGATGTCATCGCTTTTTCTTTTTCTTCTTTCCACTTCCCGGTCCCTTGGTCCGCGCCTTGGCCGTGGTCTTCCTGCCGGCGGACGCCTTCTTCCGCCCGGCACCGGCCGAAGGTTTGGGAGCCGCCTGCTTCTTCTCCGCCGATGCGGAGGGCACGGCTTTTTTCACAACCGCGGGCGTCTTCTCCAACTTCTTTTTTTCAGTTATTACCGGTTCGGATTTTCCACCGGCCGTCTCCGAGGCAAGCCTGGCCCTGCGCGCTTCCTGCTTCTGCATTCTTTCACGGTACGCCTGATACTTGGGCTCCCTCTCCTTCCAGATGGCCAGGAGCGGGCTCGCGATAAAAATGCTCGAATAAGTACCGGCGATGACCCCGACAAAAAGCGCAAAGGCGAAAGCTTTCAAGGTCTCCCCTCCAAACAACAGAATCGATACGATCGGGATCAAGGTTGTAATGGAGGTATTGAGAGATCTCGTGAGAGTCTCATTAATTGAATCGTTAACACTCGAGGAATAGGTCTTCTTGCTCTGGCGGGTCAGCTGGTCCACATCTTCCTTTACCCGATCGAAAATAACGATCGTGTCGTAAAGAGAATATCCGAGGATAGTCAGCACGGCGATAACGGTAGCCGGGGTGACTTCCCTTCCCAGAAAAGCATACACACCCACAGTAATTATTACATCATGAACAAGGGCGATTATGGCACAAACCGCCATCTTGAATTCAAACCTTACGCTTATATATATAAGTATGGCGACAAGGAATATCGCAAGGGCGATGGCCGCCTGCCTGCTTACCTGGGCGCCCCATCCCGGTCCGATATCGTCGAGCCCGAGCAGCTCCACCATCCCTGCGTTTTTCTCAAGAGATTCGGTCACTTCTTTTCTCTGCTCCGCGTCGAGCTTGGGAGTCTTTATTATGAAAGTGTTGTCCTGTGCAGCCTGTATCTTGGCGTCACCGTAACCTACGTTACCCATGGCGTCACGGACCTGTGAAATCGTCGTCCCTTTTTTACACTGGATATCAAGTGATGTGCCCCCCGTAAAGTCGATTCCGAAATTGAGGCCGAAAAGCAGCAGACCCAGAATCGATAATCCGACTATGACCGCGGAGAACCCTAACCACATGTACCTGTACTTTATAACCTGGAAATAGTGCCGGCTGAAAATGTTTTTCATTTGGCATCACCCCCACTCCTGCTTCCCGCAATATGTCTTACCCCAACCATCCAGGGCCTGCCGAACCACTCCAGTCCGGCCAGCAGGGAGGTAAGCGGATGAATAAACAGATATGATATGAAAACATCGAATATGGTCGCCATGCCCAGGGTGAAAGCAAAACCCCTGACCGAGCCTACCGCGAATATGTAGAGTATGGCAGCCGCCGAAAATGTCACGGTATCGGCCGCGATAATTGTCCTGAAGGCGTTCTTATAAGCGCGGTCCGCCGACGACCTGAGGGTCCTTCCCGCCCGTACCTCCTCCTTTACCCGCTCGAAGTAGACGACGCTCGAATCGGCGGCGATACCTATCGATACGATCACGCCGGCGATTCCGGCCAGAGTAAGGCTCCAGAACTCGCCGAGAACGCAAATGAATCCATACATCAAACCACCGAACACGAGCAGGCCAAAACAGGTCACCAGACCCAGAGCGCGATAAAAAAGAATCATATACAAGGCCACGATCAAGAGGCCGATCACGCCGGCGATTAGTCCCTGCCTCAGCGAATCCCGTCCCAGTGTAGCAGTGACGCTTTGCTCGGTAATGAGCTTCAAGTTGACCGGAAGGGCGCCGGTGTTAAGCACAATAGAAAGGTCCTTGGCCTCTTTTTCCGTGAAGGTCCCTGTTATCTCACCCTTCCCCTCGGTGATAGGCTCGTTGATATTCGGTGCGGACTCCACCTCGTAGTCAAGAACTATGGCCAGTTGCTTCTGGCTGTTCGCAGTGGTAATTTCACCGAACTTGGTCTTTCCTTCACCGGTCAGCGTGAAGTTCACCAGCGGAACGCCCCCCTCGTCATAGCCCACCGCCGCCTCCTTCAAGAGATCACCGCTCATGAGGGTCGGGCCCAGCTTGTAAAGCAGTTTTTCCTTCTTGCCTTCAGTCTCTGTCTCATAACTCAGGATTATCTCTTTGTCGGGCCTGAGGTTCTCTTCACCCTCTGTAACCGCCCAGCCGGGGTCGTCTTTCACCTCGGAGTACGGCTTGCTCTCGGCAACGATCCGGAACTGCAACTGGGCGGTCTTGCCTACGATATCCTTGGCCCGCTCCGAGTCCTGGATTCCGGGGATCTGCACGATAACATTCCTCTCCCCCTGCATTGTAATTTCAGGCTCCGCGACACCCAGCTTATCTACCCTTTCCCTTATCTTCTCAACAGTTTTCTCGAGCACGCCGGGGTCCAGCGTCTTGCCCTGGGCTTCATAGACAAGACTTATCCCGCCGCTTAAATCAAGTCCCAGCCTCGGGGACAGATTTAATGCGAATTTAGGGATGTAAAGGGCAAGAAGCGTCGCCACAACTATACCGATGAACACCAGGTTTTTAGTTCTTCTTTTCATAGCTGATCAATTATTGCAACCGGTTTAAACCCGGCCGCCCCGCCTCCTTCAAAACGGCTTTACGCGCTTTTTGTTTTCAAAACCATCAAATCCGGCCGACAGCAACTACAAGCTTGAAAGACACCGCAAGTAATAGTTACTCCTCTTCTTCCTCATCGATATCCTCTTCTATCTCTTCTTCCTCAACTTCTTCTTCCTCAACTTCTTCTTCCTCAACTTCTTCTTCCTCTTCGCGAACCGTCAGGCTTCTGGATATCGCTGAGCGGTTGAGGGTCATAGTTACACCCTTGTCGACTTCAATCACCGCGGTGTCGTCGTTGATTTTCTTTATTACACCGTGAATGCCCCCTATCGAAACGACCTCGTCGCCCTTCTCCAGCTTCTTGAGCATATCCTCCTGCTGCTGAGCTTTTTTCCGCTGGGGCCTCATAATCAGGAAGTAAAACACTCCCACCATTACAGCAATAATAACGAGCATCATCCACTGACTGCCGAAAGCGGAGGTCTGTTCGCTTGACGAACTTTTCTGCGCCACCAGAACCGCCGGGCTGGACGCCAGTAAACCCATAAGATATCCGATCATTTCCTATCGTCCTTTCGATCGATGTCGAGAATCCACTTTTTTAACCCACCTATCATAATAGAACCGGTCACCTTTTGTCATTCCGATTGCTCCAATTGGCGGTATTCGTTCAACATCGCTTCGAAAGTACCCAGTTCGACGGCACTTCTGGCTTTGAACATGAGGTCAGCAATCCTCGCGAGGTTGTGCACGGTCAGCAGGTGAAACCCGAGTATTTCCTTCGCCTGCACCAGGTGTCTCAAGTATGACCGCGAGAAGTTCCGGCAGGTGTAACAGCCGCAATCCTCGTCAAGCGGTCTTTCGTCGTCCTTGAAACAGGAGTTTCTCAAGTTGACCCGTTTTACACCGACGAGCGCGGAGCCGTTGCGCGCTATTCTTGTGGGCAGAACCGAGTCGAACATATCTATTCCCAACGCTATTGCCTCTAGGATGGTAACCGGATCGCCCACACCCATCAGGTAACGGATCGAGTCGCCGGGAAGTTCCCCGACCGTGTCCCCGGCAAGCTCCAGAGTCATATCTCTGGGTTCGCCGACACTGAAACCCCCGAGCGCGTAGCCGGGGAAGTCAAGATCTACCAGTTCTCTCGCGCAGGTAATCCGCAAATCAGAGTACATGCCCCCCTGGACTATCCCGAACAGCGCCTGCCGTTCACTCTTGTGAGCTTTCCTGCACCTGGCCGCCCATCCGATGTTCAATTCGATCGAGCGCTTCACCTCATCCCGCCCGGCAGGGTACGGCAGGCATTCATCGAGGGTCATTATTACGTCCGCGCCCAGCTTTTCCTGCACATCCATCGATATCTCAGGACTCAGGAATATGGAACCGCCGTCGATATGGGACCTAAACTTGGCACCGTCAACTGTAATCTTTACATCAGCACCAAGGCTCAGTATCTGAAAACCACCGGAATCAGTGATTATCGGCCCGTTCCAGCCCATAAAGTTGTGCAGCCCGCCGGCCGACTCAACCGTCCGGACGCCCGGCCTCTGCGACAGGTGATAGGCATTTGAGATAACAGTGCGAAAACCGAGTTCCATCACCTGCTCCGGCCTCATTGCCTTTACCGTGCCCTGTGTCGCGACAGGCATGAACAGCGGTGTCATAGCTCCGCCATGAGGAGTTTTCATTACGCCAACCCGCGCGTTTGTCCGCCTGTCTCTCCGGGTCACCCGGAACCGGAACCCGCCTTCACTTTTTAAATCTTTCCGATCGATGCTCATCTATATCACCAACATCGCGTCTCCGAATGAAAAAAACCTGTAACCTTCACGAATTGCCTCATTATAAGCCTTTTGCACAAGCTCCCTGCCGGCGAACGCGCTTACAAGCACCATCAGCGTCGAACGGGGAAAATGAAAATTGGTTATCATCGCCCGGACGACGTGGAAGGTGTAACCGGGCGTTATATAGAGGTCCGTAAACCCGGTGGTCGAAAACAGCTCTCCATTTTCATATCTGGCCGATTCGAGCGCTCTCATCGAAGTTGTGCCCACAGCCACCACCCGTTCCGCACTGTTAATCGCTCGTGCGCAATCGTCTCCCACCGAGAACCACTCGCGGTGAATCTCGTGGTCTTCGATGTCCTCTTCTCTGATGGGTATAAAGGTATCAACTCCGACAGCGAGCTCAAGATCCGCGACGCTTACTTTCTTTCTCCTGATCTCGGAGATCAGGTTGTCCGTAAAATGAAGGCCCGCTGTTGGAGCCGCCGCGGAAATCTCTCTGTTGCTGAAGACCGTCTGGTATCGCTCGCCGTTTATCCCATTATTGTCAATATAAGGAGGGAGCGGGACTTTTCCTATCTTGAACAACTCCGCCTTCAGGTCGGCTTGACTGTCGCCAGGCATTCTAAAACGTACAGTTGATTTTCCTTCAACAGGGCCGTCTGTTACAAGCGCGGTGACCTCACTTCCCGGAAAAGACAACGCCACCCCCCGCCTGATCGAGGCACCCCTGGAAAGGACGCTCCATCTGCCTTGAGAAAGTTCCATAAGAAGCAGGAGTTCCACCGAACCCCCTGTCGGTTCCTTTACGGCGTCAAGCCGTGAGGGCATGACCCTGGAGTTGTTAAAAACAAGGCAATCGCCTTTTTTTAGAAGTCCGGGAAGGTCTTTGAACCCATGATGGCTTATCCCGCCGGTATCCCGCTCAACCAGCATAAGCCTGCTGTCGTCACGGTATTGGAGGGGCTCCTGTGCTATGAGATCCCTGGAAAAAGGGTAGTCAAAAAGATCGGTCTTCATTTCAAAGGTGGGTCGTTTTTCTGGTATCTTTCTTTTTCGCTGTAAACGCATCCGCAGTATGATTGCCGGTACATCCCCATGTCCCGGGACTGACGGGAAGCTTCCCTGAAGCCATCGCTCATATCTTCAAAAAGAAACATTACGCCGTTCTCTATTGAAACATCCTCCCCGACTTTTCTTATTGTTGACTGGTCCTGGTATGGGCTCACCAGAAGGGTTGACGTGAAATCCCCGATGCCGAGAGTGCGCGCGACCGCCGCGGTACGTCCCAGTCTGATACGGTAGCACCCGGCGCACCGGTCCGTGGCCCCGCCCGGGCCGGCAACGGTGCCGTTCAGCGCAACCCTTGCCGCTGCGCCGGACAACTCCAAAAGGAACCTTTCCATTTCGTAAGGGCCGGTACGAAGCTCGAGCCCTTTCGCACGGCAGTAATCCAGAACCGTAAAATACCTTTGGCGGTACTCTCTGAACGGCTGTATATTAGGGTTATAAAAATACGGAACAACTTCATAGCCTCGTTCCGACAACACCCTCAGGGGATGTATCAAACATGGCGCGCAGCATGTATGCAGTAGTATCTTCATGGTATTCGCCTCATGAATAACGGCCTAGAAGAGGCTTTCCCCCTCGCCGGTAATATCTCTTCCCATGTGCTCGGAAGCCCTCGGGGTTACCACCCTTCCCCTGGGAGTTCTCTTGAGGAAGCCGATCTGCATCAGGTATGGCTCATACACATCCTCCAGGGTGTCGGGCTCCTCACCCACCGACGCGGCCAGCGTCTTCAAGCCCACCGGCCCACCGGAAAACTTATCGATAACGGTCTCGAGGATTGCCTTGTCCAGGACATCGAGACCCATATCATCGATCCGCAGGAGCGACATAGCTTGTTTTGCTACGCTACCGGTGATAACCCGGTCCGCTTCCACCTCCGCAAAATCTCTCACTCTTCTCAGCAGCCGGTTGCCCACCCTCGGCGTTCCCCTCGATCTCCTCGCAACCTCATGTGAACCCTCCTCGTCCACCTCGACATTCAGGATGCCGGCGGCCCGGACTATTATCGACTCCATCTCCTCCACAGGGTAGTAGTTGAGTCGGCATGACACCCCGAACCGGGTAAGGAGTGGGCCGGTAATCAGGCCTGCCCGGGTAGTTGCCCCGATCAACGTGAACCTTGGGAGCTCAAGCCTTACCGAGCGCGCTCCAGGACCTTTCCCTATCACAATGTCAATCTGGAAATCTTCCATTGCGGGGTAGAGAATTTCCTCTACGGTTCTCGGAAGGCGGTGTATCTCGTCTATGAAAAGGACATCACCCGGCTGGAGATTAGTAAGTATCGCGGCAAGGTCTCCCTGCCTTTCGATCGCGGGGCCGCTGGTCACCCTCAGGCTTACTCCCATTTCACTGGCAATAATATACGCGAGGGTTGTCTTTCCCAGGCCGGGCGGACCGGAAAGAAGAACATGGTCCAGAACGTCCCTGCGCTGCAGAGCGGCCTTGATGAAAATCTGAAGCTGTTCCTTATTGGCGTTCTGCCCGATGAACTCACCCAGGGAACGGGGCCTCAGGGTTAGATCCAGAGCCCTTTCCTCTTCGGACAGCAATCCCGCCGTCACACCGCTTTCCCTTTCATCCACCGTTTATCACCTTTCAGGTTTGGTCCATCCGCCTTAATACAAAGTGCAGGATCTCTTCAACACACGCTTCCCTCTCGTTGAACGGGTATTTGCCGATCGCGGTCCGGGCTTCGGGTCGGGAATACCCGAGTTGGACCAGGGCTTCAAGGGCTTCCACGAACACCACGCGTTCAGGCTCATCGAGGCCGGGTATATCATCGTAAACCGACTCGACCTTGTCCTTCATCTCCAGAACCAGGCGCTGGGCGCTTTTCTTGCCGACGCCGGGTATTACCGTAAGCGCCTCCGCGTCACCACTGCTTACGACTTTTTCAAAACCTTCGGGCGAGAATATGGAAAGGACCGAGAGCGCTTTTGCCGATCCGAACCCCGACACCGAAGTCAGTTTCACAAACAGATCCCTCGATCGCGCGGAGTCGAACCCATATAACTGTATCGCATCCTGTCTCACCTGCAGGTAAGTGTGGAGAACGGCTTTATCTCCAACCGGCGGGGCTTTTTCAACCGTGCATGCCGGCACGCGGACCTCATAGCCGATGCCACCCGTCAATACGACCAGATGGTCCGGACCCTTCTCAATTATTTTCCCTTCCAGGTACGATATCACCGCTCGATCAACTTCCCGTCATCTCGCGAAACCTCCTGGACTGGAGGTGGCAAATCGCCATCGCCAGAGCATCAGCCGCGTGAGAACTCATTGTCGCATCCTTCATGCAAAGAAGTGCTTCCACCATAAACTGGACCTGGTCTTTAGTGGCGTTCCCATTGCCCGCCACCGCCTGTTTCACCTGCAGGGGAGTATACTGCGCCCAAACGACATTCGAGTGTTCGCAAGCCAGCAGTATTACACCCCTGGCCTGCCCTACCGCGACAGCCGTTTTCAGGTTGGTGTTGAAAAACAAGTCTTCAATCACCACCGTGTCGGGGGCGAGGTCCCCGATGACCTCAATCAGCCGCCTGTAGAGAATATCAAGGCGGCGTGACATATTATCGCTGGAGCGTGTTTTTATCGACCCGTGGTGCACCGCACTCATTCGGCCGGCCTCTTCAACCACCAGTCCATAACCGGTATTGGTTATTCCCGGATCGATTCCCAGGACCCTCAACAGTGTCCTCCATCCTTGAATCCCTAATCCATTGAGGCCGCTTCTTCTTCCATCCATTCATCGGGGATATCGAAATTGGCGTATACATCGTGAACGTCGTCAAGATCCTCTAACGACTCTATGAGCCTCAGGACCTTTTTCGCCGAATCTTTCTCGATTTTTATCGTATTCTTCGGAATCAGCGTCAACTCGGAGGTTTCCGGTCTTATCCCGGATTCATCCAGTGATTTCCTGACACTGTGAAAATGCTCTACGTCGGTCACTATCTCCCAGAGGTCACCCTCGCTTCTTAGATCGTCCGCCCCCGCTTCAAGCGCAACGGCAAGCAGGTCATCCTCATCACACCCGCACTCCTTTTCGATGAGAAAGACGCCCTTCTTCTCAAACATCCAGGCAACCGACCCGGTTTCACCAAGCTTTGCCCCCGCCCGGTTGAAAACCTTTCGCACGTCAGCGGCGGCCCGGTTTCTGTTGTCGGTCAGCACCTCCGCAATGATGGCCACTCCGGCGTCACCGTACCCTTCAAAACTCATCTCTTCAAGCTGCTGGCCCGCTCCAGCCTCACCCGTCCCTCTGGCGATAGCTCTTTTAATATTCTCCATGGGCATGCTGTTGCTCTTCGCCGTTTCTATGGCAAGCGCCAGAGACGCATTCATGTCCGGGTTGCCGCCTCCCTCCCGGGCTGCGATCATTATCTTATGCGCAAGCTTGCCGAAAAGCTTTCCCCTCCTGGCATCTTCCTTGGACTTTTTATGCTTTATGGAATGCCACTTGGAATGCCCTGACATCTTTAACCTCCATCTGAAATTTTGTTCCGCTTCCGACTTTGAAACCCACGCCGTTCTCTTCACTCCGGCCCTTGGCGCCCGGTTTGCATCCACCTGGACCCTCAATCATCGCAAATAGGCTTTCAGACCAGAAACACCTTCAGTTCAAGCGCTAAGCAGCTCCCGGACACGCCCTTGAAACCATATTGATGAAATACTGGTGAATCCTCTTGTCGCCAGTCAATTCGGGGTGAAAGGCCCCCATCAGGTAATGCCTGTCGCGCGCCATAACAATCCCATGCTCCAGACCGGCCATGACCTCCACCCCGGGACCCACTTCAGTTATTACCGGCGCCCTTATAAAAACGGCCCGGAAAGGCCTGTCCTCATCCTCAATACCGGAGACCCTGATATCCTGCTCGAAAGAGTCCACCTGCCGCCCGAAAGCGTTCCGCTTGACCGTTACGTCAGCAAGCTCCAGTGTCGGGGCTCGACGCTCCAGCACTCTTCCGGCCAGCAGTATCAGGCCCGCACAGGTACCGAACACAGGAACCCCGCTTGTACCCAATTTTATCAGGGAATCAGAAAAACCGTACTTTTCAATAAGTTTTCCGATTGTAGTGCTTTCTCCTCCGGGAATAACTAGGCCGTTAATGCCGTTAAGCCCGGATGGGAGTTTTACCGCTTCCCCCCGGGCTCCACAGTTTTCTATCATTTCAAGGTGTTCCCGGACCGCTCCCTGAAGAGCCAGAACACCGATTCTCATTTCTCTACCAGCCACGGAATTGAATCAAGTTCTCCTTATCGATCTCCCCTATCTCGAGACCCTTCATCGGTTCACCCAGCCCCTTTGAAACCCGGGCGATAAGTCCGGCGTCCTCGTAATGGGTTGTAGCTTGAACGATCGCATCCGCCATCCTGCCCGGCTCCCCGGACTTGAATATGCCCGACCCCACAAAAACACCGTCCGCCCCAAGATGCATCATCAGCGCTGCGTCCGCCGGTGTAGCGATCCCACCGGCCGAGAAATTCACAACCGGCAGCTCACTGTTGCGGGACACTTCCACAACAAGCTCATAAGGCGAGCGCAACTCCTTGGCGGCTGCCATCAGTTCATCATCGCGCAGCGTGCCGAGGCGCCTGATTTCAGATGTAATCGCCCTCATGTGGCGCACCGCTTCAACAACATTTCCTGTCCCCGCTTCGCCTTTGGTTCTAATCATTGCGGCACCTTCACTGATGCGGCGCAACGCTTCCCCGAGGTTGATGGCTCCACAGACAAACGGCACTTTGAACTGGTGCTTGTCGACATGATTACTCTCGTCGGCCGGCGTAAGAACTTCGCTCTCGTCGATGTAATCCACGCCGATAGCTTCAAGTGAGCGGGCCTCCGCGAAATGGCCGATCCGGCATTTCGCCATTACCGGAATCGTTACCACCTTCATTATCTCTTCAATGACAGCGGGGTCCGCCATCCGCGCCACTCCACCCTCGGCCCTAATGTCCGCCGGAACCCTTTCCAGTGCCATAACCGCGACCGCGCCCGCATCCTCGGCGATCCTGGCCTGATCCGCGGTCGTGACATCCATTATCACCCCGCCTTTGAGCATCTCAGCGAGGCCTCTTTTTACAGAATCAGTTCCTTTTTTTGTTTTTTCTTCCAATTTTCACCATCCCGTCTGATGACTCTCATAATACCGCTTGAGGGACCACGCTGCAACGCGGCGGGCACCAGTTTCCGAATATCGCTAGCAGTTTCCCCGACGACATTCAGAACAATCAGAATTTCAGTCGCCTTTTTCGGGCATGCGGGTCGACTCCAGTCTGCCGAATGTCCGGCTTTTAGTAAAACGATGCCCGCAATCGGATATAATCAATCTAAATATTGAACACAGAAGGACGTGAAAAATTGAGTGCGAAAGAGATAACAAACCAAGCTGTAGAAATCGCTTACGGTGAAAGCATTCTCGAGGAAGAGCCGTTCTACGAGCCCGTCCGGGACGAGATTGAGATATTCACCTCGGCATATAACGCACGAATACCGATTATCCTGAAAGGCCCGACCGGCTGCGGAAAAACGCGGTTTCTGGAGTTCATGGCGTGGAAACTCAGTAAAAAAGAAGGAGCGCCCCTCCCACTGATAACTGTCGCCTGTCATGAGGACCTGACCGCCGGCGACCTGGTAGGACGCTATATCCTGAAGGCCGACGAAACCGTGTGGGTGGACGGACCTCTGACCGCCGCGGTCAAGTCAGGCGCCATTTGTTACCTGGACGAGGTGGTGGAAGCAAGGAAAGACACCCTGGTCCTTATTCATCCCCTTGCCGACCACCGGAGGTTGCTGCCGGTGGAAAAGAAGGGCACCGTAATCCAGGCCCATCCCGACTTCCTCCTGGTGGTTTCTTATAATCCTGGTTACCAGAGCCTGCTGAAAGATCTGAAGGTCAGCACCCGGCACAGGTTCGCGGCAATAGATTTCCAGTATCCCGAACTCGCGACCGAAGCCAGGATAATCGCTGCTGAAGCTGAGATAGACGATAACACGGCGCTGGAACTTGCCCAGATCGGAAAGAGGTCAAGGCTGCTTGACTCGAGCGGAATGGATGAAGGACCCTCAACAAGGCTGCTGATCTATACCGGAAGGTTGATCGGTGAAGGAGTTAAACCAAGGCGGGCCTGCGAGACCGCTCTCGTATCGTCGGTCAGTGACGACCCTGTCGCCCGCCAGGCAATCCGCGACCTCGTTTCAGCGGTATTCCCCGCATAAGCCCGGAGCGCAAAAATGACTTCTCCCTTGAATATTATTATTTACCAGCCCGCGGCGTCCGAAGACGGGGAAGAGCCTCTCGATAACGCGGTATACCTCGAGGACGCGGGGCCGGTTCTCTCCCTGTTCTCAAAGGAAATCTCCGGAAAATACCTCGAGCCTGTACCGCTGGATGAAGCTCCACCGGTTCTGGCAAGCATGTTCAGGATATTTCCGTTCAGCAGCGGAAGAGAGGTTTTCCTGCCGAGAACCCTGAACGTTCTGCCGACTTATGAGGGAAACTGGCGGATAGCCCGCCTGTACGCGGCTATTCAAGCCGCCCAGTGGGAGTACGGCACTTTCGACCGTCCGGACCCCGGGCAGGTCAAATCCCTGCTTGGCAGGACCTGGAGTAAAAGTGAGAACGATCCGATGACCTGGATCCGTTTCTTTGTCAAGCAGTTTCCCATACCGGGACTTGCCTGTGACATATTAACAGCGCTTGAAACAACCAGGATTACCGCAAATGTCACACGGAATTACAGGGGCCTTAAAGAAGAGCTGTCCTGGTTCCTGCCGCAAATAGCCTTAATGTCGGTGCAACCTGACGAGCCGAGCGGTGTACTCTGGGACGCGGTGATGGAACTCCTCGATCTGCCCTCGAACATAATGCTCGACGAGTTCCTGGTGTCTATTATTGAAATGGCCGGACCGTGTACCGAACCCGATACCAGTTTTCAGGACATCCTCCACATTACCGCGAGTATCTACCCGGTGCTTGAACCCATGCTCATCGGAAACTGCGATCCGGATGACTCAATGTATCGAACAAGATCCAGGGGCGACGACGACCTGGACTCGGCGAGGCCTAGAAGAGCACGGGATTTTTTCCTGAGCAACCTGGAGGCCGGCAGTGGGCGCAGAGATGACAAGCTGGCCGAATCGATGAAGCAACTCAACTTCCGCGAACTGAAACTCGATGAAAATGCGGACAGCGACAAATCCAACGTAGTGCCGGGAAAAATTGAGAGCCGTGACGCAAGGTACGACCCCGACCTCGACAACAGAAAACCGGTAAGGATGCGGGGACAGCACGTTGAAGATGAAGATCTGATCGGAAGACCCATTCTCTACCCTGAATGGGACTACCTGGGAAACGGATACCGGCGCAACTGGGTAACCGTTTACACAATGAGCCGTCTCCCTGGTAAAAAGGGCGCTCCCGGAAACCCTTTAGACGGATGGGAAGAGGTCGTCAAGGAAGTATCGAAGCAGTTCCGCATGCTCCGGCATGAAGAGTTCGCCTGGCGTAAAAGGCTTAAAGACGGACAGGAAATAGACCTGGACCAGGTTATTAGAAACAGGGTCGACCGAAGAAGCGGCGGCAGCCCCTCCGAGAAGATCTATATGGAAAAACGCATCAGCGGGCGGGAGGTCAGCGCGCTGCTGCTTCTGGATATGAGTGCCTCGACCTCCTATGAGATCGAAGAAGGAAAACATAAGGGTGACACTGTTCTCCAGATTCTGCTTTCAGGTTCGGCCATTATGGGAAAAGCGCTGGAGCAGTTGGGGGACCGCTACTCGGTATACGGCTTTTCCGGTTTCGGAAGGGAAAAAGTCGAGTTCCTGGAAATCAAACATTTCGACAAGCCTCTCGACAACAGGACCCTTGAGAGTATGGGTACAATTCAGCCGCAGAGAAGCACCAGGATGGGAGCCGCGGTGCGCCACGCCTACCACATATTGGCGGCGGAACCCACCTCATTAAAGCTCCTGATTATCTTAAGTGACGGGTTTCCACAGGATATCGATTACGGAGAGAACCGTTTTGACAGGGAGTACGGTCTGAGGGACACGGCCAAAGCCCTTCTCGAGGCTGAAACACATGGAATACTGCCGTTCTGCATCTCGGTCGACACCGCCCACGACTATATGCGAAGCATTACCCCACCTCGAAATTACATGGTGGTAAAGAGCATACAGGACCTTCCTTCCGGACTGCCCAGAATTTACATGCTGCTAAGAAGCCGGTAACCGGGAATGAATGAAAGATGAACGCGGAATGGCGGTAGGAAAAACAACAATCCGACATAATTAAAGCACTCATCAATGCCGCAACCGGAAATTCTCACATCTCGTCATTCATCATTCATCATTGGTAAGTTACTTCTTTGCCGAGCGGCACAAGCTGGACCCATACAAGGCCGGGCTTCATTTGAATCTCATTTCCGTCGTAGTCGTAATACCGGGTATACTCCTGTCTGGACGACTTGTTCCATTCCGCATCGATGCACTGGCCCATTATGAATATCTGCGCCCTTCCGGATCCAACCACACCGAGGTCGGGGGTATCGGCGCCCATCACATCCTTTATGCCTGAAACGGACTCAACAACGTACTGAACAATAACGGTATCGGCTGTCAACTGCCCGCCGGTCGTCAAATCAGTGTGAGGAACGCCCCTGACAAAGCGGAGATACCTGCCGGTTGCAGTATCATAATTGTAACTGACCGCGCAGACTTTCGTGTAAGGTATTTCAATTCCGTTTGCGAGGTTTACCTTCGGCTGATACTCTCCCTGCGGGTCCGCCTGATGCTGTGCCAGCCGTTCAGCTTCTTCGGCACGAATACGGGCCAGCTCTTCAATGCCGGCATCGTCCAGGAAACGGAAAGCTTCACCGACTTCGCCTTCAAAAGGATATTTCACGTTTCCGTCGGAGCGCAGTCTCTCGGTGCCGGCATAGAGATTATGAGGCGCCCTGCGGTCTCTGGATCTCCAGTAAGCGCCGGTTCCCGCCTGCTCGTCCAGATCGGCGATACCGGAACTCTTTATCGCGCTTATTGTCGGCGGGGCCCCGCCACAGTGGCAAAGGAGAGCCTGAAAAGGGGAAGCAAGATCGATATCGACCGGGCGGGCACTGCGCACGGGCCCTGCGACTTCGGCATCGTGACACAAATAGATCGCCATGAACCTCGTTATACCACCCTCGGTTATCTCTTCATATATTACACAGGCCTTATCCAGGCCCGACTGCGGCCTGGCCGCCGGATCGTTTTCCACCTTTACCGCGAGCGGTCTCCGGTTAATAAGGGAACCGTCGGCAACCTTCATGCCGCAGAGAGGGCATGTAATGGCCTTCGGCTGTTTTGCGGTCCCTTTATTCTTACTTTCTGAACTTCCAAACCATGAGCAGCCGGAAACTGCCGCCGTCATCAGAAAGAGAAGTACGCTTATGCCGGCAATCAGTCCTTTTCTGTAACGCCTCTCGTATAAACCCATTATCAAGACTCCGTCCAAACACCTGTTCGTCAATACGTAACCCGTTATCTGAAGAGTATTTCGGGTCATCAGGATTTAATCCTGTTGCGTATGTATTGTTGCAACGTCCTTCAAGCAAAGCAGTCCTCAAAATCGCCCTGGAAAAGAACACTGAAACAATGGACGCATGGATTGACCGATAGGTTCCGGCCCGGATGCCGGACCGGCGCCTTTGGCCCGAACGCACCCCAAACAGAGGAAAATAATGACAGTCCGGTTTGAAGAGGTAAATACCTGGCGATCAGGTTGTCTGCGACGTGTCTGTCGGAACGAAGCCGGAGGCCATCTGCTCCAACCTTCTTATCCTCTCTTCAATCGGGGGATGGGTATCAAACAATCGGCTCCGCCTCCCCGCCGAACCTTTTCTCCCCTTCTTCAGAGGCTGCGAAATATAAAGATGGTTCATGGCGTCGTTTCCACGCCTGAGCGGCCGGGGATCTTCACGAAGCTTACCAAGCGCGCTCGCCAGCCCCGGGGGGTACCTCGTAAGAAGCGCGCCGTTCGCGTCCGCCAGGAACTCTCTTTTTCTGCTTATCGCAAGCTTTATGACCTGAGCGATAATGGGTGCCAGTATCGCCAGGACGATGCCGATTACCAGCAGTATCCACCCTCCGTTGTCGGAGTCGCTGTCACTGAACCACAAAGACCTGAGGAATATATCGGCAATAAGCACGATGGTTCCTGCGAGCACTATCGTTATGGTTTGAATCAGGATGTCATAGTTCTTGATATGAGACATCTCGTGAGCGATAACTCCCTGCAGTTCCATGTCGTTCATCGTGTCGAGGAGTCCGGTCGTCGCCGCGATCGCTGAATGCTCGGGATTTCTCCCGGTCGCAAAAGCGTTCATCGACGCATCGTCGATAACATAAATCCGGGGAGTGGGAATACCCGCGGCAATAGCCAGACCCTCTACTGCGGTCCTGTACCTTATGTATTCACCTTCGATCAGCGGCCTCGCGCCACTTACCCTGAGAGCAAGGGAATCGCTCTTGTAGTAACTGGAAAATCCCATAATCAGCGCGATCACAAATGCAATGATAAGACCGTAAAACCAGCCGTCCGTCCCGCCAAGCGCCAATCCGATCACGAAACCCACACCGAGAACGAACACCACGAAAAAGAAAACCATGAATCCTGATTTCCATTTGTTGGCGCTAATCTGTTCGTACAAGTCCTGAACACCTCCGAAATATCCTGGAATAAAACCGCAGACCAAACCGCAAGATTCTTAAAATCTCCTTAAGAGATGAACCCGCTCTCCGATTAGAAAGAAACTTTCGGAACGGCCCTTGCTTCCGGTGTCTCGGGCTCGAAGTACTCTCTCGCCTCTTTGAAGTTGAACATACCCGCAATCATGTTGGCCGGGAACTTCTGGCGCGCGATATCATAGCTCATTACGGAATCGTTATAGAACTGCCGGGCATAAGCTATCTTGTTTTCGGTCCCGGAGAGCTCCTCCTGAAGAGCGAGAAAATTCTGGTTTGCTTTCAATTCCGGATAAGCTTCGGCTACCGCGAAAAGGGACTTCAGGGCCTGGCCCAGCATACCTTCCGCCTGAGCGTTTTCGCCCACGGTCTTGGCGTTGACTAGCTGTGACCTTGCCTGCGTAACCTTGTCGAAAGTCTCCTGCTCGTGCGTCGCATAACCCTTGACCGTATTTACCAGGTTGGGTATAAGGTCAGCCCGCCTGTTCAGTTGAACATCGATCTGGTGCCACGCGTTGTCAACCCGGTTGCGGTAACGCACCAGCTTATTGTAAAGATAGACGATGAAACCTATTACCAGAACCGCGAGAACCGCAATTACGATACCAATCCACATTGAAATCCTCCTTCTGTCAGCGAACACATTCAGCTGTCATTATACCAGTAGTTAAACGCGAAACCGGCAAATCCTTCAGTCCCGGCACGCCGGAACCGAAGGCAAATATCAGCTCGCTGCGGACAGTGTCAACGATCCGCTGATAATGAAATATACGGCGAAGGCGGCTACAAGAAGTGCACAAACATAAAGGACGACCACATAAATCTTTTCGTTTATCCGTCCACGCCCCCTGGATACGACGAAACTCACCACCGAATACCAGACAAGGTCCCCTGTCGCATGCCCCGCGAAGAAAAAAATGAGTCCGGCAATACCCTGCTCCAGAGAAAGCAGTATGTATTTTGCCCCGATGGTGGCCCACCAGATGACCCACCCGGGATTGGAAACGCTTCCCCACAGCCCGGCGACAACCGGCCCCCAGATTACTTCCTTTTTGGAGGTAAGATCGATGAATATGCCGCGCCTCACTTCAAGAAATATCTTTATGGAAAGCCAGAATAGAAATACACCGCCTACTACTCCCACCACACCGGTTACGTTCTTGTTGTCCAGGAACCTGTTCAACCCAAACGAAAAAAGGACCGCCAGCAACATTTCTGGGACAAGGTGTCCGGCTATAAGAAGAGGCCCCGCCCGGAAACCCCTCTTATATGATTCGGACACAGCCACCGAAAGAAGTGGACCGGGCATCATTGCACCGGAAAGCGCAATCACCGCTGATGTAAAGAATAATCCGAAAAGCGCACCCAAATAGGTCGATCTCCCCCGTCTAGCAGTATCTCTCCTTGAGCCTGTCCATTCCCGCCTCAATTTCACTCATTACCTTGTGGTGCAATACAGGATTCGGTGACACGACAGCAGACAGCTGGCCTCCGCCATGACGCGGTATCAATGGATACTCATCAAGCTCCCTTCCATAGGCGTCGGTCACTATTGCGCCGCTTTCCCGGGCGATCAGCGCCGCCGCGGCAAGGTCGTAGGGGTAATTGTTGAGTATCGATCCATGTCCGATTCTAATGAATACCCGTCTTATTGCCTCAATTTCATCGGCTATCCTCTGACCGACGTCGATGTAAAGGTCAAGCTCCCCGGTGAGCACCCTGGCTATGCAGAATGTCGCGCTGCCGAGGTCGAAAACTCCGCCCCCTACCGAAGACATGTCGATCAGCTCCGACAAGACAGTCACCAAAGGCTCGGCCGGCCTCCCCCTGAAACCCAGCGTCCAGAAAATGTTATCGAGGGAATGCTTTTCGGACAGGGCGGGCTTGACGGGCAAATCGTTTATCTCGATGACGGAACCTTCATCTTTTACGGCAAGGTATCTGGCCTTGTTTTTTATTTCATTCACCACGCCGATGTAGACATCACCGACGGTAAGCGACTCCTCCGCTCCGGCGGCATAAGGCGCAACAGCCACTGAAACACAGCAGGCCTCCAGTCCCGCGGCCGCGGGACGGGTCCCGTCGATCGGATCGACAACCAGGATATAGTCCGGTTTCCCCCGTACGACAAGCCCCCTGTCCTCGGTGTAATACGCAACATCTCCGACTTGTTCAAGAAAGGACGCCGCAACCGTCTCCGCTATTTCGTCAATTGAGAATGTGGCGTCACCCGAAGCTCCATGGCCTCTTAAGTCTTTCGATGACGGATTGCCCAGGTAAGGAACCACCGCTTTTCTGATTTCCTCCGAGAATTCGAGCGCCAGGTTCAACAACGTGCCGGTTCTCTCGTCATAAGCCATAAAGATCCACCTTTCGCTTCCAGGACCGTTCCGGGCATTCATACCTTATCAGGCGCCAATAGAAAGTATAAGCCATCGATCATTGACTAAGGAAATTCGAAGTGCTACATTAAATTCAATAGTTAGGTTAACCTAATTTATATTTGCCGGCCCGACACCGCCGGGACTAGTTCATGGAGTTGAATGGAGCGGAAAAGTGAGACCTTACGGAAAGCCGAAACGCGGCAGGCGCAGGTCTTCAGGACGCGGCCCGAACCATCATGCCGGAACATACAGTAAAACCGTCCGGCTTGGAGATCTCGATCCCGGCTGTACCGGAAGAATCGCCTGCTTATCGTGCCAGAAAAACCTGAAACGCAGGCTTATGAACATGGGTGTTGTATGCGGGACCCCTTTTGAAATTTCTCGGGTCGCCCCACTGGGAGACCCGATAGAGCTCAAGTTTAAAGACTTCAATATCTCTCTCAGAAGAGAAGAAGCGGGCGATATATGGGTAGAGGTCATGGATGATGAGCGCTGACATCAAAATGCCCCTTGGTTTCATGAACTCCGGCGAGTCTGGTGTAATAGAGGAAATAAGGGGAATGCGACATCCCGCAATGGAATGTGAAGTCGAACACCCTCACCGGATAAGCAGATGGGGACAACTGCGAATGCACCCGCAACATGCCAACAGGGGCAAAAAGCTCGAAAACCGTCTGGTCTGCATGGGAATCGTCCCGGGGGAAAGTATACAGATAGTCAAGAACTCAGCCCCCGGACCGGTGATTGTCGCGATAAAGGACACCAGGCTCTGTCTCGATCGCGCGCTTGCCTGCAAGATAATGGTAAGCCGGACCTAGCCACCGGTTACGGGAAAGTCTGAAAACCAAAGGAAGTTCAATTGACCGACAGTAAACGACCTATAACGGTAGCACTTGCCGGAAACCCTAATGCCGGGAAGACGACGATCTTTAATAACTTGACCGGGGCGAGACAGCATGTAGGAAACTGGCCGGGTGTTACCGTGGAAAAGAAGGAAGGAACCTGCCGGCAGGACGGACGCGAGTTGTCAATAGTGGATCTGCCCGGCACCTACAGCCTCACCGCGTACTCCCTGGAGGAAGTCGTAGTCAGAGACTTTATCGCGGCCGAGAAGCCGGATGTGGTTGTCGACATCGCCGACGCGGGCAACCTGGAACGAAATCTCTATCTGACAACTCAGCTTATGGAACTTGGGGTACCGGTAATTCTCGGACTCAACATGACGGACAATGCCAGCAAAAGAGGCATCGATATCAACCTTGAACTCCTTTCTGAACTCCTTGGCGTACCCGTGGTGCCGATGGTCGGCCTGCGCAACCAGGGCACGGACAAGTTAAAGGAAACGATTGTGTCCGCGGTTTCCGGAGACGTTAAATTCAGGGACGTAAACGTCAACTATGGCCGCGAGCCTGAAGAGGAAATAGAGAAGCTCGAAAAAGTAATAAGATCCGACAAGGGTATCACTGAAAAGTTCCTGGGCAAATACTCACCGAGATGGCTCGCGATCAAACTCCTGGAGGAAGACCCCAAAATCGAGGAAGACATCATTGCGTATGCCGCCGACGATTCCCCGATACTATCCGCGGTCGAAGCAAGCCGTCACCACCTGTCAACGATATTCGGTGAAGATATCGAAACCATTATCGTGGATAACCGGTTCGGCTTCGTGTCGGGTGTAGTGAGAGAAGCGGTCCACCGTGAACGCGAGGAGTACGAGACCGTCTCAGACAGGATAGACAACATACTGACTCATCGGATCTTTGGTTTTCCGTTCTTTGCGCTTTTTATGTGGTTGATGTTCTTTCTTACTTTCTTCCTGGGCAAGTACCCGATGGCCTGGATCGACTGGGTGGTGACGAACTTAGCCGACCTCGCCTCACACGTAATAACTTCACCGGCCTGGCTCCAGTCATTTATCGTGGACGGTGTGATCGGCGGGGTAGGCGCGGTACTTGTCTTTATGCCCCAGATATTCATAATGTTCTTGTGTATTTCACTCCTTGAGGACACGGGCTACATGGCCCGGGCCGCTTTTATTATGGATCGCATAATGCACTGGCTGGGTCTTCATGGTAAATCGTTCATTCCGATGGTAATGGGTTTCGGATGCAACGTGCCGGCGGTGATGGCCACAAGGACCCTTGAATCGGAAAAGGACCGCATAATTACTATCCTTATCAACCCCTTCATGTCCTGCACCGCACGCCTGCCCGTATACGCACTTTTCACTGCCGCTTTTTTTGCCGGCAACCAGGGGACGGTAACCTTTTCCATTTACCTTATGGGTATAATCCTGGCGGTTGTCTCAGCAAAACTTTTCAGAAAGTTCCTGTTTCCGGGTGAAAGCGAGCCGTTCGTTATGGAACTCCCCCCTTACCGCTGGCCCACCGCGAAAGGAACGTTTATTCACATGTGGGACCGGGCGTCCATGTTCCTCCGGAAAGCCGGTACCGTTATCCTGGCTGGATCAATAGTCATCTGGTTCCTCTCTTATTTCCCGACTGGAGTCGAGTATGGAGGAACCGGCAGCCTTGCCGGAATGCTGGGGCGCATCCTCGAACCGGTTTTCAAACCGCTTGGCTTCGACTGGCGCGCCGCTGTGGCTCTCCTGTTCGGCATCATCGCAAAGGAAATAGTCGTAAGCACTTACGGCACCCTCCTCGGGGCGGGCGAAGGCCAGGCAATTTCTTCGAAGCTCCAGGAAATATTCACCCCCCTCACGGCATACGGTTTTATGGCTTTCACGCTTATATACACCCCATGCCTTGCCACAGTCGCCGTAATAAGAAAGGAAACAGGATCATGGAAATGGGCCGCGTTTTCCATGTCATACTCTTTTGCGCTGGCGTGGCTGATGGCTTTCACTATATACCGGCTGGGATCGATTCTCGGGATCGGCGGGTGACTTTGAATGCTTGAAAAGATAATCGAAAAACTCGAAGCGGCCGGGGGACCGGTGACCTTGAAAGAACTGTCGCGGGAGATGGATATCGAGGCGCAAGCACTCAGGGGCATGCTCGAGTTTCTAAACAGGAAAGGCCGGTTGACTTTTGATTTCGGAACTTGCGAGGCGGTATCCCCTGGTTACTGCAAGGATTGTCATCAGGGATGCACCATTAGAAAGAAGAAGTAGGAAGGTGATCTAATATGGCCAAAGGCGCAATCGAGAGATACCTCGAGACGATTTACGAACTGGAGCTTTCGAGCGAAGTCGTGCGTGTCAAGGATATCGCCCGCGCTCTTGACATTACCTACCCAAGTGTATCGGAGATGCTGGGCAAGCTCGCCAGGGATAACTTAATAGAACATGGCAAATACAGGCATGTCTCACTGACCGAAAAGGGTGCGAAAATAGCACGGAGACTGGACAAGAAGCATGGGACAATCAAGCGTTTTTTCACGGAAATATTAGGGGTGAACGAAGAGACCGCCGATATGGACGCCTGTGAGATAGAGCACGTGATAAGTGATGAAACACTTCGAAAACTAGTTGCTTACCTCGAATCCAACCCCCATATGAGCGGAATCTCAAAGTGAATTGACGGTACCGCTTTCCCCCTGGAGCACTTTTCGACACGCAGCCTGGTAATAAAAAGCATTGGAAGTGATGAAATCACCGGAAAAATCCTGTAAAATTATCTTTCCTTAATCGGGACACCGCTTTCACTATACGGAGAATACCCATGAACCCACTGGCAGTTGAACTGAATAAGGCTATCGAAAAAGCTGAACCCTGCGTGCACGGCATGCTTTCCAGCCTTGGAAAGAGGCTCTTCTTTCCACGCGGGATACTTACCCAGACCGCCGAGGCAAAGGAAAAAGCGGACAGACATAACGCCACGATCGGCATCGCCAGGGAAAACGGCCAGGCGATGAATCTGGACGTTTTGATGGACAATATCCCCGGCGTCGTCCCTGACGACGCACTGGACTATGCCCCGGCGACAGGAGTTCCCGCACTAAGACGGATTTGGCGCTCAGAGATATACAGGAAAAATCCCTCCCTGAAAAATAAGTCGATCAGCCTTCCCGTAGTTACCAGCGGTATCACGCACGGACTGACACTTGCCGGCCAACTGTTCCTCGACCCCGGTGATATCGTTATCGTACCGGACAAGTTCTGGGGCAACTACCGCTTGTCATACGAGACGATTATCGGTGCCGAAATCCGCACATTTCCACTATTTGATAATAACGGCGGTTTCAACGTGGAAGGATTGTCAGCCAGGTTAAATGAAAGCCTCGACGCCAGGGGAAAAGTCCTGCTGGTCCTCAACTTCCCCAATAATCCCACCGGGTATTCTCTTCTAAAAAGCGAGGTTGAGCCGGTGGTTGAATCGATAAGATCCGCGAGCGGCCCGGGAAGGGATATCGTCGTGATATCCGACGACGCATACTTCGGCCTTCTCTACTCTGAAGACGCTTACGAGGAATCCATTTTCGCCCGGCTGGCGTCACTGGACGAACACATTATTCCGGTAAAGCTGGATGGAGCAACCAAGGAGCATTTCGCGTGGGGGCTTCGGGTGGGATTTATCACTTTCAGCGCTTCCGGCGGTGTCCCTGATGGGGAGTTCTACCAGGCGCTGGAGAAAAAGACGGGCGGGGCGATAAGGGGCGGGATATCCAACTGCAGCCGCCTGTCTCAGACGGTAATCCTGAAGGCGCTGGAAAATGAAAGCTTTGCCGATCAGCGCGACGAAAAGTTCCGAGTATTGGAACGAAGGGCATTAAAGGTAAAAGAGGCACTGGCAAACCCGGCATATGATGAGGTCTGGGAACCTTATCCTTTCAACGCCGGATACTTCATGTGCTTGAAGCTAAAAAATATAAACGCCGAGGAGTTGCGCTGCAGCATGCTCGATCGTTTCGGAGTAGGTGTGATCGCCTCGGGTAACAACGATCTCAGAATCGCGTTCTCATGTCTCGACGTGGACGATATACCGGACCTCTTTGATATAATGTTCACCTGCGCACTGGAGATGAAACACCGCGGTTGAACGTTTTTAAGCAATAAGCCTTTGAAAAAGTTACATATTTAAAGCACTGAAAAAGGAGACCAGAATGTCTAAGAACACGATATACGTAATAGATGTCACAAACCGCGACGGCGTACAGACGTCACAGTTGGGTCTTGCGAAGATCGAGAAGACGATCTTGAACATGTACCTGGACCAGATGGGAGTATTCCAGAGCGAAGCAGGCTTTCCCACCACCAACCATGAGACCAATTACCTGATAGGAAACATAGACCTTGCCAGGATCGGAGCGATCAAGAGGCTGAGAATAGCGGGATGGTTGCGTGCAATAAAAGACGATGTGGAACTTGCCAAGGAAATGACCCCGGGGCTGGAACACGTTAATATCTCGATCTCCACTTCTCCACAAATGATAATGGGGAAGTGGAGCGGCAAGAGAACCTTCGACGATGTAATCGCGATCATGAAGGAGGCGCTGGACGCGGCTACAGACCTGGACTTCAAGACAGTCGCCGTGAACGCCGAAGACGCGTCCAGAACCAGCCTGGAAGACCTGATCAAGTTTTCCACCGCGGCGAAGGAAGCCGGGGCCTCACGCATACGCTACTGTGACACTCTCGGCTACGACGATCCATTCTCAATTTACGACAGGATAAAAATGCTGGCCGAGGAAGTAGACATTGATATCGAACTGCACTGCCATAACGATCTCGGCATGGCTGTTGCATGCTCTGTCGCCGGGGCGAAGGCGGCTATAGACGGCGGCGTTGACGCTTATATCAACACAACAGTCAACGGCATAGGCGAGAGGGCGGGCAATGCCGACCTCACTTCCTGCCTCCTCGCGATCCTGAAATCAAGCGGTATGGAAGGACAGTACCAGCTGGATCCTTCAATCGACCTGACGCAAACCTGGCGTCTGGCCAAATACGCTGCTTATGCTTTCGGAGTGCCGATCGCGGTTAACCAGGTAGGAGTCGGCCGGAATGCGTTTGCCCACGAATCGGGGATCCACGCCGACGGCGCCTTGAAAGCCAGGCGCAACTACGAGCT
>JAFGMY010000078.1 GCA_016927325.1 Actinomycetota bacterium | reverse complement strand
GCCGTCTCGAAGTAGAACCAGTTGGGCTCGACCAGTTCGGTCTGGTTTTCAAGGCCGGCAATGCTGAGAAGAGTTCTCTGATCAACTATGGGTGGCGTCTGTTGGAGTCTTGTCATGTCCGCGTCCTCCGGGCCAACCGTGATCTCAATCTCGTCTCCCGACTCATCCGTCCATGGCGCCATATCCGGCAGGCCGGGCAGGTCAACGCCGGGGGTCCAGCCGCGGAGTGCAGCAACATCAGGATGAGTCGTCCCGCTTATAAAAAGACCTGACTTGCTGATCGTTCCATAAGCTTCCGTGTCTTCAGCAATGTTTAGCCATGTAAGACCAAAAACCCCGAGGTTGACGTTTCCACCACACCATATAGAGTCGTTGCTCGGATCGGCCCCTGACCAGGAACCGGCGTCTTCCCCTTCGAGATTTTGAACGTTAAACGCTCCCAGCAGAAAATAGTTATGGAGAGTTATATTTCCTCCAGCCTCCACGCCTTTGAGAGTACCACTCCCGATGGCGCCCCGGAAAGTCACTTCTGCGTTACCGTTCGCCTTGACCCTTTCGAGAGTTGTATTCCAGTTGACGAGGTTAAGAGCATCAAAAGATACGTTCCCGACCGCCGACAGGCTGCCGCTGTTATACCCGCCAAGCCCTGTCAGCGAAATATTAATATCGTTTCCCGACCAGCTCTTCCCTATATTACCCCACAAGCTCAGTGCTTCAACGCCGATTGAACCCTGAGCGGTCAGATCTCCCGACAGGCCAATCCTCGCGCCGGTGGCGTTGACATCGATGCCGACACCGCCTGTACCGGTACTGCTGTCCGTTCCCGCCCTTATGTTGACGCCGCTTATTACTCTGGAGGTGTCCACAATATTCAGGTTCACTCTTCCCCTCGACACCACATTGCCCATCCCTATATTCGCGTGCCGGGCCGTTACATCAACACCGGTGCCGCCAAGGTAAGTGGAAGGCGTACCGGTATCGGTCCCGGCATATATATTGCCTAACTGGATCTCGGAGTTTGTGTTGGTCAAAGCAACTACCTTGCCTTCGGTGAATATCGGGCCGCAGCTCGAACCGCCCCTTCCTATCGCGCCTCCGGTCTCTGTTTCCAGATAGACCCCCAGGCCCATCGCGTCCCTCCCGGCGTTGCACAGGCTGAACCTCGTGCCGCCGGAAGCCGCCGACCTTATGTCGGTCTTGCCGGCGGTAAAGATGTTGCCCAGTTCAATGCCACCCGTCGCGCCGAATATCATGCCTCCGCTTGAAGAAACAAGGAGATCGTTGCCGGCAACAACACCTTCCATGCTGATGGGGTTGCTTAAGGTAATATTCATATCGCTTGTTATCTCTACATTATCCGCGGCGCAGAGATATCCGTTAATATCAATTGTCTGCTGGTTCAGGACACCCGATACCGTCTCCACGTAGAGATTGCCGGTTCCATCCAGGCCAGCTACTACCTGTGCCTGCTCCTCTTCTCCAGTCAGGGGATTATCGTATCCGGTTATCTTTATCCCTGAGCCGAGAGCGTCCACACCGTAAACATTTGAAAGGTAGATATCATCCTCGGCTATCACGTCACCCCTGATTCTTACCCCCGAAGCCAGTTCAGTGGGAAAATCTATCGTTCCTCGGGTATACAGCGCCCCTTTCGGATAATGAGGTGTAGTACCGGCCGGAGTCATGGGATCATTCGGGTCCGGGTACGGTGTAGCCCCATCGATCTCAAAGTTTCCGGCTAGAAACTCCACGTCCGGCCAGGGAGTCGCGCGGGAGTCGGAACACCCGTTGTAAATGCAGTAGTCGAACGACGCGTCGTAGTCACCTCCGGCGCTGGCGACTATCCTCGTCTCGATCGTCCGCTCCGCAGTCCTGTCGCTCCGGGAAACAGTGCCGGTCGAAATGAGAACCTTCATCGCCGGGTTTGCAGGCTCCAGGTCGCTCTGCCATATCTGCACGGTAAACGCGCCGTCGCCGAACTCCTGTCCGGGTGGGGCTATCTCCCACTGCGGCGTATTCCCGGATACTCCGTACACGTTATTGCCGGTTGGAGCGGTTATTGTAATGCTCCGGTCCACCCGAATCTGCACGGCGGCACGGTTTAAACCCGCTTCGGCTATCGCGTAGGCCTGGTCCATCAACTTGGTCCTCGCGGAAAGGTTGAACTCCTGGATGCCTATTACAGCCAGGGCTATCCCGATAAGCGACACAATAAACAGGACGAAGAGCGACATGATTAGAACATATCCGGATTCCTCCGTTCTCAACCTGCTCCACTTTGTTTTCCAGACCCATCTCATTTTAATCCTCCGTCTTTGAAGCGGTTAAAGCCTCAGATCCACTCCTGTATAGCTCTCAAGTCCTGTCAAGTATTCTCAGGGCGACGTCCTGGTAAAAGCTCCTCTGGATATCGCCTTTCTGCATTCTTAAAACAATCCGGATCATTCCGACTTCCTCGTTCTTTTCGGTTCCGGCGTAGGAGTTAATCGGACTCTTGGGGTCTGGACTTATCGGATCGAGCTCCGGCAGTTCTTTCGCCAGGAAGTAGTAAAACTTGATACTGTTCACATAAGACCCGATCGTGGCGGGAACCGCCGGGGTGCCGTCAGGCTCCGTCACCGACATCATCACTTTTTTGTCCTCCAGGTAAAACGATACTTTTTCAGCCTGGGCATAGTTGTCGACGTCGGCGGCGGTCCCCTGGTCGTTGTCGATATCGGAATAAAAGGTCAGGGTATTCTCATCGCACTCCGCGTCAACCAGGAACAGGGCGTTCCTGATCTGCCGGGTCATACTGCCGAGTACTCGCCGCTGAGAGTCGGTAACCGCCTGCAAATCCTTGCTGGTCCCGAAAAGATCGAAGGCGTTGGTTATCATGGCAACCATTCCGGCCAGCATAATCACCGAAATAAGCATGACCATTGAAAGCTCGACCAGCGTGAACCCCGCCTCTTCTCCAGCTATCCCAGCTATCGATTTTCTCGTCTTCCTAAGACCCCTATTGATAAGTTTCATATTATCTTCCTTTTTCTTATCAATTACCCGGCAGCAGCGTTTTCCGGCGCTGTTTCCGTTCCCGCATTCAACTACCGCAAACCCGCTTTCCTGAACTCGTCCTTACCAGGTCCTGATTCTTACTCTATTATTGTACTCCGGACCGTAAGTTGCTCCGCCGTTGTTTGAACACTTTACATTCACATCTTTATAATCAAATATCCACCATGACCAGTTGGGAATCGGAGCGCTGCCATAAGCCCTCACCCATTTACCCGACCGGCTCTTATCTATGCTTGCTGACATGGTGTAAGGATCCTTGTCTTCAGGATCGAACCACCACACAACGTTGCTGTTTCTCATCCTCTTGGCAATTATCCTGTAGGTATAGGTGTCTGCTTCCCTGCATATGTTTGTAGCACTCGAAGTATCAGTTGTAGAGTTGCTTATGCCGCTGTCGTTCCAGAACGGGTTGGCCTGCGGCCAGGAGCCGCCACTGGGTGCAGTCGCACCGGGAGCCATAACCACAACCGCATCTGCGGCCGGTTCGGTAATATTGAACATGAATGTCCCCTGCTCACCGGTATCCACATTTGTTATTTCCAACTCATAACCCTTAGTGATTAGTCCTATCGTGTTTATAACCAGCCCCTCGATTCTCTGCCCTGGGCCGAACGGACCTGTCACAACCGGTGTTCCGGTCAACCCGTATGTATCAGAAAGCTGATACTGTAGCATCAACGGGTCGGTATTAAAGTTCTCGCCATATATCGTGACCGGGACGTCCCAGTCGTTGTAACAGTGATAGTCGACGTGTTCCGATGGATTTCCCTCTTCCACTACGACACTGCTTATAATCGGTTCAGTCGGGGGGGCGTCCGCAATGTCGACATATACAGAACTGCTGATAACCGCCGTTCCATCGGCGTTCCTTACATAGAGGTAATATCTTCCATCCAGGTTTGTTTCCTCCGGAATCTCAATTGTCTCATCGCCCCAGTAGTGAAAATTCGACCGTAACAGGTTCATGGAAACACTGTCGTAAGATGTGCCTGTGAAGGTCTCGTTGAAAGACCCTGAACCCGGATCGATGGAAACATATATCACATCATCAGCAACCGGCAGGGTACTAACATCCTTTACGAGTTTCATCTCCGGGGCACTCGGGTAGTTCTGGAAATAAGTTCCGGTTACAACTACACCGCTGTATTCCCTGCTTGCGCTCGCGCTGGTCTGGCTTATTGAGCCGGCTGCCGGTGGAGGGTTAAGGAGCACCCGCTCGCTGTTGTCATCGGAGGTTATTGTCCCGCCCATGGTATCGACCTCAACGTCCCAGTGCTTGTTAAAATAGTCCTGGTCGTCCGGGACCGATGTCATATTGAACTCCGCGATAACCTCAGTGTTTGACGCTGAAATAACGGAACCTGTAAGGACAACATCACTGCTTCCCTCAACGGGGCCCCTCAATCTTACGCCGGATGGGCTGGCAAGTGAAGCTCCAAGTATCCTCACCCGTCGCGCCCCCTGAGCACGGTAGCCCCAGTCGTACTCTTTCACATCGGTTATGCCCGGTGGAGGGGGAATAAGGGTGAAGCACTCCCGGAAGTTCTTGTCCTGAAAACCCTCCTCGATCCAGTAAACCGAGAGGTGGTACTTTATGGGGATGATTTCCGGCTGAGTAAAATCAAAGTAACAGGTTATCATCGTGCCGTCCTCGTTCGCCTGGGCGTTGTATGCGACGATATCGGTGCGTCCAGGGTACCAGAGCCTGACCTCGAGGCTTGAGCTTGGATTGAGGTCGCCGACCGCGTCGACATATATCTTCATCTGAAAATTACTGTCATTGGTATAGCCGCTTATCGGATCTATCGAGTTTACAGAAAGTACCGGGTCGTTCTGTCCTCCGGGAACGAGGAGGTCGCCGACAAGTCCCCTCTGCTTGTATACGCGCGGGCCCTCTCTGGTCTCATAAGTGACGGTCACTTCAACGATCATCGCGTGGATTTCCTCGTTGTCTGCCTCATCAAGCCCGCCGCGCGGCTCATCCACTCCGATCGAAGGGGGGTACTTCGGCATCCAGCCGGTCTTCATTACCGCAGGAACAAAACTGTCGCCGTTAAGGTACTGATACTCTACCGCGGTAGTCCGCTTGAACTTGCTGAAACCGGGTATCGTTCCGTAATCCTCGACAACGTAAGGGTTATCAAGCTGTGGGTGGGCGTCGGGGTTTCCCGCAACGCCGTTCGGTTGGCTCATGTTAAAGTAGAAGTCGTCTATGTCCCTGTCACCCTTCATATACTCATACGGCACGTAATACTGGAGGCTTTTCACCTCTTCCAATCTCTCCGCCGCCAGGTTCGCCGCGGTGCTTTCATTGGCGCCCCGGGAAACATTGGCGCCGCCCGCCGCCATCATTCCGGCGACACCTACCACCGAAACAGCAAAGAGAAGCGTGGCTACAACCACCTCGATAAAAGTGAAGCCGCCCTGCCCTTTAAGGTGTGTAATCCTGAACATTATGAAACGCCTCCCGACATGCAGTTAAGATTTCTGTCCGCGCATAATGTGCGCATATAACGCCCCTTGTCCGTTATTCAACCGATCCATACATGGATACGGTGATCGTTATCGTATCTCCGCTACCGGCGGTACCCAGGGTAATGGTTTTGTCGCCAAGCGGCGGGTCGGTCTGTATTATCGAACCTTTTGCTTCGAAAGTTATTCCCTTTTCCCCATCCGCCCCCGACATATTGGTTAAGGCGGTTATCTGGGTGTCGCTCGACATCGTCGGCCTTACCCAGCTGTCGCTCAGAACCTTTACCGCGGAAGACCGCTCCGGTTCTACCGGCTCCCAGGCACTGTAAGAGCCTGTCGCGATGTCCCAGGTGCGCTTCAGTATCCGGTAGCTGTTCACCGGCGCATGAGCCCCATCGTTTGTATGAAACTGTATCCTGTACTGGTCACGGTGTTTCATACCGGTGCCATCGGTCACCCCTCCACCGGAATCGGTCAGAGCATAGACTTTTCTCAAATCTTCTTTCACCAGTTCCGCGGCGGTCTTCAGGTCGGTCTTTCTTGTGGTCTGGTAGTATACAACAGTAGTAGTCCCAATCAGCATGGTCGCTATTATCAACACTGTTCCGAGTTCAACGAGCGTAAAACCTTTCTGGCCGTGTGTGGCTGTTCCGGCATGGCGCCGGATCCCTTTAGAAAAGCGAATCCAGGGCAAAACCGCATCCGCCCTTGTTGAAATGCGCTTATCGGTGTTCACATCAGCCTCCATCCCGGTCACATGCCTGCCGACCATCATCAATTAGTAAAACGGAGTTCCAGCCTTTTTGTTTACGGCTTTTAAACGACGGCTCCGCTCGTCCGCGATCCTTCGTTTCAGGCATAAAAGAACCCCAGCTTGAAAATATTTCTCCATCAATTGGAATCGACACTACTGCGCCGAATCTTTAAGGATATCAAACGTGCGATAACGAAACAGTTACGGCCTGAACAAAGCCTTATGCAGTGATTCTGGTAAACCGCTTAAGAATCCTGTTATAGAACCAATAAAACCGTTATATAGTTAACAATATAATAATATTATTGTCAGCTTCAGGAAATTTCTGTTCTCTTAAATGCGGTTTATATTACAACGCAGGGTACCGGGTGGGCCAGCCTGTAAGTTCTTTGAACCTCTCTCGAGACACCTTCATTCTGAACCGCGACGGATACTCTTATTCGATCAACAAGATCCCCGCTCTCCGGTTCGTCTTTTGATAGACCGGCCCACAGTTCCTTCCCGCCAGAGTAGTATTTGACTTCAAACGGACTCTGCTGGCCGGAGTCGAGGAACTCAGATAATGTGACCCGCTCGGCCCCCCTTTTGTAGCCTGTGTAAACCTTAGCGGTGAGGGAACCGCTCTCCTGTTGTATCGATACGGCTTCGTACCTGTCAACACTTTCCGGAAGACCGCTTCCCCTTTTGTCTTCCAACAGCGCCACCGGCACGTGTCCGGTTCCCGGATCGCCGTCGAGGTCCGCAAGAAGGGTAACCTGCCTGGACGAGTCGGCACTGAAAGTTATCGCCTCTGTTGAACCATCTACAGCACTATCAATTATGCCTTCACGGGATCGTTCAAATAACAACGCGCACCCCTGATCGAAGATTGCTCCAAGATCGTTCAGTATCCGCTCCCCCTCCAGGTCGACGGAGGGCTCGCTTACTCTGCTTCCCGACAGGGAAGCATCCCTGGTGAGATAAACCAGCCCGAAGAGAAATAAACACAACAATAGCAGCAAAGTGATCAGCTCAAAAACCGCGAACCCGTTCTCATGTGCCGGATGCTTCTTCAAAAAAAGGACCTCCAGGGAGTCTATCCGTAAACCTGAAAAATATTCACCAATGTATTTTATATACCGGCATTTTGCAACAGCCCGGGCTGAATAGTCCTTTTCGATGCAAGTTGTCTGCCGTTCACCTTTGAGCGCGGTACGGCCGTTCCACCTTTTTTATCCGGGAGTCAGGTCTTCAGGGTAAAAAGACCGAATAGTATATATGTGAAATAAGCTTTCGGACCGTTGTTAACAAACCCGGCACATGTATCGTTTAAGGAGATAGAGGAAGTGACACAGGACCCTCAAAATGAGTTCCTGCGGGAACTCATGCTGAAAGCCCGGCAGGGTGACAAGAGGGCGTACGGCAAGATTTTCAAGCTGTGCTATCCGGATATTTACGATTACATAGCGAGAAGGGTCGGTAACCGCAGTGACGCCGAAGACCTGACTATGCAGGTCTTCGCTCGAGGCCTGAAGGCCGTAGGCGGTTACGAGGAGAGAGGATACTCGGTAAAAGCATGGCTCTACCGGATCGCCCATAACGCGGTGGTCGACCACTTCCGCAAGCTGAAGAAACCGGTCGATCTGGACTCAGTGGGTGAAGTGGCCGATGGGAAGGACATAGAGCATGAGGTGGCTTCAAGGGATGAGCTGGACCGGCTGCAAATAGAGATCGGAAAGCTTCCCGGAGCTCAGGCAGAGGTCATAATCCTCAGGTTCATGGAGGACAGGAGCATCACGGAGACAGCGATGATACTGGACAAAAAGGAAGTTACTGTCAGGGCCCTGCAGTTCAAGGGAATAAAGAACCTCCGGAAGAGGTTCTCCGAAGGGGAATCTGCACCGGGTGACAATGTAGTTGATGACGACAACTGGAACCGGACCGGGTTTAAGTAATGGACAGAAAACACGATAACGGAAAAGAAATAGACATAACAGAGCCGGAAGAGCTGGTGGTCATCGTCAAGAAGATCAAGTCGATTCCGAAGATCAAGCCTTCCCGGCTTCTGAAGTTGAAGGTCTCATTCTACTCGCTTTTCCCCGGGTTTGCCCTCTTTGGCGACACCGGCACTTTCAAGTCAGGAAAAGCCGGCATGCCGGCTGGTAAATCAACGGACAGGTACAGGTCACCTGCTTTCAGGTACTCCACAGCAGCCGCGTCCGTTCTGATAGCCGTTCTTCTTGTTTTCTCGGGACTTACGGTCGCCGCCAGGAACAGTAACCCGGGAGACGCCCTCTATTCACTCAAGAGGGCCAGAGAAAGCCTTGAGCTCGCATTCACTTTCGACCGGTCCATGGAAATGGAAAAGACCCTTATTTTCGCGGAAAAACGGCTCGCTGAACTTGATTTCATGCTCGAGAACGACCGTCTCGATCCGGACGGAATCACAGCGGTAATCGATGACTACAAGTCAAAAACCGCACTCGTCGCCCACGCTATCCAAACCGGGGAACTCGACGGAGCGGGGAATCTCAAGTCTCGCTTCAATGCTCTCGTTACCGCTGAGAACAATATCGAAAAGAGGCTCGTCGCGGCGGGTCCGGCCGGAACCATGAAACCGGCCGGTAACGCTCACGTAACCGTGAAGGACGTGGAAGGCGGGCTAAGTTTCAAAGACGGCGGGGACTCGATATCTGGTTCGACGGATTCAAGGGGCATCTACTCTTTCAACGCGGTCGTGACCAACCCCGGCGAAATCAATGATATGGAAGTCGTGGTAGAGGCCGAAGGCAGGACGGCCGTAGTCCCGGCATTCAGCCCCGTCCACTCCGTAAAGTGCGGTCCGTTTGAGGCAGAAGTCTACCCGCCGCCGGGAACACTTGAGCTTAACCAGTCGGATTCATTTTCACTTACCGTGCTCAATGAGGGAAGAGCCGCCTCCGGCACTACGGTAAGGCTGTGCGACAGTACCGGAACCAGCAGTATCGAAGGCAGAGGGGCTGCAGCCTCCCTCATCACAGATGAAAACGGTACGGTTTCGTTCGAAATCACCAAGACCTCTGTTGAACAGGTAAGCCGGATATCGCTGGATATACTCGATAACGGCTGGAACCCCCTGGGGGAAATACTCGCCGTCGGAGGTGTAAATACCGGGGGTGCCGATAGCAAAGCCTCCGGTAAAGTCGAGGCGCGGGCTACGAAAAGCCCGGCCGGTTACGAGAACATCGTTCTTGATAACGGGCTGGTACGGGTTTCAGTCAACGGCGGATCCGGCGATATCATAACGGCTATAACCCGAAACGGGGAAACGGCCGGCCCGGTTACCGACCCGGGTGTGCAGAGTGGAAGCGCCACAGCCGACAACGGCCGCAAACTTGAAGGGCCGGTTCTGACATTTACCGGACCGGATTCGGCCGTTTATGAGGTCTCCCATGAAATCAACAGCGAAAACCGCACCTTGACGAAGATATACTCTGTCTCTCTTAAGAAAGACCAGCCGTACGCAACAATTGATTGCACGATACAAGCTGACGGAACCGGCTGGAAAAGTGAGCCGGCCCTCGATCTTTACCGGCTGGAGTTCAGGAACGGTTCGAGGGTGAGCATCTCCGGCAAAGAGACAAAACAGCCGGGAGATGAAAAAGCTGCCGTCGTGAGCTTTAACCCGGGAAAGCCTTACGCTGCGGCCGAGAGCGCGGGTGGATTATCGTTTATAGCCTGCCCGGCCGGGTTCGCCGAATATCCCGACTCCTGGGTACTCGGAAGGGGCTACCTCGACATGAGGCTCGAATCCTCGCGTTTTCAAAACGGCTCCATCGTGAAAGTTTCCGCCCTCGTGACGGCGGCAGACCCGAAGGACGCCCGGAAACTCGAACTCGAATCAATGAAAACCGGTGGAGTTGCGCCCGGCATGGACCCGGTGGCCGGCGTCTCCCGGACCGGCTTCGCGGTCAGAACCAGACCGGAGTGCGAAGAGCTTCGAAAGGGCGAACAGCGCTTCACCATAACCGTCTTCAAAGAATACGAAAAGCTGTTCGATTAACTCTCCTCCCTGCTGGACCCTCCCTGACTGAATCCAGAAGTTGGAACTTGTGAGGTGCAGGAAAAATACAAAGACATGAAAGTGCATGAAAGTAGAGTGATAATCGATACAGTCATTTCATTCTTTCATTATGAGTTCACGGTTACCCGGATTCTTCCAAATACAAGGCAAGCTGTTCCAGGGCTTCGAGATAACCCGCCGGGCCTTTGCCGGAGATCACTTTCCAGGCCACCGGGGTGATAACGGATTTCCGTCTCCACTCTTCCCTGGAGTGAATATCGGAAAGATGCACCTCGACGACCGGAAGCTTAACCGCTTCGATAGCGTCATGAAGCGCGTAGCTGTAATGGGTTAAAGCGCCCGGATTGATTATTATCCCGCCACAGGTCTTTCTATGCTCGTGAATAAGGTCTATCAGAACACCTTCGTGGTTCGATTGACGGCATATCACTTCAACCCCGATCCTGGATGCAAGTTTCTCCAGATCGCGGTTGATATCTTCAAGTTTCGCGGTACCGTAGTGGCCGGGGTCCCTTTCCCCCAGTAGGTTAAGGTTCGGCCCGTTCAAGACCAGCACACTGACCACGTTATTCACCACGAATCAGTTCCCGATAGCATTTCCAAAGTGTTTCCCTGCCCAAACCTCTCTCGACCAGCGGTTTCCCGTCTTTCTCCAGAAGCACCATCGCGAGGCTTCCCCTGCTTTTCTTGTCCTGAAGCATTATTTCAAAGAGCTTATCAAACTCCGGTGAGGGGTCGAACGGCGCTATGGGAAGGCCCGCCGAACTCAGCAGTTCCTGGTGCTCATTAACAAGATCGTCCTCGGTTATCCCGAGCTCTCTGGACACCAGGGCGGCAAAGACCATCCCTACCGAAACCGCTTCGCCGTGGGTGTAAGTGCCCGTGTAACCGGTCACGGTCTCGAGCGCGTGTCCAAGGGTGTGCCCATAATTGAGAACGGCCCTCAAGCCGGTGTCCCACTCATCCCTCGAGACCACTTCCGCCTTGATGCCGGCGCAACGGCTCACCATCTCCACCAGAAACGCATCTTTTTCTTTCAACGCTTCTTCAAACTCCGGAAGCGTGCCCGGCCACCCGTCCGGTTTCAGGAATCTGTACTTGGCGACTTCGGCCAGACCCGATTTGAACTCGCGGGTCTTCAGCGTTTTCAGCATTTCCACGTCGGCTATCACCGCTAGGGGCTGGTAAAACGTGCCCACCAGGTTTTTTCCGGACGGGAGGTTGACTCCCGTTTTTCCACCGATCGATGAGTCGGCCTGCGACATCAATGTGGTAGGTACCTGGAGCAAATCGAGCCCTCTTTTGAATATCGACGCGGCAAAACCGGCCAGGTCTCCCACCACCCCGCCGCCGAGACCTATGACCAGGTCACCCCTGGTCATCTCCCTTGACGAGAGGTAGTTCAGAATCCTGATGGCCTCCTCCATGCTCTTGGAATCCTCGCCGGCCTCGACCATTACCGAACCGATCTCTATCCCCGCGCGTGAAAGTGTCCTTTCCACCTTTTCCAGGTATAAGGGGCCTACGTTGCTGTCCGTTACTATGGCGGCTTTCCGCCAGCCCCGTTCCCCGAGCAGGAACGGAATTTCATTCATGATCTCGGAACCTACAAGAACCGTATAGCTGCGCTTTCCAAGCTCCACCCGTACGTGCTTAATATCCAAGACCGCTCCCTTCACCCCGCATGAACCGTTTTCGGTAATCATTATATATGTTCTCCGCCAGCCATCCGGGGTCTTTCCCGTCAGTATCGAAAACCTTGTCAGCAGCGGCGATATAAGCTTTCTCGCGGGACCACATCAACCGCTCGATCTCCTCCGGTTCTTTTCCAAGAAGCGGCCGCTCATCATCGGCCCCCACCCTTTTCCCGACCTCGGCTGCGGACACTTTCAAAAGATATATGACTCCGCCTGACTTGAGCGCACTCACGTTCTCCGGGTCGAGAACAGCTCCTCCGCCGACCGCTATCACCATACCCTCAGCCGACGTCACTTCCCGTATCTTCTCTTTTTCAAGACGCCGGAACTTCTTCTCACCACGAGTGCTGAAAATATCCCTGATGCTCATGCCCTCTGAGGACACAATCAAATCGTCTATTTCCGCAAATCTCATGCCGCTTATCCGGGAAACAATCTTTCCCACAGTGCTCTTGCCCGATCCCATGAATCCTGCAAGCACTATGTTAGGTTCTCTCACCACCATAATTTCTCCCGCTTCGAAACGCCGTCTCGACTATTCAATATCAGCGTGGTAAAACCTGCTTACTCGGGAGGTTTGAAGAAGTCCTTAATGCCTTCCAGGTATCCATGGACATTTCTCTCGATTTCCCCCAGCGAATCTCCGCCGAACTTCTCACACAGCGCTTCGGCCAGAACGAAGCATACCGCGGCCTCCCCGACCACTGAAGCGGCCGGAACAGCGCATACGTCAGCCCTCTCCCTGAAGGCGTCCACCCGCTCCAGTGTCCCCATGTCAACCGTCGAAAGCGGTCTTCTGAGTGAGGGAATCGGCTTCATCGCCGCCCGGAGCACCAGGGGCTCGCCGTTGGTCATTCCAGCTTCAAGCCCCCCCGCGCGGTTGGTCTTCCTTTCGATCCCGCGCGCGCTTTCATAAAGAATTTCATCGTGCGCCCTGCTGCCCCAGACACCCGCCAGTGAGAAACCGTCCCCTGTCTCCACACCCTTGATTCCCGGTATCGAAGCAAGCGCTCCCGCAAGCCTGCCGTCAAGACGCCGGTCATGCTGAGCCATCGAGCCGAGTCCCGGCATCAACCCGAAAGCGGCTACCTCGAATACCCCGCCTACCGAGTCCCCGCTCTCGGCAGCTTTTTCAATCTCCTCCACCATCTTCCAGGACACCTCTTTGTCCGCGCACCTTACAACGTCCTCATCGACATCAACGAACCCCTTCAGATCCATTACCGGCTCACGCTGCACCTCGACTCCGCCTATCCGGACCACCCTGCTGGCGACCTTTATCCCGAAACTCTCAAGGAGTACCCTGGCAAGCGAACCTGCCACGGTCCTGGCCGCGGTTTCCCGGGCGCTGGCTCTTTCAAGTATGTCGCGGGCGTCAAGTGTCCCGTACTTGAGCATTCCCGCCAGGTCGCCGTGTCCGGGTCTCGGCCTGGTCTCCTTCTCCGGCCTATCATCATCTGACGCCACCGGTGACATCGACGCCGCCCAGTTCTCATGGTCTTTGTTTTCTATCAGAACAGACACCGGACTTCCCAGTGTCACACCGAGCCTTACCCCCGAAATAATGCGCGCGCGGTCTTTCTCCACCTTCATGCGGCCACCCCTGCCATAGCCGGACTGTCGGCGCGCCAGGTCTCTGTTTATCATATCCGCAGACACAACAAGTCCTGCGGGCAAACCGTCAATGATTACCGCCAGAGAAGGTCCATGCGATTCACCGCCTGTCAGGTACCTCAAGGCCATCTGAATATTTCCCCCTTAAACGCTGGAAACGGCACTTCCCGGTGAAGTGCCGTCAACTTTCTGTCCTTTAATTCCCGTCTCCCCGTCAAACGCGGCCCATCACCTCACCAGTATATCGATTGCCCGACTCCGATGGAAAACTTCTCGTCTCCGAAAAGTATAGTGCTTATTTCATTGGGATTTATATCCAGAAGTTTGTAATAATCCCCGAAGATTTCCCCTTCGGCGACCTTGTCATAGAACTGGTCCACCACTCTGACCTGCAGGAACCGGGTTCCGTCCTCTTCGACAACACCTTCAATAGTAATTTCCGCGGACGGCATACCGTCACTCCCGCCTGAAGGATTAATATTCGGATTGGCGGCCAGAACAGTGCCACCCGCCTTGCTTTCAACGGCCTGATCGGCGGCACCCCCACTGCTTTCGGTGCTCCCCCCGCCTCCACTCCCGACCATGTCAATCAGCGGTCTGAATATATTTCTCTCGTGGTACAAGGACAACGGAGGAACAGTCAGCGACTCAATTGTCGGCGTGGATTCTTCCGCCGGGGCTGCTGCGGGTTTTTCTCCCTCCGCCTGGGCCAGAGTCCCGGCGTCTTTCCCTTTACTGTCGCCGCCTCTGGCGAAAAACACAATGCCAAGCACCAGCGCTACACTCGTGACCATGACCATGGCTAATACCGCCATCTTTCGGTCGTCAATCTTCCAGCTGCCCTTAGGCCTCATTTTTCTTGTCTTGCCGCTCATCACCACTGACCTCTCTAACTCGGGTTACTCGGTGCCTTCAGTCTGCGGGGCGGCCGCCGGTGCGGACGTCTGCTGAGACTCCCAGCTTCCCACCTTCGGTTCGGCGTATGTGAATGTCTTGGCGCTAATTTCCGCCTGCACCAGGCCCCAGTTCTCATTAATCACTCTACTCATCGGTACATTTGTGTTTAGAGGATTCGAAGCCGGTTCCTGTACACCGGGAATGTACAATAATTCCGGCATGTCCTCAAAATCGCTGCCCCATACCTCGTTCCATCCCGGAAGCGCGTTCGTCGAGTTAATGCTTAATGATTCAATTATGACCGCCCTGGGAAACCGTTCGATACGGTAAACAAGATCGTTGATTTCCTTGTAGTAACCGGCAACAGACATTGAAAAGTTATAAGTATTATATCCGGCCCCGGTTTCACCCGATGATATCTCAGCCGGCGAGAATGACAACCAGGGAAGTCCAGCCCCGGTGCCCGGGTCAGCCGCCGCCTGCAGATTCCTGATGAGCTGCGGCAGTTGCGGGTCCTGCGGTATAACGGCATCCAGTTGGGCCAGCTTGGCCTCGTATTCTGTCGCCTTGTTCTTGGTCTCCAGCAGTTTCTTGTTCGTCTGCTTCTCGGTGTCTATCTCATTCCGTACCCCTTCAATCTCTTTCTGCTTGTTGTCGATAGTCGCCTTTCGCGGCCCGACAAGCAGAAAGTACCCTGCCGCGCCGACCACTATCGTAAGAAAAACAACGATCAGCAATACTATTAGAGGGTTCTTGTTGATGAACTTCATCATTATTCCTCTTCACCTCCTTCTTCAGCCCCTTCCTGCGTCGCGGGCTGCGCAGGCGCCGCCGGTGCGGAAGCGGCACCAAGAGGTTTCCCGATCGCCGCGTTCGGCATATCAAGATTCGCGGTAGAACTGAACGACATTACATAGTCCCCTTCATCAACATCATAGTAACTATATACTTCCTCGTAACCCAGCAGTTCTCCGGTTACCGGGTCATAAACCGGCTCTTTTAATGGTACTTTGTACAAAACGGTTGCAGCTGCGAAAGCATGCCATTCTGGCTGCGCGCTCGACACCCATACCCTTGCGAACTGCTCTATCTGTTCCATCTTTTCTATCCAGTTGGCGACAGGCCGATAATCAGGATAATAAGTATAGTAACCGTCCATTGTCCCTTCGGGATGGAACCGGTTGTCCGGATGAAGATCCCTGCGCCAATCAGGTGTTCCTGGAACAACCATTAACAAGTCATCAATGTTCTTGTTCCACCGGTTCCTGCACTGCTTGGCATAACCCTGAAAATCCACCGTGCCCTCGTTCTCGGAAGAACTGCAATTGATGGACACAAGCCAGATATCGTTAGGGCAGAAGTCGGCGATATTCAAGAGGATTCTCGCCCAGTAGATACGGCCTGATACCGCTCTTACGACTACTTGTTCTTTCGCTTTGATTTCCTGCAGACGGACCTCGTACTGCTCAAGGGCCTTGTTCTTCGCCTGCCAGTCCTGCAACTCCTGTTTGGTCGATTTGATTTCGTCGTCCTTTTCGCTCACCTGGGACCCTAAAGAGAACCACCAGACCCCGATCGCTATGAGCACGATCAATGGAAGTGCCAGCGCAAGCCATATCAGGTTACCGCCCGGTGCCCCCACTTTTTTCTTTATTTTTTCCGGGGGAAGCAGGTTTATCTTTGTCACTTTACTCCTCCGTTCCCCTCAGCGCGAGCCCTATGCAGACCGCGACCGACGCTTCCATTTCAGCCAGTTCCTCCGGTGTGTACGGGAACTTGCCAAGAGTCACATTCTGCAGTGGGTGTCCAATCTCTATCGGCAGCTTCAGTCCCCGGTTGAGCTCCAGTGGAAGGTTTATCATTTTTGAACCGCTTCCGGAAAGAACAACCCTGTTCAAGTCCCTCTCCTGGGTTTGCGATATGTAATACTCGAGTGATCTTCTGATTTCATTCACGAACGCCTGTATCTCTCTTTGCAGGAGCGAGTTTGCCTCTTCGCTCATACTTACGCCTCTCTTAACCTCTTCGGCTTCAGCGGGCGCCATGTTCAGGTGGTCGATTAAAAAATTGGTAAAAAAGTCCCCGCCCCTCATCAGCATTCTGACGAACCGGGGTGTGTTTTCCTTTACTATGCATATATTGCAGATTCCGGCGCCCACGTTTATCAGGCAGACACTGCCGGGCGGGGCCGCCTCCTCTTCCATGAACTGGTACTCCTTCTTGATCAGCGAACGGGCCATGGCGAACGACTTCAACTCGACCGCTTCGAGCCCCAGGCCGGCTCCTCCGACCGCCTCCATAAACTTCTGCACCATGTCCCGGTGAGCAACCGCGAGCAGGATGGTCTGCATTCTCTCCTCTTCGCCGGTCATGTACTCGTCCACCACTTCATACCCGATGATCGCGTCCTCGATCGGTATCGGTATGAACTCCTGAATCTGATACTTTACGGCCGTTTCCAGCTCTTCCTCCGGCATGTAAGGGATCTCCATCGGCCTTACGATAACTTTCTGGTTGGATATCCCCAGGACGACCTTTCTGCGGCTGAACTTCCCCTGCTTCCACAAGTCACGGATATAACCGCTCATCGCCTCCGGGTCCTCTATCTCGCCTTCATGCACGAGACCTTCGGGAAGCATAATCGTCGAAAGGTTCTTAAGTACGGGCTCCTGCTTCCCGTAGTTGACCTCCGCGACCTTTATCGACCCTGAACTGATATCGAGGCCTACCGCATTTCCGCCTCTAGCCATTTCCAACTCCTAAACTATCGGTACCGGCTTCCATACTCTTCAGTATTCTTTCCATCCATCTTTCAACCCAGCTAAAAGAACTGTTTCCCCACCGGCTACTCAGGCCCGCGGTTGATATACTTATCAACATCGGTTTCCTTTATCCGGTAGTTCTTGCCCACCCTGATACATGGAAGTTGTTTGCTTTTCACAAGACGGTACACTGTCATGTTGGACACTCTGAGAATGTTTGCCACTTCATTCACCGTCAAGAGTTTGTTGCTCACTTCAGCTCCCTTAGCTATGAACATCACACTCTAAATCTAATTGACTAGTTAAGACAAATTACATATAGCTTAACTGTAGGATAAAATTATCAATCACTGCTACCCTATTTGTCAATCTTCTCTTTCGTCAACTTTAGTAGCAAACTTTAGTAAAT
>JAFGMY010000077.1 GCA_016927325.1 Actinomycetota bacterium | reverse complement strand
TGGTGAGTTCCGACAGCCCGGTTGTCGCCGAGAGGTCGATGTACTTCTTATACGGATTCAAAACCGGGGGGCACTGTTCCGGTGGAGTAACAGGCATTTGATGTTTAGTACCGTTTACTCGAACATGTCTGCTTTGCGAGTTACCCGTATCAGAAGCATGCCCTTCCTCCCGTAAGCACCTCCACATGCAATACAGATAACAGTAACGGAAATTCAGTCTTAAAATACCGGTAAACGGGAACCCATTCGGGGCTCCCGTTTCCAGGCAAGCACACCGGATATATTGATTTGCCTTCTTCCTCAGGGGACCATATCTGACGGTGCGCCCGCGAATCCGGCCGTCCATGTCTGCCCGGCTTTCATCACCCAGTTGCCGTTTTCGTAATGGAACAAAAATGGGACAGGCTGGACTCCTTCGGCGGTTGTCAGCGGCGTCGCCGCGGCGGTTATCCAGTTAGGGTCCTTCTGGCTTATCCCGGTGATGCCCGTCTTGTAGTCAGCCGGGTTTTGCCCCTGCGATTGCAGGTATTTACTGATCGAGTTAAAGATCTGGGCTGAACCCTGCTCGTAGATTTTCACAGTGGAGGCTGCCGCCTGCTGCTCGGCTGTCGTGGTGGCTTTTGCCAGTGATGCCTCGGCGGCCTGCTGAGCGGCAAGGTTAGACCAGTAAATCGGACCATCGGTCTCGTTGTACCAGTCCTGGATGGTCTTTGCTGAAGCTTTCGCCTCCTCAGCTTTCTGGAGAGACTGGTTTGCCTGAGTCATATCCGCTCCGGCAGTGGCACTCTTGATTACACCTTCGGCCGTTCCCTTGCAGGTGTTGTAGGTCTGCTCGGCGATATTGAATGCGTCCTTCACATCGTTTTCGATATCGGCCCTGGCTTCGGTCGCCAGGATCAAGGCCTCGACTGAATCGCTGTCGACCCTGCTTTCCGCATCATCAAGCTTTTTCTTTACATCCTCCGGAACGGTCACACCTTTTGCTTCGGCATCGGCCAGCGTGGACTTCGCGTCCGAGATCTGTTTCTCCGCTTTGTCGGTTACGTCAGTACCACCGCCTCCATTGCCGCCGCCGCAGCCAACAGCCATTACGGCCGCGACAAGGGAGACCAGAACCAGGATAACGACTCTCTTGATCATTGTTCCACCTCCACTTTTCCGGCGGCCCGGCATCACCGGCCGCCATATATCTCCCCCGGGAAGACCGCATTTATGCATTACCGCTGACCGTTGGACAGCAGCGCTTCAGGCAAGATCCACTGATTGCCCGGTTGAGTTCCCGACACAGGAAAGACCGCGAGTTTACTACAACAGTGTTTCTGCAATGTCTATCTAACTCCTTTTGAAATAGTCCCGGTTACCCGGTTGTCTTCATGAATAATCTGCTCATTTCGAACATGCGCCAAAGGTACTTGTACTGAGCGTCAAATCATTCCAGTCATTTGACATTCCACAACAATCGGATTCGTACATTCGACCTATATGGACGCCCGGCAGGAGTATATCCGGTTGTCAATGTCTGAAAATCCCGATTGCCAAGCCTACTTATTCACTGCCGGAAAGAGCTGTCCTCCACTCAACCTCGATAATTTCAAGTTCTGTTACGCATACATTCCCGGTAACCCTGAAGCAGGAACAGCAATCCCATAGTGGAATAAGGAGAATCATGCCCGGCCGGAAGGAAATAATTCCGCCTTCGGCAAACCGGTTCCGATAATCGGGCAGTATCTGTACGGCTCCGAAAGGTCGGGGATGAAAGGACTCTACGTAATGCATAAAGACCATTTCATAAATGAGATCGAGAACAACCTGTTCCAGTCGTGGAAGTGCCTTTCGCGAATGCCCGGGGTCGAACTTCTGGACGAGCCGGAAATGCTCAGGTTTACCAGCGGCGTCGCTTTTCCACTGCTCAACAGCGTTCTCAGGTCGAACATTCCCGGTTGGGACATCAGGAAAAAAGTCGTCGGGACGCTTGAATTTTTCAAGAAAAAAGACCTGCCGATGCTCTGGTGGATAACCCCGTCCACAAGGCCTTCCCGCCTCTATGCCGAACTCGAGAAAGAAGGTTTGGTTCTCGCCGAAACAGTTTCGGGAATGGGAATGGATCTCGGCAAATTCAGCGGTAATGCCGAAAGCCCTTCTTCGGTTGCTATTTTGCCTGTAATGGACACAAACGATCTTGATAAATGGTTATCCGTCTTTGAGGCTTCTTACGAGATGCCGGGATTTATCACCGCTTTCTTCCGGGAAGCGATGAACCATGCGGGCCTGGGGCCTGCTTTCCCGTTCAGGCACTTCACCTGTCTTGTAAACGAAACCCCTGTCGCCTGCGCGACGGTTTTTATTCATGGAAAAACCGCAGGCCTCTATAACGTCGGAACCGTTCCCGGTGCACGGGGCAAAGGAGCCGGCACAGCTGTAAGCACTCACGCGATTTCGGAAGCCATGCACTCCGGCTGCCGCACCATGGTACTTCACGCTACCGAAATGGGTGAACCGGTCTATAAAAGCCTGGGATTTGAAAAATATTGCGAACTGAAAGCATACATGATGCAGCAGCAGGCAGATGAAAACCAGACGGTTCATTAATGCAATCCGCTTCTTAAGCAGCTCGGCGCCATTCAAGAACAGTACCTTCTAATGCAGTGTTTCTTTTGACAGCCAGGAGAGGTACTCCCTGCTTCCTTCGATGACAGGTACAGCGATTATCTCAGGCACATCGTAGGAGTGGATTCTTCTGACAGCCTGTTCTATCTTGTTATAGTTGCCGGACACGGTCTTGAAGATGACAAGCCACTCCACGGAGCTCTCCACCTTTCCCTCCCACCGGTAGATGCTGCTTACAGGCCCCATAATCTGCCCGCACGCGGCTATTCCCTCTTCAACCACCGTCCGAGAAATCAATTCCGCCTCATCCCTGTCTCCAACGGTGGTGAACACCTGGATGAATTCAGCCATAAAAACTCCTTATCCAGTATCTGCAACAGGACACTTCCATCATTCCCGCTGAATCAACGGAAAGCCTGATGATATTATGAGGTTTTCAGCCTCCTGCCGACCTTGAAATAATGTCCCTTATGGTCCTTATCATATTGTTGAACGCTTCCTTGAGCTCCCTGAACTCCTCACCTTTTCTTATCTCTACCTCTACATCCAGGTCGCCCTCCATGACCATGGTCGCGGCCGCGGAAAGCTCATCGATAGGCCCGGTGATCCGTTTTCTTATGAGAAAACTAAGAACGAAAAACGTTATCAGTATAAGCAGGATGATCGATCCGCCGATGACCAGGGCAAGCATCAGGTTGGTCCTGTTCCTTTCATTGCTGTAGAAACTTTCGATATCGGCAAGCTCCTTGTCCATCGGCTTGAAATCGAAAAACCAGAGTGTCGAGCCGGGGATTATTTCAAAAAGATAGGAAGTCACCAGGTACCCGCCGTCAAGGTCCATTTCCGGGATTCCGTCTTCGGCAAGCATGTAGCTGTTGTACTCGTCCAGCCGCGCCCGGTAAGGCTCTTCCACCCCTTCAGGCATCTGGATAAGCTCTACCAGTTCCGCCGGGAGTTCATGATAAATATAGTTCTCGTCGCTTGAAAACAGTATGAGCGAGTCCGGCATTATCGGCGGCGCGGGGGGGTTAGCCTCTATATCCAGGGTAATGCCCATTATGTTCGACGCCACCATATCCTTCAGTATATCGTTCGTCATCTTCTGAAACGACGAGATTTCCTCCCTGGCGATGGCTTCACTTAGTTCCTCCGCCATAGCCTGCTGTCCCTCCGGATCCGTCGGGCTTGCGCCCTTAAGAAAAGATATCTGAACAATGAGATCGGAGATGAAAGAGTGCCCCGAACAGATGAGTTCGGCTTCCGAACGGATAAGCTTCTGCTTGCTTTTTTCTACAAGCCTGCCCTCTGAATGCTGAAACACCATCACACTCAGGACGCCGGATATAATGAAGACTATTACTACCAGGGCGGTTATCTGAAACAGGATGACCGATCTGGACCGCTTATGTTTTCCCAACACCGGATCTTTAACCATTTTGATACCTCCTGAAAGTAACCGACTGTATCTGGTTCTTCCTCCAACCGCAGTCCCTGTTCAATCACTTCACATGCGCCGCAAGAAACTCCATAAGTTAATATTACAGTCACGATCCACCAAATTTCCAGCAGTACCCGGCTGCCGGGTACTGCTGGAGGCAACGCCCGGGATTTTCCGGCGGGATCTTTCATATGTCAATGGAGCAATCCGCCCTGCAACATGAACTGAAAGCCGCTCAACAGGCGGTGATGCCATGCGCGGCGAAAAATGATTTGGATTCCGCGAATAACAGGAAATCGGTGATGCGCACAGAAAAAAAGATTAGCAACAATTGGCTACCCGGGTGAAATGCGGCTCAGCGGTTATCCGTTCTACAGGTCTATTGCCGATCACTGCAATTACCGAAGGAGAACCGGGCAAAGATGAGAAGCGGAAAGAAAAGTGAAGGTTTCAGGCGGCAGGCGAGGCTCAAACTGTCGTTTCAAATAGCCGCCATCGCGGTAATCATATTCTTCTTTGCTTCAATGGCCGGCTTCATACTTTTCAGAAGTTCACTGAACAACCTCACACAGAACAGCAAAGACAGGTTCCTGGAGTCGATCTCCACCCTTGTTTCATCATCGCAAAGCTACAACTCTCTTGTGCTGACCGATATCCAGGTCAATAAGGGAGTTCTCCCTATGACCTCCCCGGAATTCTTCAAAGAGGTTGAAACGGCGATTCAGGGGGAAACGGTTACCCCCACACAGGAAACAGGCAATGATGTACTGAAATCGAGTGCTGAAAACGGGATACTCGGGATTTCCCTGTCATTCTACGCGCTGCCCCCACAGACCGCCGGCAACACAAACCCCCTGATTATTATCACAAGTGACGAGGATTACATGTACCGTGAACTTCCACCTGAGATCGCGGCACTGATGGACAAAGGCGGCGGCCGGTACAAGTTGTTCGAGGGCGGAATCCCCGGCATGGGTCTTGACGAGGAGTACCTGGTTTCCGCTTATGAGGTACCCTGTGATAATCCCGACCAGTCTCTATGGTACTTCACTTTCAAACCCATGGGTGAGTTGATCGCGGGAATCGACGGTTTTCTGAGCGATGAAACCGGCAGTGTCTACCTGGTGATGATTCTGGTTATGAGCCTTTCCACCCTGGGTCTTTTGGCAATATCGATCCTGATTATGGGTTACCTGCTCAACAGAAGGATAGCAAAGCCTATAGGTGAGCTTTCCCGGGCTGCAGAGCAGGTGATGGAAGGGGACCTCGATATCAGGGTCGAGATCCGGCCGCGCGAGGAGTTCATCGAACTCAAAACCGCCTTCAATAAGATAACATCGAGCCTTTCCAGGATCATAACACTTGCCATGGAAGAAGGACCCGAAAGCGCGCGGTCGGTTATCAGGGAGGAGGCCGGGAGGGAAAAAGAAGCGCCCGCGAAGTACATGAAACCGCGATCGACGATACTGATCCAGATCACGGCCATGTTCATAGTCATATTTATAATCAGCGGTCTTGTCGGCCTTCTCGCCGTCAACAGGACCATGAACAATATGATAAACGA
>JAFGMY010000011.1 GCA_016927325.1 Actinomycetota bacterium | reverse complement strand
CGGCGGCTTTATTATCCAGTCACGGAACTCATAGATCTTAATAAACTTCTCGAACCTTTGCGGACCACTGGTCATGTCTCCTCCCATCCTGGCGTTGCATATCAATCCATAATCTATTTACAGGTTTCGCATTTCAATTGAAACGAAAACCTCGCAAACCGGTTTCAGACACGCGTCCTCATGAACCTTGCGAATCAAAAAATGATCCTTCGGCGTCGGGCAGAAGTTTTATGGTACAGCAATTTGCCTGCCGCAGGGCCGACTCAAGATCAAAAAGTTTCGAGCATTCCATACAGTTAAGAAACAATACCATGTATTAATACCGTGTATTTTGGCATAAATGACAGTAAGAGCGTGTACACATTTTATTCCGAAGCCCGCGTAAAGGCAACTCCATGCAATTGTGGTACCTTTTATATATGGCAGATTACGTACTAATACACGGCGGCATGAACGACGGTGGCGTCTGGAAGGACGTCGTCACGATATTGGAGGAAAACGGGCATGAAGTTCTGGCCCCTACCCTCACCGGCCCGGAGGAGATCGGTCTGGAGGATAATATCGCGGAAGTCTGCGACCTTATCACTGAAAATGAACTCCGGGACGTAATCCTCGTCGGGCACAGCTACGGCGCCATGGTAATCACCGGTACAGCCGATACAATACCCGAAGAAATCGGCCGCCTTGTCTACATCGATTCAGTGGTTCCCGAAAGCGGCAAATCACTTTTCAGCCTGATCGAAAGCCGCGGTGTCGACCTGGAACGCTGCGGCGTGGTCCGGTACCGGCCCTTTACCGACCCTCTTTACTTCGACGAAGAGAAGCTTCGCGAACTGCCGAAAAGTTATATACACTGCACCGGAAGCGAGTTTCTTGAGGCAGGTACACAATTTTTTAAAGAAGTGGTTGACAACTCCAGGCGCGACAACTGGGACTACTTCGAGATCGACTCCGACCATCACTGCATGATATCAAAACCAGGCGAGGTCGCGGAGATACTTCTGAAAGAGCAGTAACGGTCCTCCCGCATCTTTAGACCATGGCTTTTTCTGCTGTTGGCACGCCATCCCTATCTCTTAAAACCACAGCTCTCAGCCGCGGCAAGCAGCAGCGCCTCGTCCGGGAATCAAGAAGCAGGCGGTTTTCGTGATTTCGCCTGCGGGAAAAGGCCCGCAAAGCGGTTGCCTGTTTTCCTTAAAACATTGTGGCAGTTGTTGACTGTTCCTGCATATTGCAGTAATCTATGATTATTCTGATTATGCTGATATTACTGATTGGGTGTGATGAATATGTCGGGAAAAGGTGATACCTGTTGCGAGGGTGCAAGCGAATGCAGGGTGGAATCGATCCTGGGCGTCGACGAGCGCGGCCAGATGGTGCTGCCCAAGGAATTGAGGGAAAGGGCCGGCATAAAATCCGGTGACAAGCTCGCTGTAATCAGTCATCAGAAAGACGGCCAACTGTGCTGCCTCACCCTTATCAGTGTTGAGTCGTTGAACGAGATGGTAAAGGGAGTCCTCGGCCCGGTAATGAAGGATATTATCCCCAGGTAAGGAGACAGGGTGAAGAGTAAAGATAGCAATGAGTGCTGTTGCAGCGGTGAATCCGTACCGTGCTGCAGCGGTAAAACGAACGACACGGCCATCAATCCTACGCCGGAGATAAAAGAAACTGTATCAAAGGTCACGATTCATGAATGGCTCAATCACGTCCTGGCCAGGCTGGGTGTAAACAGGAGCGGCTGGCGCGTGGAGCCAGGGCTGTACAGGCTTGGGAACCCCGGCCCCGACTCACCGGTATTCGTCACCGCGAACTACCAGCTCTCGTTTGACGCCCTGAGAAACGCTGTCAAAGGAATTGAAGGTTATATACTGGTTCTGGACACAAAGGGCGTCAACGTCTGGTGTGCCGCTGGAAAGGGAACGTTCGGGACCGGTGAACTGGTCTCCAGGATTAAGGACACGGGTCTATCCAATGTCGTAAACAGGCATCGGGTGATAGTGCCCCAACTGGGAGCTACGGGAGTCGCCGCACACGAAGTGACGGAGCAGACCGGCTTCAAGGTTGACTACGGGCCGATCCGCGCTTCCGATATTCCGGAGTTCCTCCGCACCGGCAAAGCAACCACCGGGATGCGGCGGGTCCGGTTCAATCTACTCGACAGGCTTGTGCTGATTCCGGTCGAGTTGAACCAGACGTTCACCAGGATGCTGGGTATAGCGGCGGCGGCCTTTTTCCTGGACGGAAAAATCGCGGCTTCGGGTGTTGCAGGCGCCGCGTCTGCCGGGCTGTTCGGAGTACCGATACTGCTTCCCTGGCTGCCGGTCAAGGATTACAGCAATAAAGGTTTCCTTCTGGGAGGCGCGGTTGGAGTTGCCACCGCCGCCGCCGCCCTGAAAGACGATAATGGCAGGCTTGCGCATAAAACGCTGCGCGCTTTGTCTTATATGCTTTTACTGCCCCCCATATCAGCCTATATAAGCCTCAACTACACCGGTGTAACTCCCTACGCATCACCGAGCCAGGTAAAAAGAGAGATCTACAAATATATCCCTGTAATGGCGGGCATGGCCGGAGCCGGCATCATAATGAACACCGCGCAGAGGATACTGCGCCTGCTGAAAGGATAGACATGGATAAAACAAGAGCCAACACACTGGAATACAACCCGGACCTCTGCAACCTGTGCGGCATATGCCTCGTCGTATGCCCGCAGGGGGTCTTTGAAAGAGTCGACTCGGAAATAAGGCTTTCGAATCCGGACGCATGCATGGAGTGCGGCGCATGCGCCCTGAACTGCCCCCGGGGCGCACTCAGCGTAGACAGCGGGGTAGGATGTGCCAGCGCAATGATTAAGGCCGCCCTGACCGGCGGCGAGCCGACCTGCGGCTGCGACGAGGGCTGTTGTTGAGTCCGGCCGGAGCCGGTCGGCGTGTTTTGCATTATAATCTATTGTGTTATTGATTAACGGGCAGTTGCCGATAACCGAGCGTATAAGGAGAAAACGATTCCTGTGGACTACTGGGATTTCAAGAAGCCGCCCAGGCAACCGGCAAGGGAAGCACTGGCCGGGATGCGGGCGCTTCCATTCATAGGAAACACGAAGGAGTGCCCGTGCTGCGGGCGCACCTTCCGTATTTTTCTTTACTCTCCCTATCTTACAGCCAGGTGCCCCTACTGCCTCTCGGTCGAGCGGTACCGCCTCCTGTGCCTCTTCCTGGACCGGGAAATGAATTTTGGCTACGACAGCCGCAATGTCCTGGAGATTGGCCCCGCATGGTGTTTCCAGAAATACTGTACCAGCAAACCAAACATCGAGTACACCTCGGCTGACATTTCCTCCTCCCTGGCCGCCTACCACATGGATATATGCGACCTCGACTTCGGCGACCAGCAGTTCGACTCCATTATCTGCTACCACGTTCTCGAGCATATAGAAGACGACTCAAGAGCATTAGAAGAGCTTTTCAGGATACTCAAACCCGGTGGATGGGCGATGATCCAGGTTCCCGTGGAGAGCGACAGGACCAGGGAGAGGTCCGAGCTGAACGAGGAGGAAAGGAGAGAGTTCCTGAAGTGGGAAGACCACCTCAGGGTATACGGCCCGGAGTTTTTCGAGCTCCCGGCGAGCGTGGGGTTCGTGGTCGACATATTACCGTTCGCCGAAGACTTCTCTCCTGAAGAGATCGAGCGCTTTGGACTCGATCCCGCGGAAGTAATCTGCCTCTGTAAAAAGCCGGCTTCCTGATCATATGTGCCGTCTTGCCCGCGCAATCAATCCGACCGTGTGAGGAGATAAGACAGATGATAATCGACAGCCACGTGCACCTTGTGAACGAAGGGTGGGTCCACCGCGATTTTCTGATCGGCAGCATGCGAATGGCCGCCGCCATGCTCGGCAAAGATGCCGGGTTACAGTTGGACCCCGAAGTTCTGGCCGACGCTTCCATTCCATTACTGTACGACCCCGACGGGGAGAAGCTTATTTCCGGAATGGACTCAGCCGGAGTGGACGTGTCCTGCGTTTTCGCCCTGGACTACGGGCTCCTGACCGGAGACCCTGGAGTCGATATCGAAGAGCAGAACCGGTTGGTTTCCGAGACAGCCAGGCGCTTCCCCGGCAGGCTGATACCGTTTTTTTCAATCGATCCCAGGAGGGAGAACGCGGCTGAACTCTTTTCACGCGCTGTCGAGGAGTGGGGCATGCGGGGGCTCAAACTCCACCCCACTTCAGGTTTTTTCCCATACGATGAACGCTGCTACCCGCTGTATGAAAAATGCATGGAATACGGGGTGCCGGTGGTAATCCATACCGGGAGCCAACCGGCCCCGCTCAAGTTCCGCTTTGCCCAGCCGATCGGTGTCGACGATGTAGCGGCGGACTTCCCCGGGCTTCCAATCATAATGGCGCATGTTGCTCACCAGATGTGGGAAGAAGCCCTGCTGGTGGCTTCGGTTAAGCCTAATATCCATTTCGATTTCTCGGGCTGGCAGGTCATTTATAATCAGCATCCCGAGGATTTCTATCGGATGCTCCGGAGAGTTCTCGATACAGTTGGTCCCTGGCGTGTGTTTTTCGGAACCGATGGACCTTACGTAAACGCCCTCTGCCCTCTCGAGACCTGGAAAAAGGCTGTTACCGAACCTGACCTCTCCCGGTGCCCGGAGATATCGTTCCGTGAAAGGGAGATAGAGTTAATCATGGGCAACAGCTTCGCCCGGCTGGCCGGACTCGAGAAATGAGATATCCGCAGGTCGTCAACCAGTGAACCTGAGCGGTACGATACGGAGCTTGAAAGCTGCACAAGAAGCAAGGAAGAAGAAATCTGAGTAACCGGACATACGGCAGCTGCGGTCTTCTGCCTGTTCAAACCGGACTTTTCCGGCATACCCCTTGTATGATCGACATGAATCGTTGAAGTTCCGCCGGCGGTCGGCTCCCACGGCTCCGTCACGGCCGGCTCTGAGCAGCTCATTTCCATACCGCTGTTCTCAGCGGTGTCGGCGCTTATCCTCGCGAACCAGATGAACAGCAGCGCAAAAACAATCACCATGATTATCGGCGCGACCTTCGATATCCAGTTGGTCTTTCCGGGTTTGAACCTGCGCAGGAGAAGCGAGTTGGACACAACCGATATCGAACTCAATACCATCGCCAGCCCGGCCAGTTCCGGCCTCAGGACAAGTCCCAGGCCGGCGAATATCCGCGCCGCGATCGGGATACCCATGATGTTGTAGAAAAGAGCGAAGAACATATTCTGGCGCACCTTTCCGAACGTCTCACCCGAAAGCTGCTTCGCCGTAACAACATCACGCGGGTCGTCTTTAATAATTACAATCCCGGCGGTTTCCATCGCGATATCGGTGCCCGAGCCGACCGCTATGCCCAGGTCCGCGCTTGCCATCGCGGGGGCATCATTTATCCCGTCGCCGACCATGGCAACCTTCCGTCCCTCTCCCTGCAGCTTCTGTACCTCGCTCGATTTGTCGTGTGGTAAAACCTCGGCAAGCACATTTTCTATTCCAAGCTGCCCGGCGATTGCGACGGCGGTCCTCTGATTGTCTCCGGTTATCATATAGATATCTATACCCATTTCCCGGAGCCTGGCGACCGCATCACGGGAGGTTTCCTTAACGGTATCCGCAACAGCTACAGCGCCAATCACTCTCTGCCTGCCCGACAGGATCATGACGGTCTTTCCCTCCTGCTCAAGCTTCGAGATCTCTTCGATGACAACATTCAGGTTCAGACCGACAATATCGGTGATGAGCTTCCGGTTGCCGAAGTAATAAGTCTCGTCTATGACCGTACCTTTTACGCCATAACCCGGGACCGCTTCAAACCCGGAGACATCGTCAAGCTCTACTGAACTCTCCCCGGCGTATCCATACACCGCCTCGGCAAGCGGGTGTTCCGATGATCTTTCCAGAGATGCGGAAATGCGCAGCACATCGCTTTCTTTAAATCCATTGAAGGTCAGTATGTCCGTAACAACCGGCTCTCCTGTGGTAAGGGTCCCGGTTTTGTCGAAGACAATAGTGTCTATCTTCTCGGCAATCTCCAGCGGCTCGCCGCCCTTTATCAGAACGCCGTACTCGGCTCCCTTGCCGGTGCCTACCATTATCGCGGTAGGAGTGGCAAGACCCAGCGCGCAGGGGCAGGCGATTACTATTACCGACGTGAATGCCATTAAAGCGTATGCAAGTGAAGCACCCAGGAAGAAAAACCAGACGGTGAAAGTTACGGCGGCTATGCTCAGAACGGCCGGCACAAACTTCGCGGCCACCCTGTCCGCGAACCCCTGTATAGGGGCCTTGGATCCCTGGGCATCCTCGATCAGCCTTATTATCTGGGAAAGCATCGTTTCCGAGCCGATCTTTGTCGCCTCGAACTCAAAGCTCCCCGCCCTGTTCATTGTGACCCCGATAACCGTGTCACCGGCATGCTTTTCGACAGGTATGCTCTCGCCGGTCACCATCGACTCGTCGATCGACGAAGAACCCCTGGTGATGATACCGTCAACCGGCACCTTCTCTCCGGGCCGGACCAGGACAGTATCGCCGTGCACCACGTCATCGATCGGTATGTCGACCGTGGCCCCTTCCCTTATGACCCTGGCGGTCTTCGCACGCATTCCCATCAGTTTTCTTATGGCGTCGGAGGTCCTTCCCTTGGCCCGTGCTTCCATCCATTTTCCCAGCAGCACGAAAGTAATAAGGAAAGCGGAGGTCTCGAAGTACATGCCGGGGACCATCATTCCGTCCATGCCAAGCACGGTCTTGTTTGAGACAACGTAGGAAACCAGATTTGCCAGGCTGTAAAAGTAAGCGGTGGATGTTCCGATCGCTATCAGGCTGTCCATGTTGAAGGTCTTCATACGAAAACTGGACCACGCACCCCTGTAAAAACCGGCGCCCGCTATGAACTGTACCGGCGTGGCCAGAATAAATGACACGGTACCCATATACGGAGGAAGAACACCGGCTCCGGGCATCCATTTGACGAAATCGACAACCATGAAATAAAGCATTGGAACGCTGAAGACCAGGCTGAAGATAAACCGGTTGCGGTAATCCCTTATCTCTTTTTCGCGCTTTTTAATCTCAAACTCGGGGTCCTTCTCATCTATAATCCCGGCTTTATAACCAGCCTTCCTGACCACCTCGATAAGGCCCTCCGCGCCGATCCCGCTCTCGTCATATGTGACGTAGGCTTTCTCGGCGGCGAAGTTTACCGCTGCCTGTGTGACACCATCTGCAGCGTTCAGGGAGCGTTCGATAATAGCCGCGCAGGACGCGCAGTGCATTCCTGAAAGAGAAAGTGTTATCCGGTTCTCTTCACCGGAACCCCTCATCCTTCCCGGTGTCGAGCCGATGCGCCCTTCATCCCTTTCACGTACGGTACCGCTTTCCGCCTCTTCCAGCACTTCAGGCACCAGCGGACAGGTCTGTGTCTCGCATTCCACCGTCTCCCCATCCGGCGAACCGCCGCCTGAAGGAGCGTCGTCGAACCCGGCATACTCCGCCCTATAGCCCTGCTCCTCGATAATATCCAGTATTCTCTGCTTCGATATCTTTTCAATATCCGCTCTCACCATGCCTGAACCGCTATCGAGGTCGAACTCCGCTTTATCTATACCATCCTGTTCGAGCAGGACCGCCGAAATCAAACGTGGGCAGGCTGAACAGTGCATTCCCTGCACTCTAACCTTGAATTCGTCCATCTTGACAGCCTCCTCAAAAATTTTAATACCTATACCTCGGGTATGGGTTCTAATATCTTATGTCAAGCTTCTTTGCCGCTTTCAAAACTGAGAACACACATATGTGAAGATCCCGGTATCCGGAAATAACCATTGGGGGCCCTAGAAATCGGCCTCGTAACCGATTCCTTTTACGGCGGAGGCTATATCGTCCGTGGAAATGAGTTCCGGATCGAACCTTACATGTCCTTCGGCCGCTTCGTAATCAACGCTTATCGACTCCACACCCTTCATATCCCTGAGGGTCATTTCGACAAGCTTAGAACAGCTGGTACAGTGCATTCCCGCTATCCTGAAGGCCGATTCCATGATCATTTCATCCACCCCGTTCCCGAAACAAAGACACCTGTAATGTCTACCCGCTATACGCCTGGTTTAATTCCAGGCAATTCTCTTCACTTGTTGTACAGCTTCGTAACCTGAAGGATCTCCCGGATCATTTCCTGCTTTCTTTTCTCACTGCCGGACTTTATCACCTTGCTGAAGCAATCGTTCAAGTGGCCCTCCATCAGCATCATGTTTGCCGATTTCAGCATCCCGATTACCGCAAGGTTCTGCTGCATTATGTCGACGCAGTACTCGTCATTTTCGACCATTTCCATTATCTTCCCCAGCAGGCTCTGCGCCTTCTTGAAGTTGATAAGCGTTTTATTCTTCTGTTCGTTCACCAGGCTACCTCCAATTAAGTTCTCCCGCAATACCCATACCTATGGTAGGGGTATCAATAAAAGTGTACCACTGCGGATAGATGTGGTCAACCACGGGTCTCCGCCATGTCGGAAATGCGGTGACAACAGGGAAATGAGCTGATGCCGACCGTGGCCGGGCCGCACGATTGCATCCCGGGGCGGGTAACGCACCGGGGTGGGTTGCCCCGGGCTCAACCGGCTGAGGGGGTTCCTGAACGCAGTGAAACGCGGTGTTGTTTTCACAGTACAAAACCCGGTTCTTTCCTTCCTGGATTTAAACATGACCGGAACCCCGCGTTATGGAAAAACAGCATGATATTGGCTAAGATTTACCGTGTGCTTATTTATCCGGCCGGTACAATGGCGGCATTGAACAAATGCGGCGCGCGGATATCCGGCACGTATTGAGCGGTAACTATAGAAAGGGGGCACGACGTTAATCTAACCCATCCGATCGTATCTTGACGAGGAGGAATCCATGAAAAGATCCAACCTGAGAGCGGCCGCGCTTATTAGCTTTCTATCTATCACGATAATGCTTGTGCTTGCCGTATGCCCCTTCGCGTCAGCACAGCCTAACGTACCGGGCGCCACACTATGGTACCTGGCCGAAGGGTCCACCGCGGCAAGTCCGGAAGGTGTATTTGAAACCTGGGTCTGCATCTCAAACAGCGGCCCCGACGATGCCACCACCCAACTGACATACATGACGGTCGAGGGGGAAGTCGAAGGCCCTGTAGTAATAGTCGAGTCCGGCGCCGCGGCGACTGTGGATGTGTCTCTAAGCGTGCCAGATGTCTGGAGCGTCTCAACTGAAGTGGTTTCAGACGAGCCGGTGGTTGTCGATCGCCAGATGTTCTGGGACACGGGTGTAGCGGTAACCGGCCAACCATACCATCAGTGCAGCCATACCTCGATCGGGGTAAACACACCATCCGATACCTGGTACCTGGCCGAAGGGTCCACCGGGGGTAACGAGTACGGTGCCTTTGAAACGTGGGTACTGCTCCAGAACCCAGGAGGCCTGCCGGCAACGGTGAACATCAACTACCAGACCCCGACAGGGGAGATCGAAGGGCCGCAAAACGTGGAGCTTCTTCCAAACAGCCGTCAGACTTTCAGTGTGGGAGAAACCGTACCGAGCCAGTGGAGCGTTTCCACATCGGTCGTATCCGACGAGCCGATCATAGCGGAGCGGGCCATGTACTGGAACTCCCCTCATATGAAAAGGCAGGCGGCCCACGATTCAATCGGGGTTACAGCCCCCAGTGACACATGGTACCTCGCGGAGGGTTCCACCGGCGGGACTCCCGGTGAACGCCTTAATTCGGGTAACTTCGAGACATGG
>JAFGMY010000076.1 GCA_016927325.1 Actinomycetota bacterium | reverse complement strand
CGGCACGGGGTTTTGCCCCACTGGTTTTTGAGACCAGCGCGTCTACCTGTTCCGCCACTTCGGCGTCGCACCCCGATATTATAGCAGGTGATAACTTTGCGTGGTTGAGGTTGAAAAGAGTGGAGAGAAGTTGGTAATGACATACGGTTAGCAGATATCATGTAATATATTCATTTTAAAATTCAGTAGAAAAGTTGGAGACGTGAACAAACTGGAAGAACTTGGTTATAAACCGTTTTTTGATAGATATCGGCTTTCACTGGAGGAGGAAGGCTTTTCCCTGGCTCGGATTACCGCCGAATACAAGGAAGCATACAGAACGAAATATCCGGAAGGTGAAAGACTTGCCAGAATTACCGGCAAGAGAATGTTTGAAGCGTCGTCGAGAGAAGATTACCCCGCAGTCGGGGACTGGGTCGCTATTACGAGGCTGGAGCAGGAACAAGCCGTAATTCATAGCATTCTGCCCCGTAAGACCGTACTCAAGAGAAAGTACAGCGGACGTTTCGAGTCCCAGGTGATCGCATCGAATATCGACACGGCGTTTATAGTTGAATCCGTAGATAGAGATTTCAGCCTTAACCGCTTCGAGAGATACCTGACTATAGTAAATGAAGGAAATATCCGGGCGGTGATGGTTTTAAACAAGGCCGACACTGTTTCCGAACGGGAATTGAACTCAAGAATCTCTCAGATGAGAAAAAGGTTTAAGGACATCGAGATTATTTCAACCAGTGCCGTAGATAAAGACGGAATCGATGTTTTGACGCGATGTGTTCGAAAGGGAGAAACGTACTGTTTCCTTGGATCTTCCGGAGTTGGAAAGTCCACACTGATCAACAAGCTGCTTGGAAATGACCTCGTCAAGACCGCCGGGATAAGCGGGCATACCGGCAAAGGTACCCATACAACAACCACAAGAGAAATGTATTTTCTGGGGAGCGGCGGTATCCTGATAGATAATCCGGGGATGCGGGAAGTAGGGATAGCCGACTCGAGTGCGGGAGTGGAAAACGTGTTCGATGAAATAGAGGAACTGGCTGCCGGCTGTCAGTTTAAAGACTGTACCCACATGCACGAACCCGGATGCGCGGTCCTTGAAGCGGTGGAAGCAGGAGAACTTGATGAGGACAGGTACTCCAATTACCTCAAACTCTCGAAAGAGGCGGAGTTTTACGAGATGACCGCACAGGACAAAAGAAGAAAAGAACGTGATTTCGGTAAAATGATAAAGAACTACAGGGACCATCAAAAAAAGAACAAGCATTAAAGTCAATCCAGTCTTATGACCTTCCTCCTGTATCACAAGATATGCCATCTCCAGTTTCTTAAAGGTCTGGCGTCGGGCACCGGATCGGTCAAAATGACGTACAATCTTTAGTCAGACGAAGCAGTCGATTATTCTTGTCATTCGTTCCGGGAGGTTTAAGACTTTGGATTGCAATCGGAAGATAATACTTATTGACGGCCACAGCCTTGCCTACAGGGCTTTTTTTGCGTTGCCGGATACTCTGACCACCTCCGGCGGGCAGCAGACAAACGCTGTCTACGGGTTTTTGAGCATGCTGTTAAAGGTGATAGAGGAGGTGAGGCCCGACGCTGTTGTTGTAGCACTCGACGGGCCGAGAAGAGAGTTGAAGCGTGTCGAGGAGTACCCCGAATACAAGGCTAACAGGCCGCCGACTCCCGAAGGGTTCACAGTGCAGATGGAGATGGTCAAAGAGCTTCTCGAAAAGATGAGGATTCCCGCGCTGCGGGTTCCAGGGGTTGAAGCAGACGACATCCTGGGCACGGTAGCCGCGAGGGTCGCGCGGCAGGGTGACGAAGCGGTTATCGTTACCGGAGACAGGGATACCCTGCAGCTGGTTGAGGATCGCGTAACGGTCATGATGACCGGAAAGGGCATAACCGAGACCATTTCCTACGACACCCGGGCGGTAATTGAGAAGCTCGGAATCCAGCCTGAGAATATACCCGATTACCTTGGCCTGAAAGGAGACAGTTCGGATAACATTCCGGGGGTCCCCGGTATCGGAGAAAAGGGGGCTTCTTCTCTGATAAAAGAGTTTGGCAGCCTTGAAGGTCTCTATGAAAACCTGGAAAAGATACCAGGAAAGAGAAAAACCGTTCTCGAGGATAATCGTGAGATCGCTTTTCTTTCAAAAAAACTGGCGACAATAGAGTGCGATCTTGATATTGAACTGGATATGAGAGAACTGAAGCTTGGGGACTGGGAACTCTCAGAAGTACTTGCTTACATGGACGAGCTTGAGTTCAAAACCTTATCCAGAAGGTTCCGGGAGATATTTTCAGGCGAATTGGGTGAGAAGACCGCGTCTGAACCGGAAGTGGGTATAAATTGCCGTGTTGTCAGAAGCGGAGATAACGAAGATGTAGACAACTTCATGAAAGAGATCGAACGTGAAGGTAATGTGGCCGTTTCCGGTGCGCTGGTCGGCAGTGGCTACTGTGACGTCGAACTGCAGGCCATTGCTTTAGCGGGTGCCGAGAGGATCCTTATTGTTGAACGTTCCGGGTTTGACGGGACTCCGGCGATGAAGGCAACGGTCCGCATACTGGAGTCACCTGAAATAGAGAAATGGTTTCATGATGCTAAAACATTCATCCAGGCGCTGGAAAAGTCAGGCATAAACGCGAAGAGCATTTCATTCGACACGGCGATCGCCGCTTACCTCGATAATCCGTCACAGGGTTCTTACGATATCTGGGACGTCTGGGAAAAGAGTGTCGGCAAAGAGATCTTTATTGATGAGAAGCCGGTTGTAGAGGAAGAGCAGGCTGAACTCTCGCTGTGGAGTGAAGACCTGTCCAGTGAAAAGCTTGGGGTTCAGGCCGCGCGGATACTGCATCTCAAACCGGTACTCGAATCAAAGATAACGGACCACGGCATGGGAGACCTTTTTCACGGACTGGAGATGCCGCTTATGAAGGTATTGAGCGATATGGAGGAGAGTGGAGTAACGGTCGACCGGGATGCGCTTGGAATGATGTCCGAGAGCGCGGAGGGAAAAATCTTCCTGCTGGAGCGCGAGATATTCGAGATGGCCGGCCGTGAATTCAATATCGGTTCACCGAAGCAACTGGCGGCCGTTCTTTTCGATGAAATGGGAATAACTCCCATCAAGAAGACAAAGACGGGCTATTCGACGGACTCCTCGGTCCTCGAGGTGTTGAGGAAAGACCACGAGATAGCGGCTAAAGTGCTGGACTACAGGACATTCACAAAACTCAAATCTACATATCTTGACGCTCTTCCCGGGCTCATATGTCCACAGACCGGCAAAATACACTGTCAGTTTAACCAGACTGTTACCGCGACCGGAAGGATCTCCTCCAGTAATCCCAATCTTCAGAACATCCCGATAAGAAGCGAGTTCGGCAAAGAGATAAGGACTGCATTTATTCCGGGGAAGCAGGGCTGGAAGATGCTGGTTGCAGACTACTCGCAGATAGAACTCCGGGTTCTCGCGCACATGTCTGAGGACGCCGTGATGATTGAGGCTTTCCGCGGCGGAGCCGATATACATAATGAGACGGCGTCACTGGTGTTTGGCGTGGATCCTCAGGCGGTGACGTCCGACCAGAGAAGAATCGCAAAGATGGTCAACTTCGGTGTTGTCTATGGGATGAGTTACTACGGTCTTTCCACGCGTCTGGGCATTCCACTTGAAGAAGCGACGTTCTTTATCAACGCTTACTTTGAGAGGTTCTCCGGGGCTAAAGAGTTTCAGGAGAAATGCGTCAAAGAGGCTGTGAAGCGGGGTTACGTCGAGACGATGATGGGCAGGAGGCGCTATATACCGGAGGTTAAAAGCGGAAACAGGCAGGTGAGGGAGTTCGGTGAAAGGATGGCGGTCAATACCCCGATTCAGGGCAGTGCCGCGGATATCATAAAGAAGGCAATGGTGGATATTCGGTGTGAAACGGAAGAGCGGGGCCTGAAAAGCAGAATGACCCTGCAGGTCCACGATGAGCTGATCTTCGATGTTGCGCCGGATGAAGTGGACCGGATGAAGGGCCTGGTATCACGTCTGATGACCGGTGCGGCTGAACTCCTGGTACCTCTGACCGTCGACATTGGAGTCTGTAATAACTGGGGTGAAGCAAAATGATTGTCTGATTTTATAGATGGTATTTGGCAACGGTTCGGGTTAGGCGGGTCCACTTGCTACGTACCATTGTATGTGATTTCATAACAACTGAAAGAAAAACCTAGCGGAAGGAAATCGGCAATGCAAGACGAGATGGAACGAGTAATGGAAAACACCGGAGAAAGTATAGAGTTAAACGATGAAGAGAAAGAGTCGCTGGCAAGCCTCGGCTTGAGTCCCGAGGCCGGACAGGAAGTCCCCGATTACGATGGAACCATCAAGATTTTCAATGAGGGCGATATAGTTGAGGGGACCGTTGTTAAAGTTGATAAAGAGGAAGTCCTTGTGGATATCGGATTCAAATCCGAGGGTGTTAT
>JAFGMY010000075.1 GCA_016927325.1 Actinomycetota bacterium | reverse complement strand
TGGTGGACCGTAATAATTGTATTGGTTGTGACGGCGGGGTTCATGGTTCCAGCTTCACAACTGGGTGTTGACAGCGACGCCATGAAAGCTCTCAGGTCCGATGATCCTGACATGATCGCGATGGAAAGGATCGAGAAGGACTATGGGGGACAGGAACAGTTGACTGTAGTAGTGGATGCCTCAAAGTCGGATGGCGAAACTGCAAAGTCTTTCATTGAGGATCTCACGGAAAAGCTCGGCGAAGACGAGCGCTTCAAGAACATCGAGTACAAGGTCGACGTTGGATTTGCCGGTGACAAGATACTACTGTACCTGCCTGCCGCTCAACTGGAAACACTGAAAAACCCGGATGCCACCACCGAAGACATTGACCGGCAGGTAAGCTCGATAAAAGAGATGGCTGGCGGTAATGAGTATATAGTCTCCGAGGAAGGTGAAATCTACCTCGTTAACATGCGAATGAACGAGACGGTAGTAAGTTCTGAAGATAGAACCTCCTTCTTTGAAGATTTCAAGAAAATGATCGAGGGTACTCGGGAAGAAAAGGGTGCTTACGGTGAACTGGAGGCAGGTTACACCGGCGGTCTGATGGCACTCGACTACGAGGGCGATCAGATAATCATGCGGGACTTCATGTACACCGGCTTCATCACCATAGGGCTGCTTCTCGTAATCCTGTACCTGGCTTTCCACAGCCTGTCGATACCTCTCTTGTCCCTGGTTCCCCTGATCATAAGCATTATCTGGACAGCGGGGACAGCAGAGCTTCTATATGGAACCTTGAGCCCGGTATCGATCATTTTCGCGGTGCTTATATTTGGTATAGGGGTTGATTATGCTATCCACCTCCTGACCCGTTTCATGCAGGAGTTTGAGAATAATAAAGATGTGGCGGAGTGCTTTAGAAAAACCATCTCCTCCACCGGACATGCTATCATCCTGGGATGTCTGACGACATCGGCGGCCTTCTTTGCCCTTCTGATGGCCGAGTTGGATGCCATGAAACAGCTCGGGGTCATAGGCGCGATCGGCTTTCTGGCTACGCTTGTCTCGGTTTTTATTCTAGTGCCCGCAATCGTCACGCTCAGGCTCAAACTGGGTCATTTTAAAGCAAGGGAAGGACGGTTCGATATCCTGGGGTCGATCGGAAGGTTCATTCCCGGATACGCGTTGCTGATAATCGTTGTTTTCGCTCTCCTTTCAGGCTGGTTTGGATTCAGCGCCAGGAACGTCGGTTTAAATGAAGATATTTACTCCCTTTATCCGAAAGGCATCCCCGCTTATCAGCAGTTGGAGAAGGTGAAAGAAGCGTTTTCCGACTATACACAGGATTACCTTGTCACCACGACCGATTCTCTTCAAAAACTCGAAAAACTTGTCCTGGAGTTCAGGCAAAATGAAGAAGTAATTTCAGTTGAATCCGTGCTCGACGTCCTCCCCGAAAACCAGGAAGCGAAACTGCAGATATTGAATGAAGCCGCAGCCATGCACCCTGAGTTTGCTACCGCTTTCGCGGACATCGGGTACATGACCTACGGGGAGCTGCCGCTTTCCTACACCGAAGGTTTTGTGATTGATAAAGATGGTAGTCCCGAGTTCCTGATAAAGATCGTACCCAGAGGTGATATCTACAACAGGGAGTACCAGCAGAAGCTTCTGGGGGAACTCCGCGAAATCGAAGAAGGTGTTACCGGTAACGCAGTCAGGTGGACTAGACTGATCGACTCGATGACCACGAATATCATATATGTAATGATTCTCGCGGTCGGGATCATATTCCTGATCGTCTATATAGGCACCCGCAAGTTGAATCCGGCGTATGCGCTGATCTCCATGGTGCCGGTTGCATTTGGAGTGCTGGCGTTGCTGGGGACTTACTACTACTTCGGCTTCGAGCTGCTGTTCAACAACGTTATACTGCTGCCATTGATTGTAGGCATAGGGATCGACAACGGAATATATATCATGCACCGTTACCTCGAAGAAGGCCCCGGCTCAATCCCCAGAGTTATCAAGCTCACAGGCAAGGCTATATTCCTTACCACTGCGACTACATGCCTCGCGTTTGCTTCACTGTTGTTCTCGACCCATCCGGGGATGAGGTCGATGGGCGCGATACCGGTTCTGGGCCTCATCTACTGTTTCATCGGCGCGCTTGTCTTTATGCCGGCGATAATGAAAGTTACGATAGACAGAAAAAGCGGGCCAAGGGGAGAAAGCGTGTCCAGGTTAAGCTCTTTAAGCGCGCATGAGGGCCAATAAGTAGACAACCTTATGCTTGTTTCGAGGAGACGGAAGCAAAAAACCGCGGGACTTATTGCCCCGCGGTTTTTTTCTCAAAAACGGTAACTCTCGATTATTCGCTCACCGGGTTTTCCTTGAAGAGCTCACCTATGCCTGCGAGGCTTCCAAGGATTGCCGAGGTTTCCATCGGCAGGAACAACTTGGTGGCCTTGCCGTCGGCGACCTTGGTAAGGGCGTCAAGGTATTTAATGGCGATAAGGTCGGTGGTGGGTCCACCTTCATGAATCGCATTGAATACCAGTTCAACCGCTTTCGCTTCACCTTCGGCCTCGATGGTCTTGCGGTACTTGATACCATCGGCTACCCGCATCATCGATTCCATTTCACCCTCAGCCCTGAGGACCTTCGATCGCTTTTCACCTTCGGCATTGAGTATGAACGAAGCCTTGTCTCCCTCCGCTTCCAGGATCTTTGCGCGGCGGTCTCTCTCGGCTTTCATCTGGCGGTGCATCGCCTCGGTGACGTCGATCGGCGGGTCGATTCTCTGAAGCTCCACGCGGGTTACCTTCACGCCCCAGGTGTCGGTTGCGTCGTCCAATATCTGACGGAGCTTCGTGTTTATTACTTCCCTGGACGTGAGGCACGTGTCTAGTTCCATGTCCCCGATGAGATTTCGAAGGTTTGTCTGGGCGAGCTTTGTCGAGGCCAGCCCGAAATCGGCGATATTATAGGTAACTTTAACCGGGTCGGTTACCTCGTAGTACACGACCGCGTCTACAGAAACGAGCACGTTGTCCTGGGTAATAACCGACTGGGGCGGGACGTCGACAACCTGCTCTCTCATGTCGACTCTCCGCATCGTATCGATGCCCGGGTAAATCAGCGTAAGTCCCGGCATGGCCGTTCTCTTGAACCTTCCCAGGCGTTCGATCAGGCCTTTCTGCCAGGGCCTTATTACCCTTAGCGACATAGCAAGAACAACGAACACAAAAATAAGTACCAACACCAGGAGAATAAAAGCCGCTGCCATATCAGTTCCTCTCTTCCTGCCGATCTCTGGCTACCACCAGACGGGTTCCCTTGACGTCTTCCACTTTTGCTTTCGATTCAGGTTCAATGATGTCGGAATCATCGGCTGACTCCGCCCTCCAGACGTTGCCTTCAAGGCGGACCATGCCGGTATTCTTCAAATTGTCGATCTCTTCAGTCACGATTACCGTCTTTCCGACATAGCGTTCCGAGCCGACCCCTTCAGGAGTGCTTTTCCGGATCCATCTGCCGATCTTGATTGCAACCGGAAGCAGCATGATTGAAATGACAATGAATGCTCCCACCTGCCAGTAGATATTAAGGTTGACCATTCCAAGTATTCCGGCGACGACTGCCCCGGCGCCGAGACAGGAAAGATAAAAGCTCTCGGTGAAGAACTCCCCGATTATGAGAATAAGACCCGCGACAATCCATATCCACCAGTATGAATTCATGCAGCACCCCTAACTACCGCCTCGAAATAATTGAGCTTTAGTTTACCAATAGCTAACCCTAACGGCAAACCTCGTCATTCTTCAATGTCTGCTTATTCCCGGCAGGAGAAAAACTTTATCGGAAAGAGCAAGAGTAGAAAGAATCAAGCGGCCTGATGATAAGTATTAATTATTTGCCGGCTTCACGGATTGGGACACTCGGGGTCAGCGGGGTGGATGCCAGTATCGGCTTTGCATTGACCTGCAGTGGCATTATAGAATAATTCAGCCCCGCAACTGTCACCAGAGAGGTGTTCAAATGGTTGAGAAAAAAGAGTATCTGGTCAGGAAATACGACCCCAAGAAAGACCTCGAAGGCGCAACGAAGTGCATGATAGAGGGATTCGACCATATACTCTGGCCCCTGTATGACTACACGGAAGGTTTCGCCGAGGCTTTCGTCAAGATGGTAACCAATTTTTGCAGCAGTACTTATATTGCCGAGGCAGATGGTGAAGCCAGGGGTCTCCTTGCCGGCAGCTACATGGATATGAAGCAGCTTCAGAAGTTCAGCCAGTATGCCATTACCGACCTGGGTCTCCCCTTTATGACAGGGCGGTTCAAGTTCCATCCTTTTGCCCGCATAAATGCTGTGCGAATAGTCGCAGGTTTTCTGCCTTTTGCCTTTAAGCATCCATTCAAGCTTAATGCGAGCGAAACGGTCCTTCTCTGTTCACAGAAAGATTATCGCGGCGGGATAGGCAGGGCGATGATGGACGCGTGGCTCGAGGATTCAAGGGGGTATGGTTTCGATGACTCGACGGTCTGCACCGATTCGGCCCTCAGCTGGGATTTCTATGAGCGATACGGTTTCAACAGAATCGTGGAGTTTCCCATGATCGCGTATCACTACTCCCGGCCCGGGGAAAAGCACACCGGCTACATATACCGGATAGGGATCTAGCAACCGGGGGAGAGCCCTCTCATGGTTTAGCCTTGCGGATTTGTCTTACACCGGCGCTCTGTGGATCTTCTGGCGGAAGACAGGCCACCACTGCTCGAACCTCCAGACAACTTCAATGCACACCATCGCTATAACAGAGATCGCAACCGCTACACCGACCCAGGGCCAGGCCGGAAGATCCAGGGCCAGAAACTCCCGCAGGGGTGAAATAGTCATAGTCAGGATCAATCCGCACACCATGAACCCGACGAGTATACCCCTTATAAGATTGAACGGCCGGGTTATGACAATGAGAACATAAAGACCCACCAGAACAAGAACCAGTGTGGCGAGTGTCCGTGACTCCGGTATGGTGATGCCGGGATTGGTGTGGGCCATTGCACCGACTGTCAGGGCGGCGACGGCGGCGATGGTGCCGGTGGGTATAGTGAATATCAGAACCCGTTTGAGGAAGCCGGGCCGGTAACGCTGGTCGTTGGGTTCAAATGACAGGATAAACGCCGGAACACCGATGGTTAGCATGCTGATAATCGTAAACTGGCGCGGCAGCAAGACAAAGGTCCAGCTCAGGAGACCGATGATTATCGAAAGAATAGTCGAATATACGGTCTTGGTGATGAAAAGGTTGGCTACCCGCTCCATGTTGGCGATTACGCGCCTGCCTTCAGCCACGACGCCCGGCAGGGTGGCGAACCTGTTGTCCAGAAGAACCAGCTCGGCCACCGATCGTGCGGCTGCCGCACCGGACCCCATCGCGATGCCCATGTCCGCTTTTTTCAGTGCCAGAACATCGTTAACACCGTCTCCGGTCATGGCTACAACATGCCCGTTTGACTGCAATGCCTCGACCATGGACTTTTTCTGGTCCGGTGTTACCCTGCCGAAAACGTTATTACTTTCCATGGTTGCAGCTAATCCACGAGGATCACCTGGCAGTTCGCGCGCGTCGAAAGGCTCACCAATTATTTTGAGATCCACCCGCTTTGCCACGGCGGCGACGGTAACCGGATTGTCTCCGGATATTATTTTTATGCCCACTTCCTGCCTTTGAAAGTAATCCAGGGTATCTCCGGCATCAGGTTTGACTGTTTCCTCGAAGACGATCAGAGCGGCGGGGCGGAGTTCACCCGGCAGAGTTTCATCGTGTATCGGTTCATCGGATTTTGCGAGCAGAAGAACCCGGAAGCCCGATCCGGCGATTTCGATTACATGCCCGGCCAGTTTCCTGGCGTCCGGTATATTATCAAGAAGCATTTCAGGTGCACCGAGTATCCAGGTTCCTTTCGCACCGAACTCCTGCGTGCTCCACTTCCTGGCGGACGAAAAAGGCACTCCACCAGTGCTGTCCCACCCTTCTGGCGGGCTGTATTTCACGGCGATGGCATCGAGTGTCTCGTTGCGGATGGCGGGGTTTGCGGCGAAGGCACCAAGGACTTTATCGATCTCATACTTCGAATCAAGGACCTCCACTGAACTCAGCTGCAGGTCACCGGTGGTCAGGGTACCTGTTTTATCCAGGCATATCACATCGACACGGGCTAGACCTTCGACAGCGGGCAACTCCTGGACCAACACTTTTCTACGGCCCAGCGTCACAATACTTACCGCGAACGCGACACTGGTGAGCAGGACGAGGCCTTCCGGAACCATTCCGACCAGACCGGCGACGGTACCGGAAATGGAGTCGCCGAAATTACTGTCGGCCTTGAACTGGCTGATAAGGAGCAGTCCTCCCGCCGGTAACATGAGCCATGTTACGTAGAAAAGGATCCTGTTGATTCCTTGCTGAAGGTCGGAACTTACCATCTGGAACTGTCGGGCTTCTCCGGTAAGCTTGGTGGCGTAAGCATCGGAACCCACTTTCGTTGCTTTAAACCTTCCGGTTCCGGCAACCGCGAAACTTCCTGACATAACGCTGTCCCCGGTTGATTTGTCTATCGGCACCGACTCCCCGGTAAGCAGTGACTCGTCTACTTCAAGCCCTTCGGTGGTTATCAACTCGCCGTCACATACTATCTGGTCGCCGGGTCTCAGTTCTATCAGGTCATCAAGGACGACGTCATCCGTAGCTACTTCTGTAAGGCTTCCCTCCCGGACGACCCTTGCCCTGGGAGCGCTGAGCAGGGTTAGGCGGTCGAGAGTCCTCTTGGCGCGGAGTTCCTGTACGATACCGATGAGGGTGTTGACAACGAGGACCATACCGAAAAGAGCGTCCCGTAAGTGCCCCACACTTACGATCACTACAAAAAGTACACCGAGTATCGCATTGAAACGCGTGAATACATTGGACCGGATAATATCGTTCAGGCTGCGGCTCGACTGCTTCTTGACCGCGTTGGTCTGACCGTTGGCAATCCTTTCGGCGACCTCGGCGCCGGAAAGGCCTTGCAGCTCATTAGTCTCTACAGTTTTAGCGTCCGTTTCCGGCAATTTACACCTTTGAAAAGAGTTGGCAAATGGAGAACACACGATGATTATAACAAGTGGAGCCCGATAAGTATCTCCAGTAGATCAAGCAACCGTACTTTGATTCACGAAGCGGGCACCTGAATTTATAAGAATATAGGCATATGGAGCGAAAATGGTGGCGAGACCCAGAATCGAACTGGGGACACCATGATTTTCAGTCATGTGCTCTACCAACTGAGCTATCTCGCCACGTATCCGCAAATCTAATTTTAAGCAAATACTAGTCTAACGAAATTATCCAAAGATTCAAGTGTGGACATTTCCTGTCGCAGGGCAATCCTGCCCCTCTTTGTTATTCATTCCCATGGCTAAAAGCAGTGGGCTTAAGTGTAAACAGATTGAGGCGCGACGCCCCCGAGGGGCTCTCAGTCCCGCATGTGGTTCAGCGTCCGTCCGCACCGGATGGTACGGACCACAAAGGAGGGGGATTGTGGCGGGACTCTCAGTCCCGCATGTGGTGTGGATGGCGGAGCCGACGGGATTTGAACCACCCCACTCCCGCTTATGCGATTTAACTCTAACCCGATGTCTTTGGATATGCTGGAACGG
>JAFGMY010000074.1 GCA_016927325.1 Actinomycetota bacterium | reverse complement strand
GTTCTCTCCAGCCGTATTAGCGCTCGGGACGACCAGGTATCCGACTTTTTCAAGCAGTGCCCGGCAGAATTTGTTATCCGGAACGCGTACACCGACAGTGTCCGGCTTCTGAAAAGGCAGTTCCACGCCCGGCTTTCGATCCAGGACCAGCGTAAGGCCCCCCGGCCAGAATGCCGTAGCCAGAGTGCGGCCTGGTTCCTGGTCTAAAACGGCGATATCACCCGCACGGTGTGCCGACGGGCTGTGAAGGGGTAGTGGCTTTTCCTCAGGCCGTTTCTTAATATAAAGCAGCCGTCTGACTGCTTCTTGATGCGTGGCAAGCGCAGCTATGCCGTAAACCGTGTCGGTAGGAATGATACCCAGACCTCCCTTGTTCAGCAGTCCGGCAATAACTTCAACATCTCTGCGGCTGAAGCCTCCCGTAATATTTATCCTGAGCATTTCACTTGCTCCGCACCTACTGAGCAGGAGAGCATTGCCCTTACTATTCTGGGCTTTCCCGCAAGGTCGCCGAAACTTTCGATGTCTGACCATACAGGAACGGGATCGCCCTGGTTGGCGAGATGTATCGGTGCGACCATCCCGCCGGCGATGCTGTCAGTGCTAAGCACTACTGACGACCTGGTTGCCGTCGAAAGTTCGCTTTCGATTCTTTTTATCTGGTCTTCCCCGGCTTCCAAGACCAGCCAGCCGCCCTCTTTCAGGTGGAAAGGGGAGGTAAAAATTATACGCCTGATGAACTCGAGACCGTCGATTCCCGCTACCAGGGCTGTGTGTGGTTCATGGTCGCGGACCTCCCGGGGCAGTGACCCCCAGATGGAGATGGGGACATAGGGTGGATTGCTGACTATGGCATCGAATTTCATGTTTTCAGGAAGGGCATCAAAGAGGTCGCCTTCGCGGATTTCGATGTCGTCGAAAACGTCGTTTTCCCTTGCATTGGCAGAGCACAGGCGGACGGACTCCCTGCTTTTATCCACTGCGGTGACCTTGGCGGCAGCATGTTCCTTCGCGATGCTGATGCAAATATTTCCGCAACCGCAGCAAAGATCCAGCACCTCCGCGTGACCCGTGGGCAGTATCTCTATTGCCTTTTCCACCAGAATTTCGGTCTCGGGCCTCGGTATGAACACACCCGGCTTGACCGATAGTTCTATCCCCCTGAAACCGGTTGTCCCGATCATATATTGGAGTGGGTACCCTTCCGCTCTTCTGGCAAGCATGAGACGGTAGGTAAAAAGCTCCTTTTCGGTCAGTTCTAACTTTTCACCGGCATAGAACTGAACACGCGGCACGCCCAGAACGAACTCCAGCAAGGCCTCCGCATCGTGCTCGGGTGACGCCACCTCGGTGTCTTTTAAGAACGCACACCCTTCTTTTACCGCAATCAAAGGGTCCACTAGAAATACATCTCCTTGAGAGCCTGTACCCGCTCGTCTTCGAGAAGTGCCTCTGTCAACTCGTCGAGGTCTCCTTCAAGGATATCACTCAAACGGTGAAGGGTCATACCAATTCTGTGGTCGGTTACCCGGCCTTGCGGGAAATTGTAGGTGCGTATCTTCTCGCTTCGCTCTCCCGTCCCGACCTGCTTTCTTCTGTTCTCGGCTTCTTTTTTCTCCTGCTCGCGCCTGGCCGATTCCAGCAGGCGGGCTTTCAGGATCCTGAGTGCCTTCTCCTTGTTCTGCAACTGGGACTTCTCGTCTTGGCACGATACCACTGTGCCGGTGGGCAGGTGGGTCATTCTTACCGCAGAATCCGTGGTGTTTACCGATTGCCCTCCAGGACCGGTAGATCTGAACACGTCCACTTTCAGGTCGGAAGGATCAATGTTGATTTCAACGTCTTCCGCTTCGGGCAGTACCGCAGCCGTCGCGGTGGATGTATGTATGCGGCCGCCGGACTCTGTCGCCGGGACCCTCTGCACACGGTGAACGCCTGACTCGAACTTCATGAAAGGGTACACTGATTTGCCTTTCATGGAGAAAATTATCTCCTTAAAACCGCCAACTTCGGAAGGGCTGGAGGAGAGTATCTCGGTTTTCCATCTTTTCTTCTCGGCATAACGGGTATACATGCGAAGCAGGTCGCCCGCAAACAGCGCCGCCTCATCACCGCCGGTTCCTGCTCTTATCTCCACGATGATGTCTTTTCCCTCGAACTCATCTTTTGGAATCAAGAGCTTCTTCATCCGAAGTTCGGTTTCCTCGAGAGCCTTCTCAAAAGAGTCCAGTTCGCTTTTTAGAAATTCGGCCATCTCCTGGTCCTGTTCGTTTTCCAGGAGCTCGAGCGCTTCTTCGAGTTGCCTTTTTGTGGCGAGATACTCCTCATAGGTTGTGGCGACCTCTTCCAGCGAGGACCTCTCACGCACCAGTTCCTGGTATGTTTTCATGTCCTCGAGAGACGCAGGATCGGCCATCTCGCGGTTGATTTCTTCGAACCTGTTTTTTATTGATTCCAACTTCTCAAACATTATTAAAACCTGCCGGAACTGTAGGGGTACTAATCGTCCAATGCGGCGTTCAGCGAACTGATCGCGACTTCTAACTGGTCTTTGTCCGGCTCCTTGGTGGTAATCTTCTGAAGCCAGAGGCCCGGGGCAACCAGTACATGCAGAAACCTGGAATCCTCGTGCTTGCCGGCCAGCCTGATTATCTCATAGGAGATCGCCGCCACCAACGGTATAATGGCCACTCTTTCCAGTATTCGCAACCAAAGGGCGGGACGGCCGAAGAATGAGAAGATGACAACACTGATTACAAGCACAATGAGGATAAAAGAAGTACCGCATCTCGGGTGAGCGGTCGTGAAGCCGGCAACAGAATCGGGATCCAGGGTCACACCGTGTTCATACGCGTTTACGGTTTTATGTTCCGCCCCGTGGTATTGAAAAACCCTGCGGATGTCGGGCATCATGGTTATCAAAAGAAGATAAATTATGAAAATCAGCACCCGGAGGCCGCCCTCTAGAAGATTATAAATCACCGTATTGTGGATATATGGGTCGAGCAGGCGGGCTATTACGGTCGGCACCGCGATGAAGATTCCCACGAAAACCACCAGTGCGATAGTAATAGAGACACCCATTTCAACTTTGGTAATAGTTTCTTTGACCCCCTCGTGCCCTGACGCCTTTTCCTCGTTTTTCGCCGGTGCCGAAGCGCCCTCGTCCATAACACCCGCGTTACCATTATCCCCAGGTTCCCCGGAGTTCCCGATAGAAGCCTTTTTCTTTTTCTTGCCGCGGTCCTTTTTTTCCAACTCTTCTTCCTCAAGGGCGATGTTTGCGCTGAGGGAAAGGGACTTGATCCCTATTACCAGGGAGTCGGCGAGCGCGAGCAGGCCCCGGAAAGGGAAAACGTTCCATTTCGGATGATTCTGGGCAATTGTTTTTGTGGGATCGACAGTTATAAATATCTCACCGTTGGGACGGCGTACAGCCAGAGCCCATTTCTTGGGGCCGCGCATTACCACGCCCTCAATTACGGCCTGGCCGCCTATCTGAATTTCCTTTTGACCTTCTTGATTGTTAAGGGCCATTCAATGGGGGTTTGTCAGTAGGTCTAAAAGGTCCTGGGACTCTTTTTGGCTTTTTCTTTGGTGCTCAAGTGCGAGGCATACCGTTTCTGGAAACGTTCCACCCTTCCGCCGGAGTCAACGAGCTTCTGCTTTCCAGTGTAAAACGGATGACACTGGGAGCATATTTCAACATGAAGCTCCGGCTTTGTGGACTTGGTAGTGAATATCTCACCGCATGAGCACGTTACCTTCGTTTCCATGTAATCGGGATGTATGTCCTTTTTCACTTTTAATTTCTCCTGAATTCTGATATCTCGAACCCACCGTTGACCGGGAGTCCCTGGTTTCACTGCAAAGATCCAAGCAGTAATATGATCGTAGCATACAGGGACTCGGGCAACAAGCGAACGGTTTGCGCTTAATGGGACACGTCCTTGACCTGTACCAGGAACTGCATGTTGGTCTTGGTGCCCCTGACGCCGTCATTCAATACTTCGATCGCCGCGTTGGGGTCGAGCCCGTGAAGGATCCTTCTGAGCTTCCACACCTGGGTGGCTTCCTTGGGCTCCAGGATCAACTCTTCTTTCCTGGTGCCGGACTTCTCGATGTCAATCGCCGGGAAGACCCTCTTGTCGGCCAGCTTGCGGTCGAGGTGGAGTTCCATATTGCCGGTGCCCTTGAACTCTTCGAAAATGACCTCGTCCATTCTGCTTCCGGTGTCGACCAGGGCGGTCGCGATGATAGTAAGGCTTCCACCGTTTTCTATGTTACGGGCCGCGCCGAAGAAACGCTTCGGCGGGAACAGGGCGGTGGAGTCGACGCCGCCGGAAAGTATGCGGCCGCTCGCCGGTGTGCTCAGGTTGTAAGCCCTTGCCAGGCGGGTAACGCTGTCCAGAAGTATTACAACGTCTCGCTTGTGCTCGATAAGCCTTTTGGCCCTTTCCAGCACTAACTCGGAGACAGCGATGTGGTTGTCACTGGGCTGATCGAAGGTGGATGAAATTACCTCACCGGTCACCGAACGCTCCATGTCGGTTACTTCCTCGGGCCGCTCGTCCACCAGCAGGACCATGAGATAAACCTCGGGGTTGTTGCTGGTTATACTGTTGGCGATCTCTTTTAGCACTGTCGTTTTGCCCGCTTTCGGCGGGGAGACTATAAGGCCTCTCTGGCCTTTACCGATCGGGGCGATAAGGTCGATGATCCTGGGAGTAAGCGTCATCAGCTTGCTTTCCAGCCTCAGGCGGTCAATGGGATAGAGGGGCGTCAGCGACTCGAACTGCCTTCGCTGCTGCGCTACCTCCGGGTCGTCGCCGTTGACCTTTTCGATCCTGAGCAAGGCGTTGTATTTCTCGGAGTCTTTGGGAGGCCTTATCTGGCCCTTTACCTCGTCACCGCGTTTCAGTTTGAACCTGCGGATCTGAGACATTGACACGTATATATCATTTTCCGAAGCCAGATAACCGTGTGTGCGCAGGAAGCCATAGCCGTCCGAAAGAACGTCAAGGATACCGCTGCCCATCCCGTCTTCGAGCTCTTCCTTTTTCTTTTCCGGGGGCAGTCCCGTCGATTTCTCCCGCTCCTCTCCGTTGGGGCTTGAGGAACCGTCGACCATGACGCCCGCCTCCTTCAGGATAGCGTCGATCAGCTCTTTTTTTCTGAGCTTCTTCACACCGTCGATCGCCATCGCGGTGCCGATTTCCTGTAGCTCGGGCAGCAGCTTTACCTCTAATACAGCCCTGTCAGCCAAATCCATTTCAGTTAGTCCTCCTTAGGATGAGTTTTTATCCGTATATCGCAAGTTAAAGGTCTTTTATCTTTTCGAAGTCGCAGAGGAACTTCTCTATTCCTATTGTAGTGAGCGGGTGGTTCACCATCTGCTGAAACACGTTGTACGGAATTGTTGAAATGTGAGCTCCCGCGAGCGCGGACCCGATCACGTGCTGGGGGTGACGCAGGCTCGCGGATATTACCTCGGTTTCAATCCCGTGCAGATCGAAGACTTCTACGATTTCCTCCAGGATTGCCAGGCCGTCGTTCCCGATATCGTCCAGTCTTCCCAGGAACGGGCTCAGATAAGCGGCCCCCGCCGCAGCGGCGAGCATGGCCTGGTTGGTTGAGAAGACGAGCGTGCAGTTGGTCTTGATCCCCTCCGCGGAAAGGGCTTTGATCGCTTTCAATCCCTCGGTGCTCATGGGAATTTTCACGTTTATGTTGTCGGCTATGGCCGCTATTTCCTTTGATTCCGCTACCATCTCGTGCCAGTCGCAGGAGATTGCTTCCGCGCTGATCGGACCATCCACTATTTCGGCGATTTCCCGTACGCAATCGCGGTAGTTGCGGTTTTCCTTGCTGGCCAGAGTCGGGTTTGTGGTAACGCCGCTCAGGACTCCCCAGTCGTTAATTTCGCGTATGTGTTCGACATTGGCAGTGTCGATAAATAACTTCACTAATTGCCTCCTTCAACATTTTCAGGATTATTTTCAAGTGAAAAGCAGCCAGGTCGTAATCAATACTGCAACGTTTCAAAACGTTTTCTTCTAAACTGCGCCTCTTCCTTCCCTTAAAAGATAATTATTTCTCGCTCACTCGAAAGCGGGCGCGACCTGGAAACTATTGCTCTGATGAAAAGCGTCAATGTGTTTAAAGCATGCCGATGAAGTTATTTCCTTATATATCTCGGCCAACTCAACCATTCGCTTTACACCCAAGCCATTCGCATTTGAGCCATTTCTGCTCGCCGACCCTGAGCCCCATAGTGCCACCGTTGTACTGGAGACCGCATTATTCATGCAATGCTGTACTGCTTGAATGCGAACTTTAGATGGTCTCCCGGATTTCGCGGATCAAACGCGATATTCGGTAACTGGTATTTTTACCGCACCTGCACCACTTTGAAGTTCCCCATAAACCTGCCAATCATCACAATCCTAAAGTATTTGCCCGGAATTGATGGATTGGACATCACCTATGATTACTTGAAGCTCCTTCGTGGATTTCAGGAATTATAGGTAAATGAAAGCATATTCCGCGAAATAACGCAACCTTCATGGGTCATTACAAGGGGGACCTTTCAGTTCGATGTGCCTGACGAATCGGGCTTTGTGAAGGTCCTTAGAAAGATTCTCCATTTCCCTGGAGTATTTAAAATGATCGATTCCGATGATCCAGGATATGTTCACCAGACTCTCTTCAGCGCTGGGATGTTGTCACGTTCGGGTTTCAAGGAAAGGGGCTTTACGGGCTTGGTCACGCGGGATACGTTCGGCCCAAAGCCCTCTGGGATGTTTACGATGCGTTTGTCTTTTACCCGCCGGGAATGGCCGGCACACTTATCGGAATTTTCGACAAGAGAGCAGGGTGATCTGCATACTGCTTTTATCTTCCGATTATGGCCATTTGAGCAGTTCCTTTTGCTACAATTACAACAGCGGCACAAGAGTTTGTTAAGTCACCGGAAAGGAGACTGTTATGGCGAACCTCAAATACCTGAGCCCCGAGTGGTCCGAAGAAGCGCGGATACGTGTTAAGGCGGAGCTTACACCGGAAAAGATGCACAACCTTTCCAGCTCAATGACAAACATTTACCAGAACTGTCCGGACGGAAGAACTATGTACATGTTTGTGGAGTTCACAGGCGGAGAGCTTACCGGGTTTGAGACCGGCGACGGCGAGCCGCCCAGGGCTGAGTTCAAAATAATCGCTGAGTACGAGACCTTCGCGAAGATCACCCGCGCGGAACTGGGGGCGGTCAAAGCGCTGACATCGCGCAAGCTGACTCTTCGCGGTAACATGGCAAAAGCTCTCAGGCTCGCGCCGCAGGTGGACAAGCTGAACAAGGTTCTGGCTACTATTCCAACGGACTTTTGATGTGGAGATGATCGAGATGACAAACGGAAATAACGGAAGCGATCCTTACTTCGTTGATACGGATAAGCGGATCAGGGACATACAGAAGCTGATGCAGGAGCGCGATATAGACGTCTACCTGGGCTCGAGAATCCGCACCATGAGCTTTATCGTGGACGCCTTTGTGCCGTGGCGAAGCTATATTGTTATCCCCGCTGAAGGTCTGCCGACCTTGTTTACCTTCGTGATTGACGCAGCGCGCATTTTGAGCGAGACATGGATGGACGAGGACCATGTCCGGGCCTATTTCGGGGCGGGCGGCGCCGACCAGATCGAGTCGATCCAGTATTTCATCGACGAGGAGCTGGGTATCAGGAAGGGAAGGCTGGGATATGAGACCGGCATGGCAACCTACACCGCCGAGGGCTGGATGACCCACTACGAATATGAGCAGTTTTCAGCGGCCCTGCCCGACCTGGAGTTTATTAACGCGCATGACATTGTGGATCTCGCGTCACTTATTAAAGATGAGGGGACTATCAACCGTTTCCGCAAGGCAAGCCGCATAGTGGACGAGGGTCATGAAGCGGCGAGGGCTGCGGTCGAGAACGCCGGCTGGAAGGGAATGACCGAGACGGAGCTTGCCGGTATTGCGGCGCTTGCCATGAGGAAGGCCGGAAGCGTCTCCGAATGGAACTTCGCCGGCCTGAACGAGATATCCAGCGGCTGGCGCACCGGGCTGGGCGCATGCACTCCGCCGACAACCAAGGAGTTCCAGGCGGGAGAGCCCCTGATGTTCGATCTTCACGCAATGTTCAAGCTGGCGCTTGGGGACCACTCCCACAACTACCTGCTCGCGCCCTCCACCGAACGGCAGCGGTGGCACGCCGATAACTTCGTAGCCTGCGTCGATTTCGTGGCGAGAAGCTACCGCGCCGGAGCGACACCCGGCGGGCTCATAACCGACCTTGGCAACTTCGCCGAGGACAGAGGCTGCTCCGACTTTATCCTTCCCGGCGTCGAGCACGGTATCGGGCTGTTCGGAGACGAGTGGCGCGTGGGAGCCGGCATGGACGTTCCGATCCCGTACTGGACCGACCCCGACCATGTCTACCGGGAGAACGAGATGGTAATTCTTGCCATGCAGTACGCCGCACCCGAGGACGACATCGGTTTCCGCTACGAGAACCCGATCGTGATCGAGAAGGGCGGCTGCGAGCTGACCTCCAAGTACCCGCTCGCCATTGAAGAAATCAGCTGACGGGACGCGAGATGGAAATCTTGATTATTGAACCGCGTGTTTGACCAGTTCGATGATGTGGTGGTTTTCGAGGCCTTCGGCGGATGCGGTCTTTCGCAGGTTCAGCGCGCATAGCGGGCATAGATAGGCTATGGCCTCTGCTCCGTGAGAAACGGCGTCCTGAATATTTCTTTTTTTAATTTCTTTTGCCCGTTTGCGGTCGCGGGTCATGAGCGGTGCGCCGCAGCAGAGCGCGTTCCTGCGGTCGTGCTTGCGCTCCACCCTTTCGACACCGATCAGTTCGAACAGCTCATCCAGGTACTCATCTTTAAGAGGAGTACACCTGGAGGCGCAGGGCCGTTGATAGGCTATCTTCATTCCAAGCGGCTTGATATTGTCTTTGTGCTTTTTCACCAGATCAAGCAGGTACTCAATGATGTGAATAGATTTGAATGGAACTTCTATGCCGTACTCTTCGGCTTTCAGGGCCAGCATGGAGTAGCAGTCATTGTGGTAGAAAACTATCTCTTCAGCTCCGCCTGCCGCAAGGCTCTCGACAAACCTTGCCGCGTTTTCCCTTACTGGCGTTTCCAGGCCCATGTGGATATATCCAAGGCGGCAGAAGTAGTCCCCTCCTTTGAGGATGGTCATGCCTTTAAAAAGGGGTCCGTCGAAAAGACCCGGAATGATATCTCCCACGCTGCAAAGAGACAGGGTGGGTTTATCTGAATCGCCTGGGATAATAACGCTTGGCACATCGGCGAGGCCGCGGAACATCCGCGTATTTTCCTCGGGTATGTGCGGAATTCCGGTCTGTTCCTGCCGGGCCAGGATAAGGTCGAACGGGTTGGCCCCCTTTTCGCAGAACTCGTTACAGCCTGCGCAGGTGACGCACTCAGTCAGTATCTCCGGCGCATCTTCCTCCATTAACCGCCCGAACTGGTCAACCGCCTCGTCGCGGCTGTAATCGACATAGGGGCATAGAACAAGGCAGTCACCGCATAGATCGCATCTCTCAGAGTTAAACATTTATCTCCTTCACCGAGTCATTATGACGGTCTTTTCGTCAGGATGCACCTCTCCGTTCAGATACAGAGGCAAGCGCGATCGCGCCCCTGGCGGCCCTGCTTTTAAAGCGCCGGCTGCTGATGTATTTATCGATGAGCTGTTCCCCTGATAATCCTTCGATAAGGTTGAATCCTCTTTCACGGAGAAACGCTTCGAGGTTGTTTTCTTCGATCCCGAAGATCTGGGGCTCTCCCACGATTTCAAGGAACTTATGCTCCAGCCTGCTTACCCCTTCGAGCAGTTTTCCGGCGGACTTTGATTTTCGTGAGTATGTAAAAACGATGGAGCTTCCAGGCGGCGAGTTCCCCGCTACGAAGGCCAGTGTTTCGTCCACGGCCCCGGGAGTAAGGTACATCGTAACCCCTTCCCAGATGAAACAGGTTTTCCGTGAGGGATCATAGCCGATTTCGACAAGACGTTTGTTCAGGTCTTCATACTCGAAATCGACCGGCACGTAAGTTACATTGTCCGACGGATTTCCGATGGCTTTCTCGAGCCTTCTAATCTTTGACTGCTGAGTGGCGGGAAAATCGACCTCGAAGACCCTGACGCCGGACAGAAGCTTTTCAAACCTGTAAGGCCTCGCGTCGAAACCCGCACCGAGAATGACCAGTTGCAGGCCGCCTTTATTTACAAACTGTAAAAGGTGGTCGTCAATGTATCTGGTCCTGGCGGTTACCGCGTAATACATGTTAGAACCCGGACCTGCAGCAGAGAAGTATTGAAGCATCCGGGCACCGGCACTGTTCCAGAAGGGGGCGCGGAACCACGGGTCGAGAAATGAAACCGATATCGGATCGTCAAATAAGCGAACGCTATCCGGCCTGATTGACTCCAGAGCGCGAACAAGAGCTACGCTCTGGGCGGTCCAGCTCGATCTTCCCTCTTTCATAAACAGCTGCTCCGTGTTTTTACCTGGTATATGAAGCGCAATAACAGTCGGTGTTGTTTCTGGTAAATATAATACATGATCGCACGATAATCGGATTCCTGTGTCACGGGCACTAAACAAACCTCATTTATGACAACGATCGTATTTCGTTGATAGTCCGATGAAGGGTTTTGGCGCCACGGGAATGAACTGGTAGTAAACGAACAATTTGCATTTATGAATAGACTCTAACGCGAATGGAGGAGCGATGGATGATAAAGCGTATAAGAGGGAACTCTGGATCTATTCCGTCCTGGTGGTGGTGGCCTCGATCTTCGCGTTCGGGACTTCCGTGCTTTCCGCCTTGATAACATTGAACTCAACTCTGGCTTGGATACTCTCGATCGCCTCGGTGGTGCTCTTCCTTTTCGCCACGGTCAAGTTCGCGGTTTACCTCAAGCTCAACTCGCGGCAGTGGTTGATAGCGATAGTCCTCCTGTTGCTCGCATGGGTAGGCTCTGTAATCTACCTTGTGACCCGCAAACCGAATGTCTGACAGGTCCCGCCCGTTTCCTGCCGCCCAAGCTGTTTACTGGAAACATGGATTCCTATTGATTGTTGCCCATTATTTCCAGCAGGAACTCAGGGCCCATATTCTCCACCATTGAGGCAACCAGATCGGGTTGTTGCCTGATCAGCCGCCCAAGCATTTCAGGGGGCATCTCGCGTGCGATTTTCACGAAAAACTCCCTGTTGGTGTTTATGACATTGATGATTTCCGTGGGGTTCATGGATTTCAGGACCGCCAGTACGAAATCCGGGTTTGAACGGGCTATTCCCAGAATCAGGTCCTCATCAACACCACCTGCCGCCATGGAGAGAATCCCGGGCGGAATGTCTCCGTGTTTTTGGTTTTCCATTTCAACCTCCTAAGTTCTATAACGAAAATATGCATATGGAAGTTGCTTAAAAAAATCTATCGTCATGGGCCTGTAGGCCTCTTTTCCCATGATGTAATCAACTGCCGCAAGGAACAGGACCGCGATACCGAGCAGCATAAACAGGATGGTAATCGATACCTGCATCCCCGTTTCACCCAGCAGGGTCCACATGACACCGAAGTAGATAAAATACAAAATGCTGAGTAGAGAGAGAAGCAGAAGCAGCCTTCTCTTTATCTTTCTGTACTCACGGTCGGCGGCAAACGGGAAAAGGACGGCGCAAGCCAGCATGAACCAGTTTCCTACCAGGAAACCGTAAGTGACAACAGCCCTGTTCTGGTCAATCCCGAGCCTGAAACCCATAAACCCGCCGGCGACCAGTGCGATGCCGAGAAGGGCAAAAGCAATACTCAGCGTGTTTGATATGATTCGTTTCATCTCACACCACCTTCTCCAGTTCGTTCAGGGCCAGGTCGGCGGTCATTATTCCGCTTGCCACCGCACCCGGAACTGAACCCATATGGGTGCTGGCACCGCACAGGTAGAGGCCTTTGATGCACCGTGAGCGGTTGCTGGGGCGGAACAGCATCTGGCTCATTATCGACATCGAATACGCGTATATACTGCCGTTCAGCAGGTTTATTCTGTTCTCGAAATCTTCCGGTGTGGCAATGGTCTTGAAGGTTACGTGGTCTTTGATTCCCGGAAGATAAAGATTGTCGACCATGTTGATGCCCTTTTCCAGGTAGTCCCATTTGATATCGTTCCAGCGCCCCCCCTTCAGGTGTCTCGGAGCCATTGTTATGAATGTGAGTACCGAGTGCCCTGCGGGGGCGAGAGTCGGATCGACAAAGGTCGGGCTGGAGATCAGGCCGACCGATTCACCCAGCGCGATCCCCTCATCGAACATTTTCGACCAGAACAGTTCCAGCAGTCTCGAATCGGCAAGCACCATCATGTGCTGGGCCTTCAAGTCTATCTTGTAGTCAAGCCCAAGATAACCGACCGCGCAGGAAGGGGAGAACTCATAGCTTTTCAGGCCTTTGATAACCGCTTTCGGTACGTCCGGTTCACCGATCATCCGCTCATACAGCGTCTTTGAGTTAGCGTTGCTGACGATTACTTTCGCGGTGATGATTGTTCCATCGGTTAATACGACACCCTTTACCTTTCCCTTTTTCACGATGACGCGTTTGACTTCCGATTCCATCATCAACTCACCGCCGAACTCACCGAACACTATTGCCATTCCCCTTGGCACCGCTCCCATTCCTCCCTCCGGGTAGTACATCCCAACATGTTCCGCGTAGCACTGCCAGAACATGAAACCGCTCTGCAGGGAGGGCGGCAGGCCGCCGATAACCGCCGGTGTGCCAAGCAGCCTCCGAGTAAATGGATGTTCGAAAAGGTCTTCCATAAGCTTTGAGTATGGGCTCATGATGTATTTCATGCTGCCCAGGATACGGGGATACTTCGTGAATAACCTGAGCATGTCCCTTATCCGGCCTTGCGGTGTCTGCATCATTACTTCGCTGAAACGGTCCATAACGGCGCCCTGTTTTCTGCAGAACTTCAGAAAAGACTCCGCATCACGCGGGCTGAACCTTGAGATCAACCCGGCTACACCCTCGAACGAGGCGGGCATAAGGTACCTGTTTCCGTCCATCATATCGACCAGCTCATATAAGGGGTCGTTCCTGATGAACCTTACGTAGTCTTCCCTTCTTCTGCCCGTCCTTTCATAGAACCAGTCGTGAACCCAGGGCACCTCGATAATGCAGGCACCGACATCAAACTGGTAACCATCCGCTGCGAAAGAGGAGGCGCAGCCGCCAACATTGTTTGATTTCTCGATGATCAGGGTTTTAAGGCCACGAGAGGCGAGGATCCCTCCCGCCGAAAGACCCCCAGAACCGGCACCGATTACAATTGCATCGTAGTCCATCTCAAACTCCCTGCTTCAAGGATTCCGCTTTTCATATAAGAAACCCGGGGCGGACAACCTTTAGTGGTTTACATTCACCCGGACTTAAAATACAATCATTATTACAAGCAATGATTTAATTATTAATAGTAACAACATTATTACCTAATGTAATAGTTATGTCAATATGCAATTCATAAATGTTACAATCTGGGAAGAGTTTTTGATATGGTTGGCGTAGTAATTCGTATCAGCCTTAAAAAGCTGATGTCCTAAGGGGTTAAGAAAATGGCTGAAACGGGGAGTTCCGATCGAGAACAGATTGCAGACGACGAGCAGTTGTCCACGCGGCAGAGAATACTGCAGGTGGCCCTCGAGGTATTCGCGGAAAAGGGACTGGAGGGTGCAACCGTTGTAGAGATAGCCAAGCGCATGGGAATCACAGGCGGAGCGCTATACCGCTACTTCGAGAACAAGGAAGAGATTTTCGACGCGGTAGTACAGGCCCATTCGCAGCCTTTTGAGGCCCTTGATTCAATTTCCACGCTTATCCCCGAACTCGAGCCGAGGACCGCTCTCAGGTTTATCCTCCAGGGGATGCTGGCATATCTGAAAGTAAACGTCGATTTCCTCAGGCTGGTGGTTTCTGAAGCGCTCAGGAACAAGGATGAGGCCAGCCCGTTCCTTGAAAAGATGCTTAATCCCGGGACGGTGTTTATCCGGGACTGTCTTGCCAGTTGGCAGGAGAAAGGACTGCTCAGGCCGTCTGTTGACCTTGACACGGCAACCCAGACGCTTATGGGCATGGCAGGGTATTTCATTATTGAAAAAGCGCTGATGGGCAATGTAGCTGACCTTGATGAGGAGATCAACAGGTTCATTGAGCAGGTACCCGACCTCTTTCTCGGCGGCATCATGGAAAGAGGTAAAGAGTGACATTTTTCAAGAACTACGCACAAGAAGTGAGGCACAAACATGAACCAGGAGAAACGGGGAGTAGCGCTGGTGACCGGGGCGACAAGCGGCATAGGGGAGGCGTACGCACGGAGGCTGGCAGCCGAAGGCTACGACCTTATGCTTGTTGCGAGAAGGGGAGAACTGCTTGAAAGTCTTGCACAGGAGCTTGCCGAAAAGCAGGGCATCAGTGTAGACACCATCGTAGTCGATCTTGCCAGTGAGGACGAGATAAAGAAGCTCGCGTCAAAGGTGCGGGAGATGGAGCCCCTGTCGATGCTGGTAAACAACGCCGGGTTTGCCCTTCGAGGCAAGTTTGCGAAGTCGGATATTGACCGCCAGGTGGACATGATAATGGTGCATGATGTTGCCTCAGTGAGGCTCACCCACGCCGCGCTTCCCGGAATGATCGCAGCCGGCAGAGGTGCCATAATCAACGTTGCCTCGATAGTAGGGCTTCTTGCGTGGCCGGGCGGCAGCAAGACCTACGGCGGCTCGAAGGCTTTTCTGGTCAACTTCTCCGACGGGCTGCAGCAGGAGGTTGCGGGCAAAGGAATAAAAGTACAGGTTCTCTGCCCCGGCTTTGTCCGCACCGCCTTTCATGAAAACATGGGCGAGAAAATGTCTTCCATTCCCGGCTTCCTCTGGATGAGACCAGAGATGGTGGTTGATGCGTCACTTAAGGCTTTGAAGAGGAAAAAGACGATCTTTGTCCCGGGAAAGCGATACCGGTTGATTGTCTTTGTTTCCCGGCTGATTCCCGGATCCCTGATGCGCGTAATTTCAAAGATGGTCCGAAAATCCACTCGTAAATAGTCTCAATTTTTTAAGGACTTGGAAAGAGACAACATACTCTTTAAATTTATGGAAACCACTATCGATTTTTATATACGACGCCATATATTGTCCAATAGTAACGCAAAACGAATATCGATAGTCCTCCTCCCATCACGAGAAAAGATACCTGCACCCAGAGGATAACAGCGGAGATCTTTCTTAAATGTTTCTGCCTTTGGCCAAGTTCCAACAGCTTGTTGCCTTTTTCCTCGTGGCTCCAACCTTCAAATCCATAGATTGGTTTGCCGAAAAGCAGGTAATAGTCAGGGTCAAGTGTCTTGGCACGGTATAGAAGAATGCAAACCAAGATACCGAGAATGACAGCCAGGAAGCAAAAAGCGCCACCTACAAGACCCATTCCGAGCCACCCCATTCGACTCGAAAAAAGAGTCCGCCATCTCATGTAGGTAAAAGGAAAGATGTATTGAATGAAAAAGGTCATAATTACGGCTGATATTATACTCGTGCATCCTGCGAAGATCATCCTTGCCATGTCGAGTTGTCCCGCAGTGATTGATCCAATCCGTTCGTTCAGATCAACAGATTGGTTAATCAAGCTTCTATCGGTAGTGTCCATTGGAGTCCCCCTTTGGTTTGACGCTATGTGAAGTATATAGTGCCGCTCGTAAGCGCTTCAAGCTACACAAATGTCGAATCAGATCTTTTGTGCGGTGGCGATTGCCAGGAAAGACGATACTTTCTGGTCCCTGCCCTTTGCTTTGAAATAACGTTCTTCAAGTTCGGTTCCGCATAGGTTCTCTATTAGTTCAAAGGCCTTTTCGCTCAGGAACTCACCTGCTCCACCTTCGTCAATACCGAAAAGGGGAGGCTCGCCGAGGTTTTTCAGAAAGGCAAGCCATTTGAGAGCTTCTTCACTGTCGCCGGTTCCTTTTACCGCAGCATCGAATGCATAGTCGAACACCACCCTGCTACCGGGGCCGCTTTCGTCTTTCATGAATATGAACATCTCATCGACGGCTTCAGGGGTCATGTACATTGTTACACCTTCACAGATGAAAACGGTTTTTATGTTCGGCCCGTAACCGCTTTTCAGGAGACTTTTCGAGAGATTGTCCTCGCCAAGTCTCAGGGGAATATAAGAAACATGCGGAGGTGCCGAGCCCAGGATTTTGTTGATCTTTGCCGTTTTAACAGATTGTGTTGGAGGATCGTCGATCTCAAAGACTTTTATATTATCTGCCAGCTCTTTAAAACGGTAAGCCCTTGAGTCAAAACCGGCGCCCATGATCACCAATTGCTCCGCTCCCTGATTTAGACTTTCAAAAAGGAAGTCATCGATCACCGGTGTGCGGGCGACCGGAAATCCATATGCCGTGCTTAGTCCCTGTTTTTCAAACTTTTCCAGAATCTTTCCGCTAAGAAACCTGCTTCCGGCCGCCAGCTTGACTGGTCCCTGCAGAAACCGCCGGGCCATCGGGTCTGAACAAACGCGCTCTTTTTCAGGCCTCAAGGATTCAATCGCTCTATAAAGGGCTGTTGCCTGCGCGGTGCTGCTTGGTCCACTATTGTTCATTCCTGTTCCTTTCATTTCTTAAATCTTTCATTGTCCCGATGTATCGACGCGCTTCTTGCGGCGCGCCATTATAATAAATAACACAAGTTAACAGTAATAGTCAATACTTGACAATACATCACATTTGTGCTTATATATAATTAGCGAGCAGGTGGAATCCACAGAGAAGTGCCTCACAAGACATTTAAACCTCCATAAGAAAGACCCCATCAATTAAAGATTAAGCTAGCTGTTCATTAGGCGGCATATAATAAAAAGCGGGTGCCATTTGATGACACCCGCTGCTTCCTTTAAATATGTCGATATCTGTTTACAGGCCCATTACATTGGTTCCTCCCGGCCACCTGCGGTCGCCTCCGGAGAAGTACATCGGGCGTTCGACCAGCACGCCGTTGTCGCTCCAGATGGAGACAGAGACGTCCAATTCAGAACCGATCGCGGAGCGTACATCGAC
>JAFGMY010000073.1 GCA_016927325.1 Actinomycetota bacterium | reverse complement strand
TGTATCTGCTTTTTTTGCTCAAAAAACAGTATCGGGGAGGTATGGCCATCTTACAATTTGTTTTTACACACAAAAGGTTACGTTATCTAATTGACTCACACCTTCATATTCTTCCTCCCGATAGATCGGCGGGCCTTGTCAGGTGGGTAAAGAATATTTTCGGGTACCATCCGTCAGATGAAGATTGTTCCGCTGATCAGATGGTATCCGAACTGCGTGAATGCGGTGTTCGGGCCGCGTTCAACTTTGTTTTCCCTCTTCGGGAAGATGAGACCGAAAGCCTGAACATGTTCAACAGAGAGATTTGCGGTGAGTACCGGTGCCTGATTCCATTTGGTTCTTTCCACCCCGCAAACCCCGATAAAATGAAAATCATTGACGACTGCCTAGTAAAAATGGAGCTTGCGGGGATCAAGGTCCATCCCCATGTTCAAGGCTTTAATCTTTTCTCTCCTGAATTTCGGCCTGTTTTCAAAATATTGAACGAACTCGGCAGGCCGCTCTTCGTGCACACCGGGTTCGATCGTTTCTATGACAGGACAACTGACATTGACTACCTTAAGCGCGTTCTGGAGGAGTTTCCGGGCATGCCCGTCATTCTGGTCCATGCTCTTATTCCGGATTTCGATACTGCATACGAGTTGATGAAAGAGTACCCGCAGATCTATCTGGACCTTACCAACGTTGTCAGCGCCGTGCGATGGTTGACCGGACCGCCAGGATGGCTCCGCCCGGGAAGATTCGAAATACCGGGACTGAAAGATAAACTTGACTACTTTTACAGGCTGGTCGAAGGGTTCAGTGGCCGGATAATGTTCGGGACCGATCACCCCGCGGGTATGGGCTCGCCTGCCATGATCTACGAAGATTTCCGGAGCTTTAAGTTCCCGGAAGAGGCTTGCAGGAACATCCTGTCCGGCACCGCTCAAAGTCTCCTGAAGAAATACTGCCCGCCGAAATACTTTGAAGCACTGGAGTAATGATTATTAATCAGCTTGTTGCCTGCGGCAGCTGCAGCTTTAAGAGTATTTGGAAAATACCAGGCTACATTTCAGGACAGCTTCTTTGAATCGCCGAGGAAGAGCTTCATAGTCCTGCGGGCGTCTCCAATGCTATCGCCCACAATCCTGTAATCGGGGTTGAGCAGAACAGCAGGCGGTTCGGTAAGATGTTTGCCTTTCAAGTACATGTCGTTGAGCTCGGCGCAAAGGACCCGGCCGATCGTCAGTGCATAGTTATCCCCTGTCACCTCCTGGTCCAGCACAGCCTCTATCCACCCGATCGCCTCGCTTATCCTTGGAGGGTCTACCTTTTTTGAAGGTATTGTCTCGATTCCCTCCGCCTCGAGTTCGCTCACTTCGGGAGGGTAGTTCTTTGCCGTCCTCATGGCACTCTCGAAACCCGGCTTCCCCATCACATTGACCACAAACTGCCCGTTGTCCCTGATATTTCTGAGTGTATCGCGCGGCAGCGCCGACGCTACTGCTATCAGATCAAGCGGCCTCAGTATCGGCATTACGCAGCCGTAAGGCGCCGCGTTTGAACTGCCTTCGGAATTGACCGTCGTTATAACCGTTACCGGCATTGTAAGCATTATCTTGAATTGATCCGGCCTGACTTCCATTTTATGACTCTCCTTTTGTTCTAAATACCTGTCGCCGGGCTAATTTTAATAACTCAATCACCGGTTAACGGTCACGCCGCTTCAAGGGGGATGACTATCTTACGGTTTTCCCTCACCTCAATCGCCACCCTGACCCCATAAACCTCTTCCATGTTTGACTTCGTAATTACCTCCGGGCCGCCGCAGTCCAGCATTACACCATCTTTCAAGAGCATAAACTTATCGGAGAAACGGAGCGCAAGGTTGACGTCGTGTATTGCCATCAGCGCGGAAATACCTCTTTCCCTCACGGCCGTATCAACGGTCCGCATCACATCCATCTGGTTCTTGAGGTCCAGATTGCTGGTCGGTTCGTCGAGCAGCATAATCCTGGGCTCCTGGGCAAGGGCCCTGGTTATGACGACCTTCTGCAGCTCACCGCCGCTCAGCTCATCCAGGTAACGCATCGAGAGGTTTCCCAGGGAAAGGGCTTCGAGAACCTCGCTCACCACTTCCAGGTCCTTCTCGGACGCCGCCCAGTTTATATGCGGCCTTCTTCCCATAAGCACCGCGTCAAATACGTTGAGCCGCGGGTTTTCCTTTTCCCTCTGCGCTACATAGCTGACACAGCAGGCCTTTTCCATACGGCTGAAACGCGAAAAATCCTTCTCATCTAAAAGGACCGCCCCTTCACGCGGTGCGAGTATCCCAAGGAGACACTTAAGCAAAGTGCTCTTGCCGGCCCCGTTGTTGCCCAGGATAGAACACATCTCACCTTCACCAATGCTGAAACTCACATCCTTCAACACCGGTTTGCAGTTGTAGCTGAAAGTAATTCCGTTTACTGAAAACATCATGTCCTCCTGTAGCCTTTAACCAGCAAATAAATGAAGAGCGGCGCGCCGAGGAACGAGGTTATCGCCCCGACCGGCAGCACTATCGGAGCTATTATCGTTCTGCTTACAGTGTCCGCCGCGAGAAGCAGCAGGGCCCCCATAACACAGGAGCCGGGGATGAGGTAGCGGTAATCTCCTCCGATCACTCTCCTCATTACATGAGGGCTCACCAGACCAATGAAAGCGACAATGCCCAGAAACGCGACCGTCACCGAGCTGACCAGCGCGGCAAGAAACATACCGATCGCCCTGGTCCTGGAAACATTCACGCCGAGGCTACCGGCTATATCGTCGCCGCTTTCCAGGGTGTTGTAGTTCCAGCGGTTGAACATGAAAAATACCGATACCGGCAGTATCAACAGGGCCATGAACGCAAGCTCCTGCCAGGACGCCCTGCCGATATCACCAAAGGTCCAGAATACGATTGACGCGACCTGGACGTCGTTCGCGAAATACTGCACGATAACCGTACAGGCCTGAAAAAGAAAGCCGAAAGCTATACCGGCGAGTATCATGGCCTCGGGGTCTATCCCTTTGAACCTGGCAAGCAGAAGTATCCCCAGCGTCGCTGAAAAAGCCCCTATGAAAGCGGCGGCTGTAACAGTGTATGGATTGTTGATTATTACTGCGTCGGCGCCTGTACTTTGAACGCTCCCGGCGCCGGCCGCAACAATTGCCACCGCCGCGCCGAACGCCGCGCCCTGCGAAATGCCCAGGGTAAAATCAGAAGCAAGCGGATTAAGGAGCACCCCCTGCATAATACATCCGGACACGCCAAGGCCGATTCCCGCGACCATAGCCGCAATTACTCTGATCAGCCTTATATTAATCACAATCTGGGCGGTGCGCTGATCGGCTTGCCCGACAAGTGCTTTAAGTACGTCCAGGGGTGAAATGTTTACCGAGCCCAGACCCATGGAAATAACGCCCAGCAGCAGTGTGGCAGCGGCAATGCCTGTGATCACCAGCACTTTCTTCTGCGTATAGCCATGGTACCTTTGGAGCGCCGACTCGCGGGTGCCGGCGCCCTGGAGATTCTCATGCTCACATGACACGGTACTTCAACCTCTCGCTGCCCTTGATTGATTACTGCTCCGCTGAAAGGTCCAACTCTTTAAAACCACCAAAGTCTTTGGCCATCCGGTCGTACATGGGTTCGCCGAGCAGAAACTCGTAGATCTCGTCAGCCTTCCCGGCGGGTTTGATATCTTTGAAAGCATCCGGGTAGATCGTCTTCCCCATGAAATACGCGTCGGCAACGGCCGTTCCAACGTTGGTGGTGTAGTAGTTGTACGGTAGATACCCGTAAAGCGAGCCGTCCTTGACCGCTTTCAGCGAACTGTAAAGGCCCGGGTTGGCGGCGTAGTCCTCTTTGACCATTGCCAGGCCGGATTCGTCAACGAAGATAAAATCAGGGTCCCATTCAAGCAGCTTCTCCTTGTCGATCATCACGCTTCCGCTCTTCCCGGTCTCATCGACCACGTTATTCGCGTTGATGGCGGTAAACGGAGGAAACTCACCGGACGTGCTTTCGATCCCGTGGGTGCCTTTCATCCCCAGGCCCCCCGCGTAGACGGCCGGTTTATCGGCACCAGAGATGTTTTCGGTCCTTTCGATCAAGTCGTCACGGCACTCGTTGAGGTAATCCACGACTTCGTCAGCACGCTTGATGCTTCCGGTTACTTCTCCAACCAGTTCGATAGACTGCATCAGTGCGTCGTCGAAAGTCCCCAGATCGCCGTAACTCAGAACAACCACGGGAATCCCCGTCTTTGACTGGAGTTCGTCCGCCTTGGTCTTATCTGCAAGGTATGCCACAAATATTACATCGGGGTCCACCGCCATCAGCATCTCGGGGTCCGGCGCCGAATCGGGACCGCCCTCACCGATCACGGGAAGCTCCAGGAGTTCAGGATTAGCGATAATGTACGGGCGGCCCGTCGCCCACTGCTTCTCCATGTTTTCTATGCCGACGACCTTTGAAGTGTCACCCGTGTAACAGACAAGGCGAAGAGCACCCGGGCCTATAGCGACCACACTGTGCGCCGGTGTGTCGATCTCAAGAGAACGCCCCGCAAGATCGACCAGTCCGGCTTCTTCTGTTTTTCCGGATTTCGCGCCGGAACCGCTTCCGCAACCAGCCAGAACAGCCGTCAGAACCGCGATCAAAGCCAACAAAGCAACCAGGGATACCGTGCTCTTCTTCATCGAATAACCCCTTTCATTCTCATACACATTCCCGTCGACAACAAACAGTTGAAAGGGCCTGCATCGGAAAAACCATCCGTTTCCCGCGCAAAGGCTTCATAGAAAAATAAAAAAAAGCCACCAAGGCCCTCGGCCTTCGTGACCGTTATTTCAAATAAAATAAAACTTTACTTCCGCGGCGGGTTCTTCCCGCCTGTTAATATCCTGCAATATATATTACTGGTACCACTAAGTCAAATTAACGTTCTTCCGATAAGACTCCCCTCTAATCGGTGGTGCCTTTCAGCGTTCGCTCCGGAACCACCCTTACACTGAGGTTTACTTTCAGGCTTGTCTTCTCTCCCAGGCCGGAAAGAAGGACATCCAGCCCGGGAAGTTCCCCGTCGCCTGCGATCACCATGTTTACATCCCGGACATCAGCCTCCACATTGATAACATCATAATCGGTGCCCTTGAGCCACTCCTCCGCGGCGCTCTGCGTTTTCTGGACAAGCACCCGGCTTAGTGCCGTACGGTAGCTTGTAACACCCAGAGGTACACAAATCATCAGGATAGCCGCTACAACCGTAACGTGCGCCCATCTTTTCATCTTCTGGTTCTTCCTGCTAAGAGACGCCCCGCCGTAACCCATGATCGCGAACACCAGCAACCCCGCGGCTACAATCGCCAGGAAGTTGGTAAGAAAAAGAACAAGCGCCCCTGTCGCATCTCCTGCTTCGCCGGCGGAAAGGCATACCCCGACCACCGAAAGCGGCGGCACCAGGGAGACCGCGATCGCGACCCCGGGAAGGGCGTCGGAGACGTCTTCGCGGCTTGTCGCGAAAGCGCCCGCCGCACCTGCCGCAAGCGCTACTATCAGGTCTATAACCCGGGGTGAAGTGCGCGAGGCGATACTTGTGTTTCCGGCGACCTGCACCATCCCCGGAAGAACAGCGGCGAGTCCCCAGGCAAGAAAAACCGTAAACACGGCACCGGCAGCCACCAGGCCCGTCGAAATCGCGATGTTTTTGCCGTCGCCGGAAAGCGAACTCAGGGATACCGCCATAATCGGTGTCATCAGCGGTGCGACTATCATTGCACCGATTATCGTGGCAACCGAATCGCTTACCACTCCGTACGTGGCGATCACACCGGCAAGGAAAAGCAGTACGAAAAATTTCACGAAACGGTCGCGCACCGGCGTACGGTCGAAAAGGAGCTTGTCTTCAAGCACCTCAACATCGTGAGCCGTAACTTTTCCGTCGTGTATAAAGCCGCTTATCATATACTAAACCGGCCCCTTTCTCCATCTGACGGACCAATCACTGATGAAAGAACCCAATCTGCTGAACCCCGGGAACACGGCAGCCTGATCGGGTTTGTTACAGGGATCAGTATATGAGAATAGTATACGCCCGCCATTATGACTGACGGAAATCAAGCCAACTATTTTTGCTGAAAACAGGAGTGTCACCTGAGCGCATCCATCGCCAGGTGAAGAAAACTGTAGGTCAATAATTTGATTGAATTTCCTGTGAATATTGGACATTTGGGCTTTAATTCCATTTCACACAAAACTGACGGTGCCGGATCCAGCCTGGATATCCGGGTATCATTGCTGATCCTTAATAAAGGTGTCCGGAATCGCCGGAATATGCGGTTTGAATATGTCCCCGCCACCGTTTCCCCTGCCGATTCCATGACAAAGATCTCCCTCATGCTATATTCTGAAGATTCCCGAGGTGCGGTGATGCTGATATATGCCTGACTTGGTTAGCGATAAAAGCAATACATGTTCCGCATCGAGAAGGTCTTCAGGATATCAGTGGGAAGCGCGTCATGGCTTTCCGGAAGAAACGATCCTGGTAATTCTAGTATAAAATAGTCGGCGTTGCCGCGGCTACAGCAGTTAACGGTTTCACGTTTTATAATGACCATTAATGAGTCGCATTTAATAGAAGCGGCACGGTTGGTTCCGATAAAAAAGCGCTGAATTCAAGGGAATGAAAAGGGGGCGTCAAATGAGCGCTAAAGTAATCGTGGCATATGGTTCAAAGTACGGGGCAACTGCTGAAATTGCCCAGAAGATCGGCGATGTACTTACCGCTGAGGGCCTGGAGGCGGATATCAAACCGGCCGATCAGGCTGGCAAACCCGAAGGGTACTCGGCCGCGGTGATAGGAAGCGGTGTTTATTACGGCAGATGGCGAAAGCCGGCATCCAGGTTTGTAAAGAGCAATCAGGACTCTTTAGCGGAAATCCCGGTCTGGCTGTTCTCAAGCGGACCCACCGGAAAAGGGGACCCGCTGGAACTGACGGAAGGCTGGCGGTCGCCGAAAGCGCTTGAGGGCGTGATCGATCATATCAAACCCCTCGATACAGCACTTTTCAACGGCGCTATCGACGATCAGAAGATCAGCGGTTTCGAAAAGTTTGTAATTAAGAAAGTAAAAGCACCCTCTGGGGACTTTCGCGACTGGGACGCTATTGAGGCATGGGCCAGGGCTGTCGCCGGAACCCTCAAGGAGCAAGGTCCACAGTCAACGGTACCTTGAATTCCCCTGACAACCGGTTACGGTGCACCACATGGGACCGGCCGCCCCAATGGTTTTCGATGGTAAATGCTGAAGTACTCTTAAAGGAGCCGATCATGGCGTCTTCAGACTCACCCCGTACGGGGGCGACGCAAATCAAGTGACGGCAAACGGCAAGCTGCAGAAAGTCGAACGAGTTTGGATATAACCGACGATAATCCCGGCGAAAAGCCCCGGGCTTTTTCAAGCAGGCCCGGTCTGAAGAAAAACATCATAATGGGGGTACTGACCCTGGTAATCGTGGTGGTCGTCTTCGCTTACCTGCTTCCGAAATTCGCGAGCTACCACGATGTCTTCGACACGCTCAAACAATTAAACTTCGGTCAGGTTGTTATTCTCATTGCCGCTTCGCTGCTCAACCTGGCCTTAGCCTGGACCGTCAACCAGGCCTCACTTCCGGGTCTTAAGAACCGGCAGGCTGCCCAGCTTCTTCTTTCGCAAAACCTTATCGCAAGCACTCTTCCTCTGGGAGGAGCCTGGTCGGTGGGGTTGGGCTACCCGATAATCCATTCCTATGGTTTCGGGGTTTCCGATTATTCCCTGATGCTCAGCATCTCAATGATCTGGAACTCCCTTGCGAAATTCGCCATGCCGGCGGTGGCCCTGCTGTTCCTGTTGATAACGGGGCACCAGACCTTGACCATGCTCACAATAGCCCTTGTCGGCCTCGGCCTCCTCGTCGTATCAATCGCGCTGATCTGCCTTGCCCTCTGGAAACGGTCCATGGCACTTCGTCTTGGCAACGCCGCCGGCCGTGCGGTCTCCTGGTTTGGGAAGTTCTTCAAGAAGGAGCCGGTTACCCACTGGGGCGAATCTCTTTCCCGGTTCCGTGACGAAATAGTAAACGTAACAGGCCACCGGTGGGCCATACTCTCACTTCTGGCCACCCTTTACCAGATAAGCATGTTCTGGGTATTTCTGCTCACGCTCCGGTTCTCGGGTGTTGCCGATTCCGGAAAATACGCCGTATCCTGGGTGGTAATCTTCGGCGTATTCGCTTTCGCACGCCTCGTAACCGCCGTTCCCGTCACTTCGGGAGCAATAGGTATAGCCGAAGCCTCCTTTACCGGCATGCTGATAGCCGCAGGCGCACCACGCCCCGAAGCCGTTGCGGGCGTACTGTTGTTCCGAGCCCTTACCTGGTTTATGCCGATCCCCATAGGGCTCCCCGTATACTTTCAGTGGCTGTGGAAACAGCGGAAAAAGAAAGAGTTCCCGCCGGAGTAAAATAATGAGGGGAACCTGGAAGGAACAATCAATAGCCGATAATTTCCCGAATCCCCGGTTGCCAGCTTTACTTTAAAATTAACCGGTTATCGGATAATATGTCACAAGTGCCATAATGATGGATACTGGGGAAGGTGCGGTCTGGTTCAAAGGAGAATGAAATGAAATATCCGCATCTCTTCAGCGAGGGCAAGATCGGCAACGTGACCATCAGAAACCGCACGGTTATGGCGCCCATGATATCCGGACTGGCAAACTTCGACGGTACCCCTTCCGAACAGCTTATCCGGTACTATGAGGAAAGGGCAAAGAACGGCCTTGGACTGCTGATCACCGAGGCCACCCGCATCAACAACTTTTACGGGGCGTTCATGCCGAGACAGCTCTCCCTGACCCACGACAGGCTGATCGGGCCTTTTGGAAAGATGGTCGACCGCGTCCACGCACATGGAACCAAAGTTTTCTGCCAGATTCACCACCCCGGCCGTCAGGCAATATCAATCCTTGCGCTTATGGCGCCTTTCCTCGAACTCATGAATCGAACAAACCCGTTCTACAACGAAATGATGGAGTTCGGTTTTGAAATCATGGGCAAGATGATGTCACGGGTCGATTTCAACATAGACATGGTTTCCGCGTTAAAGCTTTCACGTTTCCCGGCCGTGGTCGCGCCATCGAACGTCCCGAGCAAGCACTATTTCCAGAGGACGCGGGCGCTCAGGCGTTTCGAGATAAAACGCCTCGAGAAACAGTTCATCGCCGCCGCGAAGCGGGTACAGCTCTCGGGTGCCGACGGTGTCCAGGTCCACTCCTCCCACGGGTACCTGATACAGGAGTTCCTGAGCAACCTTACAAACAGGAGGAAAGACGAGTATGGCGGCGATCTCGACAACCGGATGCGCTTCCTGGTGAATATCATAAAAGGGATAAGGCGGGAGTGCGGCCCCGATTTCCCGGTAACAGTAAGACTTACAGTCGACGAGTTTTTCCGCCGTTACGGAATGCCGCACCAGGGAATAGAGCTCGAGGAAGGTGTTGAGATAGCCCGAAGGCTTGATCAACTTGGAATGATCGACGCTTTCGATGTCTCCACCGGAACTTACGACACGTTCAACTACTGGCTGGAGCCGGCCTCTTTTGAACCCGGCTGGCGCAAGAACCTTGTCGAGGGGGTAAAGAAGGTCGTATCGGTACCGATAATAGCCGTAAACGTCATAAGGACACCCGGACAGGCGGAACAGCAGCTCGCAGACGGAACTCAGGATTTCGTATCTACAGGCCGCCAGTTCCTTGCCGACCCCGCCTGGGTTGCGAAAGCCGGGAGAGACGCCCCCGAAGAAATTTCCAGATGCATTTCATGCCTTCGGTGTATCGAGTCGCTTTACCAGAACTCCATAAGAGGAGGGATCATGGAGTGCTCGGTTAACCCGAAGCTGGGAAGAGAAAGAGAAACGGCAAAACCGAGGGTCAACGGCGCCGGGCGTACGGTCGTCGTTATTGGCGGCGGCCCTGCCGGAATGAAAGCGGCGGATACCGCCGCGATCCGCGGGTTTAAAGTCGTTCTGTTCGAACGTTCCGGCGCAATGGGTGGTCAGCTCAAGATCGCCCAGGTTCCGCCAAAGAAGGACAAGATCGACTGGTGCCTGGAGGACCTCGAGTCGGCCGACAGGCGTGACGGGGTCGAGATCAGGTTAAACAGCAGTCCGTCGGTTGCCGATATCAAGGCGCTGGACCCATACGCTGTAATAGTGGCCACGGGAGCAAACCCGATTGTTCCCAATATCCCCGGTGTTAACGGAAAAAATGTTTACACCATAAATCAGGTTCTGGAAGGTGCGGTCAAGCTCAAGGGCAAAAGGGTTGCGGTGATTGGATCCGGAATGACCGGCCTGGAGACGGCGGAGAAGCTGGCCGAAGACGGCAACGAAATCATGATCATCGAGATGCTGGACAAGATCGGACCCGATGCATTCGATCAGAACCTGGCCGATGTCAGGAGCAGGCTTGATAAACACAAACCCGAGTATATAACATCCTTCAGACTGATTGAGATAGGAGACGGTGAGATTACCCTGGAGCACACGGGATCGTGCCGGCAGATTCACGAGAAAGCCGACGCGGTCGTGCTTTCCGTCGGTGTATGCAGCGAGAACGTGTTGTTCGGCAAGCTCAAGTCCGAGCTTGAACGGGTCTATGCGGTTGGAGACGCGCGCAGGATCGGCCGCATCTACAGCGCCGTCCGCGAGGGTTTCGACACCGCCTGGAACCTGTAAAACAAGGAGCGTTTATATGTATCCGCATCTTCTGAGCGAGGGCAGGATCGGCAAGCTGACGTTAAGGAACCGGGCTGTCCTTTCCCCCATGGTTTCCGGGACGGCGAACTACGACGGCACGCCGTCGGAGCAGATGACGGCCTATTACGAAGCAAGGGCGAAGGATGGGGTAGGCCTCATAATAACCGAGGCAACCCGTGTCAACAATACTCACGGCGCCGCGGCGCCCAGGCAGCTGTCGATGGTCTGCGACAGGCATATCGAGCCGTTTGGCAAGATGGCCGGGCGCCTCCACGAACTTGATACAAGGGTTTTCGTGCAGCTCCATCACCCCGGCCGCGAGGGGATAGGTATGATGTCGATGATGGGCCCGGGCATAGAGCTTGCCGGCCGGATCTTTCCGCCTTTTTACAAACTGTTACCGATAGCGTTTGGAATGATGGGTAAAATGCTCGAGTTGACCGGCCTTTCAATGGACGACATGATGGACATGGCCGGCAGTTTCGCTTTCCTTGGACCTGCCGTTGTGGGCCCGTCCAATGTTCCAATGAAGATGATAAAGCAGAGGACGCGCGCTCTTCGCAAGGGGGAAATAAAAAAGCTCGAAAAGCAGTTCGTCTCCGCGGCGAAACGGGTTCAAAAGGCGGGTGGCGACGGGGTTGAGCTCCACGCGGCGCACGGTTACCTTATCGAGCAGTTCATGAGCAGTTACTCCAACCGCAGGAAAGACGAGTATGGAGGCAGCCTTGATAACCGCATGCGTTTCGCGCTTAACATAATCGAAGGCATCCGGCGCGAGTGCGGTACCGATTTCCCGATCGCGGTAAGGCTCGGCGTGGATGAGTTCCTGAGGATGATAGGGATGACCCACCAGGGTATCGAGCTCGAGGAAGGGGTGGAGATAGCGCGGCGCCTGGAGAAGGCCGGTGTTGACGCCATAGACGTGTCTTCGGGTACCTACGACAACACCAACTACTCGATAGAGCCTGTTTCTTTTCCACCGGGATGGCGCAAGTTCCTGGCCAGGGCGGTGAGTGACGCAGTTTCCATTCCGGTAATTGCGGCCAACACCATCAAAACACCGGCGCAGGCCGACGAGCAGATCGCCGAGGGCTCACAGGATTTCGCTTCGATGGGCAGAGCACTGCTTGCAGACCCTTACTTTGTAAAAAAGGCCGCGGAAGACCGGGCTGGTGAGATCACGCGATGCATTTCCTGCCTTCGCTGCACCGAGTCTCTGGCGTCCGAAGGAATAATAGGTCAACCGATCGTCTGCTCACTTAACCCACGCCTTGGAAGAGAGCGGGAGACCTCCGAACCGAAGGTCGACGGCAGGGAACGGACCGTTGCGATAATCGGTGCGGGACCGGGCGGCTTGAAGGCCGCTGAAACTTGTTCGGCCAGGGGCTTTAACGTGGTTGTTTTTGAAAGGAGCAGTTCGCCGGGCGGCCAGGTGAGGTTGTCGGCTGCACCTCCCAAGAAAGACAAGATGGCCTGGTGCTACGAAGATCTGACGGCCTCCTGCAAACGGGGCGGCGTTGAGTTCCGGTTCAACAGTGAACCGGGCGTTGACGAGATCAGGGCACTCGATCCATATGCCGTAATCGTTGCGACCGGTGCGAAGCCTGTGGTTCCGAAGATCCCGGGCATCGACCGCGAAAACGTATGTACCGCGAACGAGGTCCTGGACGGTACCGTGAAGTTCAAGGGCAAGCGGGTGGCAATAATCGGATCGGGCCTCACCGGCCTGGAGACCGCGGAGAAACTCGGCTCGGACGGCAACAGCCTGCTGATCGTGGAGATGCTGGATAGAATCGGCCCCGGCGTCTTCTTCCAGAACCTCGAGGATGTTATGGACGGTTTGAAAGAGTACAAACCTGAATACATTACCTCCTACAAGCTGGTCGGGTTCGGCGACGGTGAGATAACACTCGAGCACGTAAGGACCTGCTGGCAGTTAAGGGAAAAAGTAGATGCGGTCGTTCTGGCGGTCGGAGTGTGCAGCGAGAACGCCGTGGCCGAAAAACTTAAACCTCATTTCAAGAACCTTTATGTCATCGGCGACGCCCGCAAGCCGGGAAAAATCTACGACGCGGTCAAGGGCGGGTTCGACACCGCCTGGAACCTGTAGCATGGAGCCTCTCGGCACAACTGTGTTTGATCTTCTTCATCCTTGAGGACGAACTCCTCCAGCTTCAGGAGATAATCCGCCGATCCAAACGAGCCGTCCCGTAATGTTGCGTGGTCATTTCACATTTTCCAAGGCCATCTGCGCTGTAGCTGCTTATTGAAAGAGCCATTGGCTGTTTAATATCCGCCGAATCAATTCTCGCTATCCATCTTTTTTAATTCAGAGACTGTCACAAAACTGTAGCCCTCTTCACGCAAGCCGTCGATTATTTCCGGAAGCGCCCTTATGTCAGCCGAGCCTTCAGGTCCGAAGGGGTGAAGCAGGATAATTGAACCCGGTTCCGTTTTCTCCAGGGTGTAATCCAGAATAGCTCCCGCGTCTCCGGCGTGTTCGGTGTCCGGCTCAACATCCCACATTACCGTCTCGATATTGTTCCTGCTGAGATACCAGGGCAGAACCACCAGCTTCTTGCCGTAGGGAGGACGGAAAGTTATTTCGCCTGCATACCCGGCGCCTCTTATAAGTTCGTTTGTTTTTTCTATTTCCAGCTCGACACGCGATGGAGATTTCAGAATAAGGCGGCTGTGCGAATAGGAGTGGTTTCCCAGTTCGTGCCCCCGTGCCGCTATCGCCCTGGTTTGATCCGGATACAGTTCCACTGATTGCCCGATAACATAAAAGGTGGCCTTTGCGTTCTTGTCCCGCAGGATATCCAGAACCTCACCGGTGTTGCCGGCCGGGCCGTCGTCGAACGTGAGCGCAGCGACCTTCCTGCCGGTATCCACCCTGTCAGTCAACTTGCCGAATAACTGGAACGACCTCGCGTTGCTCAACATCAGAAGGCCGAATCCCGCAAGCACCAGCACCAGGGCCAATGCTGAAAATACCATAAACGTTTTCTTGAAGAACTTCTTCATTGATATCCTTCGTTTCGATTTCAGGTTGTGTTTACCACCGCGCTGCCATCGAAGCAACGGTTCTAAAAGAATAGTTCCACAAAACCTGGAGATTTTCCGGCTTAAGTCTCTCGAGAGCCTTTGCCGTTCCGGCCGTACAGCTTCCTCCGCGTACCTGAAGGGGTTCCAGCCGCTGAAAACATTACCAACAGGGAAACCGCGCTTTTTGCGTCGCGCGGGAAACGAGCCGGATGGCCCTTGATATAATAGTACAGGTTTTGATTTGACCATATTCCCGGCTGATGACAACCGCCTCAAATATTTGTTGCGGGGCGTACTGGTAATATGGTTCCGGAAGGCGGAAAGGCGAACACCCTGTTCCACACGGGCAACCATGGTCATTTCAATTCAGGAAGAAAATAACCGGTGGCTGATTCAGGAGGGGACAAGATGGCTGGTAACAACGGGGCACAGAACAAAACAGCGGCACATATCTTTATTTCACCGTCGGGATCGACGAAAAAAACCGGACGTGCGATCTGCTCAATGCTCGAGGAAAGAGGTTATACGGTTCGGGAGTTCAATCTCGCGAAATACAGGGGCAGGGAAAAAGAAGTATACGAAGCCATAGGCGCCTCTTCTCTGCTTGTGGTCGGCAGTCCCGTATATGCGGGAAGCGCGCTGTCCCCGGTAACAGCATTCTTGAATAAAATGCCCACGGCGAATAAAAAACCCGCGCTCGCCTACGTTACCTACGGAACAGTATCAAAAGGTGACTCCCTTTTTCAGCTGGCCGGCGCGCTTGACCGGAAAGGATTCAAGGTGCTCGGGCTTGCCGCCGTGGTGGCGGAGCACTCTATGATGTTCAAGAGCGGCAACCCCCTGGGTAAAGGGCGTCCCGGTGAATCGGACAACGGTGAAATAAAATCCTGGGTAGATTCAATCTCCTCTTCTCTTGAAAGCACCGGCGGAAAGAGTATGGACTATTCGGTCGCCCGGCAGCGGCAGTTGTTCGGCAAGGTAATGCAGGCAACCGCTTTCAGGCCCGAGTTTCAAGGTTTCATCTTCCCCCCGGTAAGCTTCAGGGAAGAAAGCTGCGATTCCTGCGGGGCATGCATCGAGGTCTGCCCTTCGGGAAGGTTGGACAATCTCCCCCGGATAAATAAATCGGTCAAATGTCTTCACTGCTACCAGTGTGTGAAGGTGTGCGGGGAAAGCGCCATGAGCGCCCCGGTCCGGCTTATGCAGCCCGTCCTTCATGCGCTGGCGCGCATATCCAGGGGAAGCAGCGAGCCGGTAACCACCTGCTACCGGTAAAAACTTGGAGACAGGCGGTATAAAGCCGCAGGATTCCGTATTCGGATTATCGTGAGTGCTGATTATTCGATATCATTGAGCCAGGGAGACGTGTCCTGCATGTTCATCGCCTCCATTGCCGCATCCGAGATCTCTTCGTCGTCAGAGCATACGTATTGGTCGAGGATACCCGAGGCTTCCAGCGGATTGACTTCAACCGATGCTTCAATAGCGGCGAGCAGAAGCCCTCTATCGGTCTTTTTCGACGACAGCAAGGCTTTGATGTGCGGCCATGCGTTTTTTATCCGCCACTCCCCGGCCGCCCTGATCGCCTGGTACTGAACTTCGTGGTTCGCGCTCTCAAGCGATTCGATAACCTGCTCGTCAAAACCGCTTATGTAGCCCATGCTGAAAACGGCGGTCAATACCCAGTCTTCGTCTTCACTGGAGTAAGCTTCGCTTACCGCGTCCCTGTGCCAATCCTGCGGTGCGCGCACCGATCCCTCCAGGATCCTCCTGCGAACCTCTTTCGGGACATTTTCATCCTCGTAAAGCTCATGGAGTACATTCTGTATCCGCTTGAATGCGACCTCGGTTATCAGGGCATCTTCAGGATCATCAAAACCTTCAACGTAGGAGTACTCGAGAGCCGGCCCGAAAGATACAGCCGCGACAGCACGCAGTTCCTTTGATTCCCGGGCATCGGCCACTATCTTTAGAAGCTCGGCCGCAAGGGTATCGTTGATCACAACATAATTGCCGGCGACGTCCGCCGCCAGCATGCGTTCCGATAGTTCCGCGTCTTTATTCCGGAGAATTCCGAGCAGAAACTCCGCGGTTCCCGTTGGCCACTCCCACGGCGGAATCTCGCTCAAGTAGTTGACATCCATCGCTCTCCCCTTTGAATACCTTATTCAAATTCTGCCACCGAATCCGTGCTAATTAATATCCTATCACTTTCAGGAGATCCGGTTGCTTTAATACCAACAGCTGTGGCACTCATAATTCAATGCTGTCCGGAGTATTGGTATCGAGGCCTTTGTCCTTAATCAATATCCAGTGATAAGGAAAGCGGATTGGCCGTGGATTTTTTGACGAGTTCCGTGGTTCACAGCGAGAGAAAGAGCTCGATGTAATCAACCAGTTCCCTGGGCGTCAAGAACTTATTTCTTACTTTCTCGCGGCCCCGCCGGCCCATCTCCTTGCCGATTTCCGGGTTGTCCAGCAACTGTAATATCCTGTCGGCGCACTCCTCGACCGAATTCACGAGATAGCCGTTTTCTCCGTTATCTATCTGCAGTGGTATTCCGCCGACATTCCCGGCAATTACCGGCCTGCCTTTCCAGAGAGCTTCTGAAACGGTAAGGCCGAAACCCTCCTTGAGAGATTTCTGGAGGACTATGTCGGCCGCACGCTGAAACGCGTTGACCCCGGTGTTGCCTATGCCCTCGAGATTTGTTAACAGATGTATGTCGGGATCACCTTCAGCCTTTTCCGCGGTAACCTTGTAGTAGTGCATGCCTTCGGGATCGTCGTGGGCCATTGACGCAATAAAGACAAGCTGTACCCCGGGAACCTTTTCTTTCACTATGCGGTAAGCGTCGATTACCCCCAGAGGGTCCTTCCACGGGTCAAACCTTGACACCTGCAGAAGCACCGGCCTTCCGGTATCTACGCCGTAATTAGCCAGAACAAAGTCGACCGCCTCTGTGCCGAGCTCCGAGTTCTTGGGGCTGACAGGGTCGATCGTCGGTGCCATGATTGATTCAGGGATCTTGAGGTCTGTCGGTGCATATGCGCTGGATGTGAAAATGGCCGCGTCATATGCGTTTATATAGTCTTTCACGAACTCCCAGGCCTCTGTCTTCGGTTCGCTGATATCTATATGACAACGCCAGACCCATTTGCCGCCCGGATGGCCGTCTTCAAGAAGGATGGGATACATGGCGACAGGCTGAGGGTCATGCACAACGATGTAATCAAAACCGTTTGAAAACGATCTGGCGTACTGGTGGTTCTTTTTCAAATAAACCTCAACCATTTCCGGCTCCCAGGGCGCGTTGAGTCCCTGAAGGCAGTTGTGAAGCAGCTTGGTTATTGTAAAGAACTCTTCGTCGCCTTCAACCACCTGCCATTCAGTATCGATGCCAAGGTCTCTCATCAGCGGCACTGTCGAGTGAAGCAGCTCTGCGACACCTCCACCGAAAGCAGTGCTTGAAAGGTTTAACACCCGCGCTCCCGCCAGCCTGGAAGAAAGCGCTTTCAACCTTGTTATCTCTTCTTCGCCGACAAACTCGGAATAGTCCGAGATCGATTTTTGACCTACAGGTATTAACTCGAATATATTAATCACTCCTTACAAGCAAGCCGGGACGTCATCCGTTCAGCGCGTTCAGCAGTTTCTCTTCACAGCGTCGCACAGCGCTTTCTTTCGGGATATTACTTCCGGGGTAATTTCCATGAACACAAGCAGTATGATAGGCATGATACTCGATTTTTTCCGAACTGCAAGAACCTTGCGGAATATTTTTCAGGCCGGACAGTCGGCACCGCCTTCAAACCCGCACACACGAACGCCCTTGCCGTAGTTCCTCTTATGCTGGATTCACACCGCCGGTGTCACCCGGAACCAGGATCGAAGCAGTGCTGCTTTCGGGGGTCTTCAAGTTCCGGTTCGGGTGTTTTTCGGCAGGCCTTTGAGTTGAATGCAAACCCGTTTAGGCGTTCTTTTCCGGGTCTTTGCGAAATCGGCCGTATCGCCCTTGATTCATACCACTGGTCCGCTCCGTCATCTTTGTATACTGTCATTCTTGTTAAGTTATTGATAATTGATGTTATAATGCAGTGGCATGCAGACCAGAATCTTCAAGCAGCCCTTGGCATCAGGGTCGTACTTAACCAAAAACCTATAACGAGTGTGATGTTTGGAATTATGCTGTTATTAATTTTTTAATAAGCTATATGTTTTTTGTCTTTCCCTCTGACTCGGTTTCGATCCAGGCCTGATGGCATGTAACCACAGGATCGAGCACGAGCTTGTCGTTGAGGCCGTAGAACCCAGCCCGGGACACTGGACCCATCATTTCGTAATCAAAAAGGAATCAGACCTCAACGAAGAGGTACGCGCCCGGCTCCGCGAAGCATTTGGCCTTCACGGCTAAGCGGATTACGTGTGCTTCACGTGGGCACGGATCTTCTCGTAAGCCTTATCAAGAAACTCGGGGTCGGTAAGCCTTATCTTTATCGCGTTTTGCGGGCAAACAGAAGCACATCGGCCGCACGCGCGGCACATTTCACTTATCTGAGCCTTTCCAAACGGGACGGTAATCGCGTCGACATAGCATTTCGTGGCGCATTTGCCACAGCCGTTGCAGTCGTCGGTCACTTCCATGACCACACCCTCCAGCCTCGGTATCATGGGATCCAGGGTCTCAACGGGTATATGCTTGTAGTAACCGGTAACACAGCAGCAATCACAGCAGAAGCAGGCGGTAAGCAAATCGGACTTATCCAGCTGCAGAGCGAGTGTCGTATCCAGCCTGATCTTTCCAACCATCGGGACCAACCCTGCGTCAACCGCTTTGCGCGCGTGGGCTTTCGCTTCTTCCGGTGTTATCTCACGGCCGATCGCCGGAAAGTAACCCTTGGCCGCGCCATCCCCCATGAAAACACACCCGATGTCCCTCGGGTAATCCCTGCAGCCTTCTATCGTCCTGCAAACACATGCGTCGATGAGCATCCTGTGTGATGCTTCGTCGAAGAACCGGTCAAGAAGCTCGATAGGAAGAGGCATTGAAGAATCGGTCTCCAGATCTTTATTTACCGGCAGCCAGCGCGCTTCATTCTTGTCCGCTCTTATCCACGGGTTCAGCCGCGGCATTAGCGGCAGTCGTGAAAGCTTGAACACTGTTTCCAACTGATGCCAGGCGTATTTAGCCAGCAGAATCGGGTTCTTCCTTCGTGCAAGGACCTTGAGCGGGCGCATCGAGTCGTCCATTTTGACCTCCAACTTTCCTTTCGGTGTGCCGGGCGTTATCCTTTTGAGCAACAGCACTACTATTGTTAATGTCCGGAGCTGGTCTCCGGTATGAATTACCGGGAATCATGATCAAGAAAGACCCTTGGATCTTCCATAGACGGCACTTGAATGAAGGGCTCTCACTTATTAACCGGTACTGGAGTTATTAATGGGTTTTCGTCTTCGTATTATACTACACAAGGTCAACAATCCAGGCAAAAATCCATAATGCGTAATTGTAGCCGTGTAAATATACTTTGATTCATTGCCCTGGTTAATATTACAGATAATCAGGCAATTTTGTTCAGGAAAAAGCAATGAAGAGTTGAGAGTGCATTTGTTGCCAGACACTTTATGTTTGTCCAGCCCCTGCCACCGCTTTTCTTCCCGGTGAATATATAATACGGGCACGATTTGTACCTGTGAATGAACTTGAGAGGAGAGTCGCAGGCCGGTGGAAGATAGAGATTACACAATAAGAGAGAGTAATCGCGCCAAACACGTTCTGCTCAAAATGTCCCCGCGTGACGGACTTGTTGTTGTCGTCCCCAGGGGATTCAACCTGGATAAAGTGCCGGAGATAGTTGAAAAGAAGCGGCCCTGGATAGAAAGGGCTCATACGAAAGTCGAGCCTCAGAGAAAGCACCTGCTTGCCGCGGAAAGCAACATGCCGCCCGAACATATTTCACTTAAGGGAATAGGCGAGGAATGGGACATCAACTACCGCGCGGACGATCTTCCTTACGTGGACCTCAAAGAACTGGGGGCCGGACGACTGAGTATAAGCGGGGGAATACATTCACTGGAAACCGTTAAAACTCTGCTGCGAAAGTGGCTTATCATGAAGGCTAAAGTTCACTTCACACCGCACATTCACGAAATCGCTGTGGAGCGGGGCTTCAAAATAAAAGCCGTCAAGGTACGGTTCCAGAAGACGAGGTGGGGTACCTGTTCCGGCGATAACAATATCAGCCTTAACGCAAAGCTCTTGTTCCTGCCCGGGGAACTTGTTGACTATGTCTTTGTTCATGAGCTGTGTCACACGGTCCACAAGAACCACTCACCCGAGTTCTGGTCGCTTCTTGAACAACATGTTCCCGACTTTGAAACCAGGAGGAAAGAGCTCAAAAACTCATGGCAATATGTCCCCGCATGGCTGGACACGATCGTCTGAAAACCCCTGATATACGGTTGCAGAGCCGGACTCTCCGCTGAAAAGCGGTACGGGCGCCGGGTGGTTTTGTCCGGGGAGGGGTCCACGGACCTCAACAACAGCATTCGTCGCTGTACCCGCCTGTGGTATCGGTTCCGGCTCCCCGGCCGTTCCAGTACATCGCCCGCTCTACCATTATTTTCCTGCCGGCGGTTGCCTGTGACATATGTCGCCGCGCGACCGTTGATACCCCCGGCAGCCATATCATAAGTCATCCTGGAGTCAGCCGGTATTCCCGCTGTGAAGGTGTGGTTCCGCATAAGTTTTAGCAAGGTGCCACAGTTTACCAGTATACCCCCATTACGGCCGAGAATCCCGGGATCCCTGCATTTGTACACACAGGCGCTAAACCTGGTTTTTATGGACGAATGCAGACTCGGATGTTTTGTTTGACCCCGGTTTGTTCCTGATATAAGATGTCACTTGTGACACAATAACTAATTAATCGCTAAACAATGTGTGAATCATAGCATGGAGTTGCCGATGGATCATTTCATGAGCAGGTGGTGGTTGCTAAGGCGCTATTCGATGTCTCCGATTCCTTCTCCTTTTGAACTACAGACCGGCAAACGGGCATATCAGGCATGTTGTTCAAGTACCGAACGCGCCGCGGCCTGCTTTCGATTTCAAATGATCGTTTCCTCCAGATGACGCAGGTGGCGTAAGGCATGGGTGTTGACTGATACAAGTCATTGAGGTGGAAGGAGAACAAATGGATTGGAAAGGTAAGGCAACAGTCGTAACCGGCGCGGCCAGCGGGATCGGCCGGGAATCGGCTCTGGCGTTCGCGCGCCGGGGGGCGCGGGTGGCCGCGGTCGATATCGACAGGGTGAAGCTCGCCGAAGTAAAAAGTGAACTCGAGGCGGCGGGCACCGAGGTCTACGATTACATCGTGGACGTGTCGAAGGCGGAACAGGTCAAGGACCTGTGTGACGATATCTACCGCAAGATGGGCCGTGTAGACGTTCTCTACAACAACGCCGGGGTCGGGATTGCGGGCAGGTTCGAGGACACAAGCTTGGAGGACTGGGAATGGATCATGGGGGTCAACGTCTGGGGTGTAATCAACGGCTGTCACTACTTTTACCCGCGCATGGTCGAGCAGGGCGGCTGGAGCCATATAGTAAACACTGCATCCGGTGCGGGCCTGGTGCCCCTTCTGGTCATGACCGCCTACAGCTGCACCAAGTTCGCGGTGGTGGGTTTTTCCGAAACCCTTCGTTCGGAGGCGGCCCTGCACGGCATAGGGGTTTCATGCATCTGCCCGGGCCTGGTGGACACCCCCATCACCAGGGCGGTAAAGCTTACGTCGAGATCGAAACGAAACCCTACCGAAAAGATGCAGAACAAGTTCGTTCGAGCCTACCAGTTGCGTAACTATACTCCGGACAAAGTAGCTAAGGCGGTTGTCAAAGCCGTGGAGAAAAACAAGGGCGTAGTACCGGTGTGTCCCGAGACTTATCTGATGGACTTCACTCATCGCACCAGCCGGGAACTGTGGATCTCCATAATGCAGGAGGGTGTAAGAACATATCTCAACTGGTGGTAGAACGACAACGGTGAAGCAATGAATCTTAATGCCAGGGAACAAGAAGTAACGAGAATTATTATCAGGATTGTCAAAGGGGTGAGAGGATGAAAGTAACCGGTTGCGATTTGCTTGCCTGTGCCCTCACCGGCGCGGGGGTCCGCTTCGTTACCGGCGGGGAGGAGGGACTCCTCGGTCCGGTCTTTCAGTATTTAAAGAGCGAAGATGGGGTTACCGCGATAACCCCGGCGGGAGACATAGCCGGCGGCTTCATGGCCTACGGTAATACCTTTTACGAAAACTTCCCCGCGGTGATCCTGGCCTCCACTCCCGCCGAAGCGGTGAACTCACTGGCGGGAGTCGGCACCGCCTGGGGGGACAAGATACCGGTGATTATTATTACCACACGGGCCGATCTTAGCTCGAGCGAGTGCCTGCCGGGACAGACCCAGGGACAGTGCTTCTCAGCCTTCAGCAAATGGGGCAGGGTAATCGAGCGGCCCGAGGAGATACCCAGGGCGGTGGGCCAGGCGTTCCGGGAGGCTATCTCAGGCTGTCCCGGTTCCGTTCACCTGGATATTAGCGAGGGTGCTCTGGAATCGGAAGCCAAGATGTCCGAAGATAAACTGCGGAAACTGAAGGAAACTATAAGGGAAGAACTGGCAGTAGCACCCTCGGAGATAGAAGGTTGCCCGGAGCTCGTCGAAAAAGCTCTGAAGGTACTCCTGACCGCCGAGCGCCCGCTGATCCTGTCCGGGGGCGGCGTCAACCACGCGCAGGCATGGGACGAGATGGACCGCCTGGTCCGCCTTCTCGAGATCCCGGCCTCCACCTCGATGATGGGTGAAGGAACGGTGCGGGGCGACAACCCCTGCTTTATCGGCGGGCCGAGTTATGTTGGAGGCGAATCGTTCCACCTGGCCATCAAAAAAGCGGACTGTGTGCTGGTGGTAGGGGCCTCGGTCGGAGGCTTCGAGGGTTTCGGCAAGTTCCCGCTGTGGAACAGTCATATCCGCTTTATCCAGGTTGACATAGACCCGGTGAATATATGCCTGAACATCCCCGCCGAGATCTCTATTATTGGAGACGCCGGGGCGGTGCTGCGCCAGATGCTGGAATTGGTCGAATCGGGCAAGGTGAAACCAAACCCCGCGCACAAACAATGGCTGGAACAACTGTTTGAGGCGCAAAAACGATGGCGGGCGAGGGCCGAAAGAGAGGTTAGAGTGAATTGGCCCCTGATCCAGCCGGCATACCTTGCGATGAAACTCAAAGAACTGATCGAGCCCGACAGTTTTGTCGCTCTCGACGGCGGAAACTGCGCTTTCTGGGCAAGCGCGTTCAGCCTGCCACATTTGCCAAGGAGCACATTTTTTCCGGCAGGACTTGGAACGCTGGGTTGCGGCATCCCGGTTGCCATGGGTATAAAGGCCGCCGATCCTGAAAGGCCGCTGGTGCTTATCCAGGGGGACGGCTCCTTCATGTATAACGTGCAGGAGCTCGAGACCGCCCGACGGCTGGGCATGGATTTCGTCATTGTTATCTTCAACGACGGCTTCTGGAACATGATCAAATTCGCCCAGGACGTTGTATTCGGCGGGCGCCGCACCGGCTCGGCACTGGGCAATATCGATTACGCCGCGATTGCCAGGGGCTTCGGCTGCTATGGCAGAAGAGTTGAGAAAGCGGAGGATATAGGGCCTGCATTCAAAGAGGCCCGCGCGTCAGGTGTTCCCGCGATCCTGGACGTGGCCGTCGATCCGGATACCTTCCCGGAGTCCTTCATCGGGTTCCTGATATCGGAGTTCGACGGGGTGGCCCTCAATCCATTAAAGATGATAGGCATTCCGAAATTAAAAATTGACGTGCGCCTGTTCAACCGGATCAAGTTCGCCCTTAACGTCATCCTCAACTCGGAACTTAAATAAGGAAAGGTGATCGGCATGCAGATAATGTACGGTGGAGACTTGCTGGCCGGTACCCTGGCCCAGGAGGGTGTGGACCACTTCATCGGCGTGACGGGAGGGCAAATGCTGTCTCTTTTCGACGCGGTTGAAAGAAACCCCGGCCTCAAACTGGTGGTTCCCCGCAACGAGGCGGCCGGTGCAATGATAGCCGATGGTTATTCTCGCGCCACCGGCAATGTGGCGGTAGTCATGTCTACAGTGGGGGCGGGGGCCGTTTACTCTGTGGCTGGAACGGCCAATGCGTGGGCCGACCATGTCCCGGTCTTCTCAATTTCGCCCCAGGTGCAAAGCTGGAAGATGTACCCGCAGCAGGAGTCG
>JAFGMY010000072.1 GCA_016927325.1 Actinomycetota bacterium | reverse complement strand
GACGCCGCCGAAATTTCATCCGGCCCGGACTCAACCTCCATCGAGTTTTCGTCTTTTGACTCTTTATGCTTATTCAGGTTTCCTTTTTCATCCGCTATCAACTTATCCAGCCAGCGGATATCGCTCCTGGCGATTTCCGCTTTGTGTCTCATTAAACCCGATCTGTAGTAGTCCTGTTCCCTGCTTGTGCGCCGGTACGCTTTTACTTTCGCTACCTGGTCTTCGAGGTGCCGGCGCCTTTTCTCGAGCATCCTGATGCGTGTTTCCGGTTCGAGGTACTGGAAGAACGCCATCCTTATATCGAACTTATCGTTATCGGCGAGCGATTTATCGGTCATGGTGTCCGTAAGCATGTTCATAAACATCCCGGTGCCCTGTTCGGTTATCCGGTAGACGTTACGGTTCCTTGTTTTCTTTTTCACCGAGTATGCGCGTTCAATGGCGTTAGCTTTTTCAAGCCTCTTCAGCGCGGGATAAAGAGAACCGTAACTGACAGTCCAGAAATGACCGAGCAGGTAGGAAAGCCTTTTCTTCAGTTCGTATCCATGCATCGGCCTCTCTTTCAAGAGGCCCAGTATCGCCATCTCGATCATCTATCGGGCCTTCCGACGTTGTACCTTTTACTTGCATCGAAATGATATATAACAACCTGCATTATATCAAATCGATATATTGCCGTAATTTTATATCGAATCGATATATTAGTCAATATCGGCCGGCTGGCGCGGAAGTTGCCTCAACATGTAGCTGTTACACCCTGGAAGTGAACGGAAGGATACTATTCGATTTGTCTTCGTGTGTCAATAAAGGCCGCACGTTTCTGTACTGATACGGGTATGGCCCTTCATTCAGTACTGGTTCAGGCAGGACTCGATATAGTATGTCGCGGCTTTGCAGGGGCGGTATATCCCGGAGTGCCCTTCGCACAGGATATCCGCGTTTAGTTCCAGAAGCCGCCCCATGGATTCCTCTCACTGCTCGACATCCGACCCGAACTCAGGGTGAAAGGGGCCGTGGATATCCTGGCCGAAAAGAATGCAGGCTCCATATATTTCCAGGTAAACGCAGATGGAGTCCGGGGTATGGCCGGGTGTGTGAAGACAGGATCAGGCCCCAATGAATGAATCAGCGGCGAACAGTCGGTCCGCGCGTGGAAGTTGACATATTTCATTCAAACCGGCGCCCCAGCCGGTTAACCTTGAGTAAAAGCTTGTCGATAGTCAGAAATGTAGGAATATTACTTCAACCGGCTTTGAAGGATGGTTTGCGGCAACGTCATATATGAATGTTGAAGCCGCAAGCGGCTTTTTTTGAACTATTGAATTATCTGAAAGGTGGTCAATGGATGGATCTTGCTCAAGCCCACGAAAAAGTGCTGGCGCTAAGGGACAATGTTCAGAGTGTAATAAAAGGGAAGACGGAAACCGTCGACCTGGCGATTACCGCGCTGCTCTGCAACGGCCACCTGCTGATAGAAGATGTTCCGGGCGTCGGCAAGACCATGCTTGCACGCGCTCTGGCAAAGTCGATAGACGCGACCTTTCATAGAATTCAGTTTACGCCTGATCTTCTTCCTTCGGACGTTACCGGCGTGTCCATCTATAATCAGAAGACCGCGGAGTTTGAGTTTCAGCCCGGCCCTCTGTTCGCGAACATTGTCCTCATAGACGAGATTAACCGTACGACACCGAGGACCCAGTCAAGCCTGCTCGAGGCAATGGAAGAAAGGCAGGTAACCATTGACGGGCTTACACGGGACCTTCCAAAGCCTTTTATCGTGGTGGCGACTCAAAACCCGATCGAGTTTTACGGTACCTACCCGCTGCCGGAGGGACAGCGGGACCGTTTTATGATATCGGTGGGGCTTGGTTATCCTTCCTTTGAAACCGAGTTGGAGATTACGCTGGACCAGATGAAACAGCACCCTATCGAAAACCTGAAGCCGGTCCTGACGCTTGAAGATGTCGGAGAGATCCAGGAACTGATCAAGAGCATATATGTTAAGCGGGAGATCCTGGATTATGCGGTTTCGATCGTTCAAGCCACGCGCGAACAAGAGTCGCTGATACTGGGGGCGAGCCCGCGCGGGACGCTTGCCCTGGTACGCACGGCACAGGCTTGCGCGATGCTGGACAGGAGGGAATACGTGCTTCCCGATGATATCAAACAGATATCCTACTCGGTCCTGCCGCACCGTTTTATCTCCAGGGAGCGGACAAGCCGCCGCCTGCGAAACGGGTCGGGGCTGATGGACGAAATCCTGGAGACGATTCCGGTACCAATTGGCAGGTCCGAGTACCGGGGTGGGGAGAATTGAACAAGAGGCCCGTCGTACTGATACTCGTGGCGGTTTCACTGTTCATGATCGCCACCACAATCAAATCAGGATGGCTGTACCTGGTTTCCAGTGCTTTTGTTTCCCTGGTGTTGCTGGGGATATTAACAGGCTGGAGGTCCACAAGGAGGATTGAGATAGAACGCGACACCACGGGCGAGATTTTCGAAGGGGAGAAGCTTACGGTAAGCCTTCGAATCAGAAACAACTCCCGCGCCGCGAAGTATTTCCTTAACATTGCGGATATGCAGTTTCTGCCTTCACGGCTGGAAGCCGCGCAAAAGTTCCGGGGGCATCAGGGTGGGTTTTCACATGCTCCCGGCTTCTCTTCCGGTATCCGGCGCGGGAGGAAAGGCGCCTCCGGAGACAGCTTGACCACCACCGTCGGCATAGAGAACCTCGGGCCTCACGAGAGTATGGATTTAAAGTATCAGCTTACCGCCGCCAGGCGAGGGGTTTATCCGGAGACAAGACTTGAGGTTTCATCATCGGGAATCTTCGAAAGCGTGCATGTGAGGCGCATGAAGACGTTCGCCTCCGAACTGGTTGTCTATCCAAAAACATACCCGATGGAGAGTTTCCCCTTTCATGTGGTCGATTATGCTTCATCGGTGAGGCCGTTCGAGTCTTCCAGGAGGGGTACCGGCCTTGATTACTTCGGGGTGAGGGAGTACTCCCCCGGGGACTCCCTGAGGCATATTCACTGGAAGTCGAGCGCGAAGCGAGGAAAGCTGATAGCGAGGGAGTATCAGCATGAGTATCAATACTCCCTCGGCATTCTTCTGCTTCTTCAGAGGCCGCGTTTCGGCAGTGCGGCAATCAACAGTCTGGAAGATGGTTTAAGGGTTGCGGCTTCCATCATACGGCACCTGGAAATGACCGGCAGCTCACCCTGGCTCGCGGCCTTCGAGGAAGGTCTTATGAATGTTTATGAACACAGCGGGCCATACGAGCTGATGAAGAACCTGGCGATCTATGCGCCTCCGGAAGACCGGGGGAAAGACGGTCCGCCCGGCCTTAAAGAAGGGATGGACTCACTCGTCGGGTCAGGGGTTCCGTTGGGGCCGCTCGCAGTGATAACCAACATCTCTCCGGGGATCCTTGGAAGGGAGCTTGCGGGTATCTTTGAAATGGAGGGAAACTCCATAATTCATATACTGGATGAATCTTACGGCGGGGACAGGTTCATGAAGGACGTCTCCGGCGACTTGGATGTGCTGAAACAGAACGCCGTCCGGAAAAGCGTCAACCTGTTTCAGCACAAGAGCGGTGAGGAAATCGGTGAATGTTTGAAAAGGCCATTGAGCGTTATCGCGGCATAAATAAAAAAACAAGGCCGGAGGAGTCGGTATTATTCAGGGCCGGCGTACTTGTCACCGTGCTGATAAGCATGTTTGCCGCGGTGAGGTATTCAGGCATCAACTTTGTTTACGGCATTATCGTAACCATTGGAGTTGCCGCCGGTTCTTACTTTTCATACCGTACCCGCTACAAGTTGAACCTCGGGGTCAAGTTTGTCCTGAGCATTTTGTTACTGGTAGTCTTCGTATTATTTCTGGTTGAACTCGGAACGTCCATTTTTGATTTGCGGTATCCGTTGATCAGGCTGTTCCTCGGCTTGCAGGTTCTTCATTCATTCGACCTGCCGACCAGGCGTGACCTGGATTTCTCCATGATAAGCGCGGCGGTGCTGATGGCGTTCTCGGGATCTCTCAGCACCTCAAGCGATTTCCTTTTACTGCTGGTGCCGTTTTTCATATCCGCTCTTCTGACCATGTATGCCGGACGGCGTTCCTCGTTCAATATGAACAGCGACGTGATAGTTCGAGGAAAAGGAAGAAGCCCGGCCGCTTCGGTGGCCCTTTCGATGGTTGCTCTTGTTCCTCTGACGCTCCTTGTGTTCATCTTTATGCCCCGCCTGTCCGGCTTTGGCAATAACTATCTGCCCACCTCGCGCGGCGGGGTAAACAGTTCCGCGTTTCGCGGGCTGATCCGGAACCCGGGCTACGAGGAGTTTCCCAATGACTTTCCATCGGAGCCTCTTCCGTTCGATCCGGACGCTTATTACGGGTTCAACCGTTTCATGGACCTCAGGGTGAGGGGTGTTCCCTCTGACAAGATCGTCATGAAAGTCAGGAGCGATATTCCCACGTACTGGCGAGCCACAGCCTTCGATAAGTTCCTGGGCAACGGCTGGGAAAACAGTATCGGCGAGGACGACAGGGAAGAGGTCACGTCCAATGGTTTGCCCCTTGTTCTTACCTATCCGGATGAAACCCCAAGATACGCTATACGAGACGCGGTACAGACGTTTCTGATCGAGCGCCCTCTGCCCAACACTCTTTTTGCTTCCTTTATACCAAGAGACCTTTACTTTCCGACCAGAATAGCCAAGATCGACTCGTTGATGACGGTGCTGCTTCCGGTAATGCTGGACCCCGGCTTGATTTATACTGTCATCTCGGATGTAAGCGTTGTGCCTCCTGAAAGATTGCGGGACGTGAACGGCATATATCCTCCCGGCCTGATGGAGACTTACTGTCAGCTGCCGGAGATGTCAGGCAGGACCCGGGCACTGGCGATACAGATAACCACCGGACTCGAGAACCAGTACGACAAGATAATGGCGTTGTCCGACTACCTCAAGGAGAACTACCGCTACGACCTCGATGTCCCTCCCCAGGGCAACGATGAAAATACTGTGGAGTTTTTTCTGTTTGACCAGAAGCGTGGATACTGCGAGCATTTTTCAACCGCGCTGGCGGTAATGTGCCGCTCAATCGGAATTCCAGCCCGTGTCGCGGTGGGATACTCCACGGGGGACTTCAACAACTTTACCGGATATTTCGAGGTCAGCGGGAGGGACGCCCATGCCTGGGTGGAAGCCTATTTTCCCTTCTTCGGTTGGATTGAATTCGACCCTACACCCGGCTGGGAGAATCCCCAGGAAATATCGACGGGAAACAATACCTGGACGGGCTTTTCGATTCTAGGCAAGATAGGAAGCGGGATAGCGGGCCTGTTTCCCGAGAGTTGGAGGTCCGGGGCGGAGGACGCCTTCGCCAGGGTAAGCCGGACTCTCAAGTCGTTCTTATCCGAGTTAAGCTCCGGGTGGAGGGGCATAACCACAGCTTTTGGCATTTTCGGTACTCTTGTATTTATCTTATATCTGTACAGATTCGGCAGAGGCAGGGGAAAGCGCACTGCAGCGGGTATGGAGGAGGCCGGTGCCGCCGCAGTCTTGTTCGGGCGGCTGTGCGCAGCCGGGACTAAGGCGGGTGCCCCGAGAAACCCTTCACAGACCCCGTTTGAGTACGGCCGGTTTCTGGACCGCTTTACCGGAACGCGGTCGGCGGGCAGGGCCGCCGGTCTTTTTAACCGCGCGTGGTTCGGCACCGATGAAGCCCCGTCCGGCCTTATCAGGGAACTGGAGGATTCGGTAACGGAAGCGGAGCAGTCTTTGAAGCGGCGCGGGAAGTTTCATCACGGGAGAGGTAAATAAAACCCCCCCTTGAAAAGGGAGGGTTTTTTGTCATGTCCTGTTTTGTATTGACGGTCAGGAGAGCCTCTCGATTATCATCGCGGTACCCTGTCCGCCGCCGATGCACATTGTGCAAAGACCGTATGTCTTGTCGAACTGCCTGAGCTGTTCCAGCATGGTTACCAGAAGGCGGTTGCCGGTAGCGCCAACCGGGTGTCCGTACGCGATCGCGCCGCCCCAGATGTTCATTTTATCGCGGTCCACACCGAGTTCCCGTTCGCAGTAGATCGCCTGCGCCGCAAAAGCTTCGTTGAGCTCCCACAAGTCGATATCCTTGACCTCCATACCGGCACGTTCCAGAGCCTGCCTGGATGAAGGAACAGGGCCATAACCCATGTATGCGGGATCTACCGCCGCTATGCCATAGGAGATAACTTTCGCAAGCGGCTTAATCCCTTCGGCCTTGGCCCGCTTCTCCGACATAAGCAAAACGGCGCTTCCTCCGTCGTTGAGGCCCGATGAGTTCCCGGCTGTTACGCTTCCGCCGTCTTTCTTGAACGCCGGGGGAAGCTTGGCGAGGTCTTCCAAGGTGCTGTCCTTTGGATGCTCATCGGTATCGAATACAACCGTTTTCCTGCGGCTCTTGACCTCGACCGGGACGATCTGGGACTTCAATACGCCGTCAGAGATCGCTTTTAACGCCCTCTGGTTCGAGAGGTAGGCGAACTCGTCCTGGTCTTCCCTGGTAATTCCGTGGCGTTCGGAGATGTTCTCCGCGGTCATACCCATGATAAGGCCGGTATGCGGGTCGTGAAGTACTTCCCAGAGACCATCGGTGAACTCTACGCTGCGGAGGCGCGCACCCCAACGGGTGTCTTTTGACAGATATGGTGTCATGCTCATGCTCTCGACGCCCCCGGCGATGATTATCTCGTCATCGCCCAGCATTATCTGGCGGGTGCTGGCGATTATAGACTGCATGCCCGATCCGCAGCCGCGGATAGTCGTGTGTGCCGGAACACTGTCGGGAAGCCCCGCGCCGAGAAGCGCGCCGCGCGGTACAAGGCAATTTTCATCCGTGCGGGTGATTACCTGTCCGAACACCACTTCATCAATCTGGTCCTTGGGAATTCCCGTTCTTTTCAGGACTTCTTCGATTACCGTTATTGCCATATCGGTTGGCATAACGTTTTTCAAGGACCCTCCAAGAGATCCAAAAGCAGTGCGGGCACCTGCTACTAATACTACATTTTCCAGTTCCACATCTTCCTCCTTTTCACCTAACATTAAATAACCGCCCCACAGGGGGCAGAAAATTTCACTCGATGTATTCTAACCTTACATTGGAACTGTCGGCAAATGGCCTCTTCCTTCCAAATAAAAAACGCGGCACCTGCTAAGGGCACCGCGTTCATTTTGTACGAATCTCAGCTGCACAGCCAGGGAAAAAGGGACTCTTCACTCTCAAAGTGTGACAGCTCCACGGTCTTGGTGATAATATCCGCATAGCTATAGGATACACGCTGGCTGGGAGCGATTTTAGCGTCTACTCGAACCACAAACACGTGAGGGTAGGTATCTTCCAGGACCCCAGTGTTTTCGGTAACGATTTTTCTTCCCTTGTTGGCTTTTACCTTGAGTTTTATTCCCACGCATTGATTGAGATCGTCACGAATTCTTGACATAACATTTACTTTCAAAGGTTCAATACTTCTCAAACTATCACCTCACTGAGAAAAGTGATTAATCGTAACTGAAGACAACCATTATATTATAATAGTGTTCGGTGCCGACTGTCAATGAACCCTGGAGTGACAGTTAAACCAGAACCGGCAAGTTCATTTTCATATCCGTGGTTTACTACAAATTGTGCCATATCCGCTCCAGTTTACAACATTTTGATCTATTACCAAATATTGTCAGTTGAATTGGGATTATTTGACAAGGCGGCGGTCTTAAACCTGAAGTTGTTTAAGTGAAGACATTGTTAATTTATTCAGTAACAAAGCCGGATCGGTTAACAGTGTTAAAACTGCACTGTAATGGGATATATTCCGTATCAATTAACGTGAGATAAACCGGAAAAGAAGTGCCGGCCTGCGGAGGTTCCCTGTGCGCTGTGAGACCTTATGGATTTAACGGTTTGCCGCAGTATGTGCAGAACTGTTTACCCTCCGGGACCTTCCGGCCGCAGGAGGTGCAGTATACTGCGGCATCTTTCTCTTTTACCCCCTGCCCGACTGTTGACTTATCAGAACCAGGAGGTGGTGCCGCGCCAGCTGGTTTAGGGGAAGACGGAGTGAACGTATCCATGGGGTAGTTCGCGTTCGCTTCTCCTCCCGGCGTGGCGGTTATGGGGGAAGATCCCGGAACCCTGGTTTTTCTGGTTGCGACAAAAACAAGAAGTCCCATGAAAACAGCACATGAGGCCCCGAAAAGAAGGAGCAGAAAACTTTTGTTCTCGCTCCAGAAACCGAGGGACGAGCCGGGGGGCGTCGTTTCGTAAGTTATCGCCTGCTCGTGAGAATCATATTCCGCGTTCCTCGCGTCCCCGGGAAGCTTGATGGTGCTGGTAGTTTCGAGCACCTGGTCGGTAAACAACGTGAACTCACTGTTGATCGTGGACGTTTCGGTCGTAGTGAAAGTAAAGTTCCCTTCCTTTTCAGGTTTCTCAGGGAAGCCGTAGACCATCCAGGAGCCTTCGGAGTTGTAGGCATACCCCGGCATATCGTAAGTGATTATCACCGAACTGGCCTCGTCGTCAAAATCGGTTTTGAAGTCTACCAGTTCTCCGGTGAAGTCTACGGCAGAGTACCTTCTGGTCAGGAAACCCTTGGATTCTTCGGCGAGTTCTTTCACGATCTCGTAGTCTTCTTCATCATACTCTATGGTATCCACGATATGGCCGTCGCCTACGCTGTTCAGCTCGACAATGTAGTCTTCTTCCATCGTCGGTGTTTCTTCCTCTTCCTGGGCGTTTACCGCCAGGCTCAAGCCGATGATCATGGACAGCGCCATCAGGAGCGCGGCCAGAATATGTATTCTTTTGAAAGTTCTCCTTCTTACCATGCGGGCATCACCCCGGCTTTCCACCAGTATTCAGGATCGATTACTATGATCGACCCCTCGGCTTCCGCGTTATCCAGCTCTTCTTTCGCGATGTTGATGCACTCCGTAGCCGTGACATCGGGAGATGTCTCGCCGGGGAAGTGCGACAGGCAGTACTCCTTATCTATGAAGGTTGACTCGATAGCGTACACGTCGCCGCTCTGCGGCAGTTCTATCATGGGGATTGCGTGGCCGGGTATGAGAGCTACATAGGACCTGACCCCGACCGCTTCCATTATCGCGCTCATGGCGATGGCCAGGTCTATACAGGTGCCCGATTTCCGGTCTAGCGTTTCCTTGGGGTACTGTATGTACTGGGATTCGGAGCCGGTCCAGAAGCCCGCCGGTTCCTGGATATACCGTACCCCGAGATCTCTCAGGCTGTTAAAGCAGTTGATGAACGCCTGGTAGGCGTCGTCGTCGTTCATATTGGTCTCAAGTCCGCTTGCGACCTGGTTGGCGTAGGCCTTGGTTGTCTCCTCATTGGGAGTGATGAATGAGGCCAGGAACCTGTAGTTGTCGAACTGGTCCGTGAATGTAAGCCGGTCTTCTTCGGCGAGGCTCGTAAACGTGAAGTCGTTCTTGCCCAGAAAATAGATCTTCTGCGCCTTCTCCACCGGGTTTTCCATTCCCCGGAACTCGTATTTCATAATCAGTTCAACCGGCGTCTTGGTTGTGATCGCCTTTATTTCCTCGGCGTCGAGAGCCGGCCAGCAGTAGTCGCGTACCGTCTGACCCGGCCTGATTACTTTGTATTCCTCGCCTGAGGTCCAGTCGGTGTAGTTGCTGATTTTATAGGAGATATTGAAGTCGTATACGGGAATATCGCCTTCGTTTCTGATTATCGTCTTGGCGACCCACATGTTCTGGCTGTTGTCGCTGTAGACCTTATAAGCGCAGGTCAGTATCTCGTCCCTGGCGTGGACGTCGATGTCGAGCTTTACTTTCTCGGCGTCATAAGCGGCACTCGGCCGGGTCGCGGTAAAAACAAGGAGCGCTCCCGAGAAGCCTGTAAGTAATACCAGAACTGCTATCAGCGTTATTTTCAGTGGTTTGTTCATAATGTGATCCTTTTTATCAGTAATTGGGCACCGATCAAGGACACGCGGATCATCGTAGCACAGGGCTTCACGATATTCCAAAAACATTTATTATCTTTTATTCAACCACGGATGCCACAGACCTCCTGATATTCTGTTTATACCAGCGGCAGGCTTCTTCCAGGACCGGATCGAGCGGTGAAATACCGAGGCCGAGTTCACCGGCCGCCCTGGCGGAGCTGTAGTAGAAGGTTGCGGTGGCCATTTTTGACGTCTCGATTGTGAACGCGGGGTTTCTGCCGGTGATTTTCCAGTATAGAGAGCCCGCACGCCCGAGCGCCATGAACTTGTTCTCGTTGGCAAGGCGTGTTGGGGGCGCGATGCCGAGGTGGCTGCATATTTTACGGTAAAGCTCATAGTTGCTGATGTTGTGTCCACCCAGGATATAAGCGCGGCCGGGCTTCCCGTGGTCCAGGGCTCTTAGAATCGCCTTCGCGATGTCCGGGGCACTGGCAACATTCAGCCCTCCGGTGCTGTACCAGCCCCGGTGGTTCTGCACGAACTCTATCAGCCCGGTTCCAAGGCCTTCGGGTGTTTCGTTGGTACCCAGTGGTACCGTCGGATTCAGGATCACCGCGCGTATCCTGCCGGTATCGTTATATCTTTTGACGAGTTCCTGGGCTCTTCTGAGGGAATCCAGGCAGGGGCTGTTGAAAATTTCGCAGTTGTAAAGACCATCTTCGTTCGCAGGTTCGTCTTCCGTCCCGTAGCCGAAAGAAGAAGCGCTGTTTACGTAGACAAGGTTTTCGACGCCGGCCCGCGCCATCCCGATAAGCAAATTTCTGGTTCCCTCAAGGTTGACGGCCCAGGCGAATTCGGTGCGCGGGGGAAAGAACTTGTAGTACATCTCACAGTGAAACACCGCTTCGATATCTTTTAGCGAACTTTGCAGTGATTCAGGGTCGAGGATATTTCCGGGCACGATTTCCGCGTCGACTTCGACCAGAGAAGGGGCTTTTACCTGGGGATCGAGTAAAGCCTTTACCGCATGGCCTTCTTCCTGAAGGTAGCGGATAAGGTTATACCCAAGTATTTTATCTGCGCCTGTAACCAGGACGTTCATGTACGGTAAAGCTCCCTTATAATCGAATGACGCTCGTGCACGGCATAACGTACTGCGGGATCCCGTGCGTTAATCTACGGGCAAAAGTGCCGGTTTCTCTCTACCCCAGCCTGGTACCGCACTCTCCGCAGAACAGTGCGTCTTCTTCTATGATTATCGCGAAACACGAAGGACACTTTTTTTCCTGTTTTTCTTCCACGGTGCCACCGCTGTCCGTGGCCTGCGTTCCAGGCGGCGGTGGTGGAGGGGGCGCGTACCCGGGGGGCGCCGGCGGTTGCTGTAAAGTCTGGGCGGGCGGAGGCGCTGCCGGAGCCTCCGGCTGAAGGGGCTGCGGCGCCGCGGGTCCTGATACTGTCGGATTTCCGCAGTTGCCGCAGAATCTGGCTCCCGGTGAAAGGGGAGTACCGCATGATGCGCAGACGTTTATGGCTGGTGCCGGAGCGTGGCCGCAGTTCGGACAGAACCTGGCACCGGCTTCCATGGGTGCACCACAGTTGGGGCAGATTGCGCCTGGTTTCTTTTTCAGGGCTTTGAGCTGCTCGATCTCCGCTTTGAGACTCTCTATAGCAGCGTTTTCCTGTTCGATCTGTGTGTCTATGTCCTTGATCGAGCCGCAAGCGCTCACAAGGGACTCTTCTGTTATTCTTCCTTCAAGAAACGCCTGGTATGCCGTCATTCCGAGTCCGGGGAAAGCTTTTTCCTTCTCTCTTTCAAGTTTGCGCAACTGGGTCTTGTGTTTCCCCAGTTCCTTCTGGGGCTTTGGACTACCATCTGCCATGAGAATCAACCTCCGAAAGCCGATTTGCCATAGGTTATATTTTATCAGAATCACGCAGGCTCTCTATAATAAACCGAATCACCCGGAATAAGAACACGTATCGGGCCGGCAATACTTTGTTAAGGCGGTTTACTCTTGACGGAGAGATTGCGTTATCAAGCCGGTAAAACCGAGCGCGTCGGGGGTTAAATAGTTAATTACAAATACTAAAAAAGCAGGAAATCCGGGTGGCGGTAGTAAAGTAAAATCAGGATATGTTATCAACGCGGTACTGTTTTGTCTGACCTCGTACGGGAGAAAGCGAATGAAAGAACTCTGGCCGAGCCAGGAGTCACGGGACAACTTTATCAGGTTTCTCGAGTTCGAACTGAAAGTCGGGAAATGTGTTGTTGACGAGACCGCTGACGCCGGGCTTTTAAAGGAATTCAGCGGTTTTCTGGAAAGCAGGTTTCCTCTCACTAACGCTTATATACTGGACAAGAGAAAGACCGGCAAGCTGGACGCGTCGGTGGAGGACATACGGGCGTTTGCCTGGGCGGAGGCCAGGTCTTCCAGAGACGCTGACGGCAAAGCGAAGGTGGAAGGCAACTGGACGAGGGGTGAAATCCTGGAGGACATCGAGGAGTGCCTCCGCGCCGCCCGGAAAAATACCGGTTGCAGTTAAGCCGGAAGAGTATGAATATGGAGTAGGAACCGCGCGCATGCCGGTAAAACTGAAACGAGGCTGGGGGTAGATTAATCTGGACGGTTTTATTGATAGCCCTAACATATTGCTGGTAGACGACGACAAGTCCATTCTGGAGATGCTCGGGTCTGTGCTCTCGCTGGAAGGCTACAAGATCAGCCTCTGCCAGGACGGTGTCGAGGCGGTAAAGAGGGCGCTGGAGGAAAAACCGGACCTCATCATTCTAGACGTCATGATGCCGGGGAAGAGCGGCATTGACGTTATGCTGGAGATCCGCGCGAACCCTGACACCAAAGAGATCCCCATCCTTTTTCTCTCGGCGATCGGAGACGAGAGCATCGTGGTAAAAGGGCTCAAGGGAGCCGATGACTATGTGGTGAAACCTTTCAAGATGCTCGAGTTCCAGGAGCGGATTAAGAACATTCTCAAAAGGAGCAAAGCGCAGCAGCTTCACGCTCCTCCAGGCAAAGAATCGATCGACCGGCTTCCCGTGAGGATAGGAAACGAAACGCTGCTTTTCCCGTACAAGGAAATCTATTTCGCCGAGGCCGCGGGCAAATACTGTTATATCCACACCAGGAACCGGCGTTTCCTGGCCGGTTACAGCATTGGCGATCTGGACGAAAAACTGTGCCCTTCAGGTGATTTCCTGAGAATTCACCGCTCCTACGTTATCAATGTCGACCGGGTGCGCAAGATGACCAGGGATTCAAAGAAGAATAACCTTGTCGTAATGGCTGACGACGAGCACTCAGAGCTAAGAATCAGCGAATCATATTTGTCAAAAGTGAAAAATCGGCTCGGAGTTTAGCCTATATCAGTACAATGATTCCAGTTATTGTTACACTTATTGCCTGATTCATTCCCGATATGACCCATTTCATTACTAAACGCCACCCAATTCTTTAGTTTTAAGAGTATCCAGACGTTCCACTTATTGAACATTCAATGGTTGGGTGTGTGGGATCGATTGGAAAAGACTTCCACATTGGCAGTGCACCCGACGAGGAAGAGGGAGGTGTTAGTATGAACAGGAAGAAGTGGACAGCCCTACTGGTTGTGGCGGTGGTGGGAGTTTTCATGGCACTAATGTGTGTGGGATCGTTCGCGGTTAACCCGACGGACGTCAGCGTGTCCGCACAGATCGCTCCGACAATTCAACTGGATATGCCTGATACTACAGTTGATTTTGGTGGAGCAGGGTTAGCTCCGGGAGTAGTGTACAACGATTCCGTAACCGCAACAGTCAACAGCAACAGGGCATGGCGTCTTGATGTGACAAAGGACCAGGACCTGACCAGCGTGTCCGGGACTATTCCTTCGGCGCAGTTGACATTCAGTTCCGTTGGAGACAACTTTGTACCGACCGTTACAGCTACTGACGAAGAGTTCGGTACCAACACGGTTGTAATTGAGGGCGCTAGAGGCTCAAGCCTCCAGAGCACCATAACTTACAGCCTCGACGTGACGTGGGACATAGAGCCGGATACCTACACGGCGACGCACACCTATACTGCCACCCAGCCATAAACAGCTAGTAGGTGTATATGTCCT
>JAFGMY010000071.1 GCA_016927325.1 Actinomycetota bacterium | reverse complement strand
TGCCCTGCGCACCTCCACCGGTTCCGGCTCCAATGCCGTTCCCGTCACATTCACCGTCGCACTCCTGTGCCTTGTCACGGTCGCAGTCGCCCTCGCAGTTTGAACCGTTGCCCGACGTGCCGTTTCCGGCTCCCCGCACTGATTCACCCTTGTCTTCGCCTCCGCCGGTTGCGGCGAAAGCGGCACCGGCCAGCATGGCTACTATGACCAGCCCGGCACACACCAGTAGAAGAATCTTCAGTTTTGGATGCTTGTCCATTTCTGTTTTACCTCCTTTACTCATTGATGATATCCGGATTAAGAACCAACTGTTACGAGAAAAAAGTAAAATAGTCGTAGCGATTGCCGTTTTTTCTGAACGGAGAATAACGAATTGGCACTTTTTGCGATATCAAATATAGAAGATTCTTCGCGGGGGCGGGGGCACGAGCGTGATGGTATGACATCATTTAAGCTGGCCGATATCGCCGCGAGGGCGAAACAACATGAGCCCGAAGCATTCTCGGAGCTTTTTGACCTGTTCTTCGAGAAGCTACGGAAGTACATGTATTTCAAGACGGGAGATCTTGACATGGCTGAGGATCTGGCGGCCGAAACGCTGGCCAGGGGATTTGAAAACATAGATAACTTCACCGACAGGGGCGGGACCATTGGGGCATGGCTGTTCGGCATTGCAAGGAACCTGGTTGCGCGCGAGAGGGAGTCAAGATCGAAGGCCGAGCTTGTGGAACTCGATAAGGGGGCTGCGGTCGCGGGTGAGGAACTGACCGACCTGGAAGTTCTGGGCAAGCTTGATTACGAGGAACTCTACAGGGCCATAGCCACGCTTCCCGACGAGCAGCAGGAAGTCATCCTTCTCAGGTTCATGGAGAGATACGAAGTCAAGGCCGTCGCCGGAATAATGGGGAAGAAGCCCGGTGCGGTCCGGGCGTTACAGTTCAGAGCTTTTAACTCTTTGAGGGAAGCGCTCGCGCGCTGGAGAACGTGATGGATATAAAGTACGGAAAAAAACAAATATGGAGATTCGGGTTTCTGGCCCGCAGGATTATCGACCGGAAAGGGTACGGGGCGAAGGACGTCGCCGGGAAACTCCGCAGCTCCGAATCCGATGAAGAAGAGATGCTGGGTCTTCTTTCTGATTCCTTTTCGAGCTTTCCGGAGTCCGTAAGGGCGGAGGAGCTGAAGTCGGCTTGCCTGGAAAGGGCGCCCCGGCCTGCGCAGGAAACACTTGCGGCCGGGAAGGGCTGGATCGCACCGGCAGGAAGGGTCTTCCCGGTGCTCGCGAAAGCGGGTATGGCGGTTGCGCTGGTTCTGGTGGTCTTCATTGGGATGGGATTCGCTTCGGTGTACGCTATGCCGGGAAATCCACTGTATTCGGTCAAGCGAGCGATCGAAAGCGCAAGGGTGTCGTTTGCATCCGGGGGAGAGAGCACCGCGGAACAACTGCTGAACAATGCTGAAGAGCGCCTTGACGAGATCGAATATGTGAAGAGAAGAGAGATGAAAGGCTGGTACTATTCCCTCGCCGATGACGCGGAAGGGGACATGGAGCGGGCTTACAGGGAAGTGGAGCATATTTGCGGGCGGTCCGCGGAAGAGATCTGTTCCCGGGCTGGCCAATGCCAGAGGCGGCTCAGAGGACTTCTCGAGGAGCCGTCGCAGGACCTTGATCCCGGTGAAGAGGAGCAGCTCCACCAGCGCATGCAGCAGTTCAGAAATGAAATGGACGACTCTCCAGGGACTAATGGTGGGAGCTCCGGCGGGACCGTCGCACCGGACGGGAACACGAACCCAGGCGACAGCGGCAATCAGCAGTACCGGACCGGTGAGTGCCTGGAGCAGCCGGATGAGAGTGGTACGTGCCCGTCAGATTTCGGCACGATGCAGCAGTCGCAGGGTGAGAGCCGGGGCACAGTCCCCGGCAATAAGAACCGATAACCTTTTACCCATTGAGGCCGGGCACTTCTGCATGTCGATATCAAAGCTGGAAAAACGCGGGGAAAGGGTCGACCGCCTCAAGCTTCCTTGGGATAAATATCAGAAGAGCACCTCGAAAATATCATCGAGCGCACCGCTTATTATGGCGGCAACCCTCTTGTATTCCTCGGAGGGCGATCCCAGCGGGTCTCTGACTTCATAGTCCCACGGGTCAAGCTCCCAGGCATTGTTCCGGTTGATTACCCTGGCCACGCTCGAAAGCTGCTCCAGGCGATCGTCCGCATCGAAGGTAATTGTGACGCCGCCTTTCTTGGAGGTGATAACCCTGGATGCTTCTGCAAGTTGGAGAAGAAGGAAAGCGGGGATCTTGAGGTTAATGGTATCGAGCATCGCCTGGGTTCTGTCGAGCTGGCTTTGCTCCATGACGAACACGGCGTCCTGCATGTTCAGTATCTTATGAGTGAGTTCACGTGAGGAGTGGTCGCTTATATCGATTCCAAGTTCCTCCAGCGTGCTGACCGCCTGGGGTGTCGCGGGGTCTCCGTCCATTGCGCTTATACCCGCTGACTCGAACAGGATCGCGGGCCTTATGCTTTCCTCTACAGACTCGATCTTTAATCTCGAGATGCCCTCAGCCATCGGGCTTCTGCAGATGTTTCCGGTGCACACAAACAGGATTCTTAACGGTTTTATTCTTTCCGCCTGGTCTTCTTCCGGCTTATCCAATATCTGTTCCCCCGCTGATCGCTCTCGTTATTTCTTCAATCGTGATCGCACCGGCTCTCAGGACTTTGAGCCCCTTAGTACTCTTATCATATTGAAAAGCCGACGAATATTCACCCGGTAACGGAGAATATTTTCCGGTCTGGGAAGATATGTCCACGACGGTGGAAGGCTCTCCGGCCGGGCATTCCCCCCCATCAACCAGAAAATCAATCGCACCGGTAATAGTCTCCACTATACTTTCCGTTGTCGCAGGAGGGTGCTCTCCGGCCGGGTTGGCGCTTGGAACGACCAGGTATCCGGCTTCTTCAAGGAGCGCACGGCAGAACTCATTGTCTGGAACACGGACACCGACAGTGTCCGGTTCCTGAAAGGGAAGCTCCACCCCCGGTTTTCGATCCAGAACCAGCGTAAGTGCCCCAGGCCAGAACGCCGCGGCCAGGGTACAGCCCGGCTCCCGGTCCAGCACGGCGATATCATGAACACGATGTACCGAAGGGCTTTGCAGGGGAAGCGGTTTTTCCTTCGGCCGCTTCTTGATACTGAGCAGACGCCCGACCGCTTCTTCATCAGTGGCAAGCGCGGCAATGCCGTAAACCGTGTCGGTAGGTATAATGCCCAAACCCCCCTTGTTAAGAAGCCCTGCGATAACTTCCACATCCCCGCGGCTGAAACCTCCCGTAATGTCTATCCTGAGCATTGCGCCTGCTCCGCGCCAACCCGGCAGGAGAGCATGGCCCTTACTATCCTGGGCCTTCCGGCAAGGTCGTGGAAACTTTCAATGCCGGACCATACCGGTGCGCGATCGCTCTGATTGGCGAGATGTATTGGTGCGACCATACCACCCGCGATGCTGTCCGTGCTCAGCATGATCGACGACCTGGTGGCCGCCGCCAGTTCGCTTTCAATTCTCTTGATCTGGTCTTCTCCCGCCTCCAGGACCAGCCAGCCGCCCTGTTTCAGGTGGAAAGGGGAGTTAAATATTATGCGCCTTATGAACTCAAGCCCGTCGATTCCCGCGACAAGGGCGGTGTGCGGTTCGTGGTCCCGCACTTCCCGGGGCAGCGTGCCCCAGATGGAGATGGGAACGTAAGGCGGATTTGAAATGATCGCGTCGAATCTCAAATCTTCCGGTATCGTATTGAAGAGATCGCCTTCGAGAATATCGATGTTCTCGAAAACATCGTTTTCCTTCGCGTTAGCGCCGCAGAGCCGCAACGATTCCCTGCTGTTGTCCACCGCCGTAACTTTGGCTCTGCCGAGCTCCCTTGCGATGCTTATGCTGATATTCCCGCATCCGCAACACAGGTCAAGGACTTCCACATTGCCGGCCGGCAGTATCTCGATTGCTTTTTCCACCAGGATCTCGGTCTCAGGCCTTGGTATGAACACGCCCGGTTCGACAGACAGCTCTATTCCCCTGAAACCGGTTGTCCCGATCATGTATTGCAGCGGGTACCCTTCCGCCCTCCTGGCAAGCATAAGCCGGTAGGTTAGAAGTTCTTTCTCCGTCATTTCGGATAACTCGCCGGTATAGAGCCGGACACGCGATACCCCCAGGACGAACTCGAGCAGGGCCACCGAATCATGCTCGGGCGATGTTACCTCGGCGTCCTTTAAGAACGCACACCCTTCTTTTGCCGCAACCAGAGGGTTCACTGGAAATCAATCTCCCTGAGGGCCTGCACCCGCTCGTTTTCGAGCAGTGCCTCGGTCAACTCGTCGAGGTCTCCTTCAAGGATATCACTCAAGCGGTGAAGGGTCATGCCTATCCTGTGATCGGTCACACGGCCCTGTGGAAAATTGTAGGTACGAATCTTTTCGCTCCGCTCCCCGGTACCGACCTGTTTTCTCCTGTTCTCGGCCTCTTTTTCCTCCTGCTCGCGCCTTGCCGATTCCAGCAGGCGGGCTTTCAGTATCCTGAGCGCCTTTTCCTTGTTCTGGAGCTGGGATTTCTCGTCCTGGCAAGATACGACTGTACCGGTCGGCAGGTGGGTCATTCTTACCGCGGAATCGGTTGTGTTGACCGATTGCCCCCCCGGGCCGGTAGACCTGAACACGTCTACTTTGAGGTCGGAGGGGTCTATTTTTACTTCCACGTCTTCCGCTTCTGGCAGCACCGCCGCGGTCGCGGTGGATGTATGTATGCGGCCGCCGGACTCGGTAACCGGGACCCGCTGTACGCGGTGAACACCCGACTCGAACTTCATGAATGGATAGACTGACTTGCCTTTCATTGAAAAGATTATCTCCTTGAAACCGCCAACCTCTGACGGGCTGGAGGAGAGGATCTCAGTTTTCCACCTTTTCTTCTCCGCGTAGCGCGTATACATGCGAAGGAGGTCTCCGGCGAACAGCGCCGCCTCGTCGCCTCCCGTGCCGGCTCTTATTTCCACAATAATATCTTTTCCCTCGAACTCGTCCCGGGGAATCAAGAGCTGCTTCATCCGCAGCTCGGTTTCCTCCAGCGCTTTTTCAAAAGACTCCCGCTCGCTTCCAAGAAACTCGGCCATCTCCCGGTCCTGCTCGCCCTCGAGCAGTTCGCGTGCCTCTTCGAGCTGTCTTTTCGTGGCCAGGTACTCCTCATAGGTTGTCGCGACCTCTTCCAGCGACGACCTCTCCCGGACCAGTTCCTGGTATCTCTTCATGTCATCGAGGGACGCCGGATCTGCCATCTCACGGTTTATTTCTTCAAACCTGTTTCTTATTGATTCCAATTTTTCAAACATTATTAAAACCTGCCGGAACTGTCGGGGCGTTAATCTTCCAGCGCGGCATTGAGCGCGCTGATCGCAACTTCTATCTGGTCTTTGTCCGGTTCACTGGTGGTGATCTTCTGAAGCCACAGGCCCGGGGTAACCAGCACATGCAGAATTCTGGAATGCTCGTACTTGCCGGCCATTCTTATTATTTCATAAGAGATCGCCGCCACCAGCGGGATAATAGCAACTCTCTCTAGGATTCGCAGCCACAGGGCGGGACGGCCGAAGAACGAGAATATGACAACACTTATCACCAGAACGATAAGGATAAAGGAAGTCCCGCATCTCGGGTGGGCGGTTGTGAATCCAATTACAGAGCCGGGGTACAGGGTAATGCCTTGCTCGTAGGCGTTAACCACCTTGTGTTCCGCTCCGTGATATTCGAAAACCCTGCGTATGTCGGGCATCCTGGTTATAAGTAAAAGGTAAACAACGAAGATCCCTATCCTGAGGCAGCCCTCTACGAGATTATAGACCACGGTGTTGTGGATGTACGGGTCGAGCAGGCGTGCTATTACGGTTGGCACCGCGATGAATATCCCTACGAAAACGACCAGCGCGATGGCGATTGAGACACCCATTTCCACCCTGGTGATGGTTTCCTTGACCCCATCGTGCCCGGAGACCTTCTCTTTGTCCTCCGAAGGCACCGGGCCTGGATCGTCCACCGCACCCGGTTTGTCTTCCCCCGCCGGTTTACCGGTAGTGCCGGTCAAGGCATTTTTCTTTTTTCTGCTCCGGTCCTTTTCGGCAGTCTCTTCTTCCTCCAGAGCGATATTCGCACTGAGCGACAGTGCTTTGACCCCTATTATCAGAGAGTCGGCGAGGGCGAGGAGACCCCGGAATGGAAAAACGTTCCACTTCGGATGGTTCTGGGCGATTGTTTTAGCGGGATCGACGGTTATGAATATCTCGCCGTTCGGACGGCGTACTGCGAGAGCCCATTTTTTGGGACCGCGCATCACCACGCCCTCAATTACGGCCTGTCCGCCTATTTGAATTTCCTGTTGACCTTCTTGATTATTCAGGGTCATTCAATGGGGATTTGTCTTTTAGGCTAAGAGGTTCTGGGACTCTTCTTGGCTTTTTCTTTAGTACTCAAGTGTGAGGCATACCGCTTCTGGAAACGTTCCACCCTGCCACCGGAGTCGACGAGCTTCTGCTTTCCGGTGTAGAACGGGTGACACTGGGAGCATATCTCAACGTGGAGTTCCGGCTTGGTGGACTTGGTCGTGAACGTCTCACCGCAGGAGCACTTGACCTTTGTTTCCATGTAATCGGGATGTATATCCTTTTTCACTTTATATCTCCTGAATTCTTATATCCGCGGACTCACCGTGTACCGGTGGTTCCAGGTTATGCCGCTCAGACACGGAGCAGCAACATGATCGTAGCATACAGGGACCCGGGCAACAAGCAGGAAGCTCCCGCGCCTAGCGGGACGCGTCCTTGACCTGCACCAGGAACTGCATGTTGGTCTTGGTGCCCTTGACGCCGTCGATTAAGACTTCGATAGCCGCGTTGGGGTCGAGCCCGTGGAGTATCCTTCTGAGCTTCCATATCTGTGTGGCTTCCTTGGGATCGAGGATCAGCTCTTCCTTCCTCGTGCCGGATTTCTCGATATCGATCGCAGGGAAGATTCTCTTGTCGGCGAGCTTGCGGTCCAGGTGCAGCTCCATATTGCCGGTGCCCTTGAACTCCTCGAAAATAACCTCGTCCATTCTGCTGCCGGTATCTACCAGGGCGGTGGCGATGATTGTAAGGCTTCCGCCGTTTTCGATGTTGCGCGCCGCCCCGAAGAAACGTTTCGGCGGGAACAGGGCGGTGGAATCGACACCACCGGAAAGTATGCGGCCGCTTGCCGGGGTGCTCAGGTTGTAGGCCCTCGCGAGGCGCGTTACGCTGTCGAGAAGTATTACAACGTCCCGCTTGTGCTCGATAAGCCTTTTAGCCCTTTCCAGCACCAGTTCTGAAACCGCGATGTGGTTGTCGCTGGGCTGGTCGAAGGTGGAGGAGATTACCTCGCCGGTTACTGAGCGCTCCATGTCGGTGACTTCCTCCGGGCGCTCGTCCACCAGCAGCACCATGAGGTATACCTCGGGATTATTGCTGGTAATGCTGTTGGCTATCTCTTTCAGCACCGTTGTCTTGCCTGCTTTCGGAGGGGAGACTATAAGGCCTCTCTGCCCTTTGCCGATCGGGGCGATAAGGTCGATGATCCTGGGGGTAAGCGTCATCAGCTTGCTTTCGAGCCTCAGGCGGTCGATGGGGTAGAGGGGGGTCAGCGTCTCAAACTGCCTTCGCTGTTGCGCCACCTCGGGGTCGTCGCCGTTGACCTTCTCTATCCGCAGCAGGGCGTTATATTTCTCGGAGTCCTTTGGAGGCCTGATCTGGCCCTTAACCTCGTCGCCGCGCTTCAACTTGAAGCGGCGGATCTGGGACATGGACACGTATATGTCGTTCTCGGAGGCGAGGTACCCGTGGGTTCGGAGGAATCCGTAACCATCGGAAAGCACGTCCAGGATACCGCTGCCCATTCCGTCTTCGAGCACTTCCTTTTTTCTCTCCGGGGGAAGACCCGTATTCTTTTCGGTCCCATCCCCGTTAGTGTTCGAGGAGCCGTTGTCCATTACGCCCGCTTCCTGGAGAATCGCGTCGATCAATTCCTTTTTTCTAAGCTTCTTGACCCCGTCGATTGACATAGCGGTTCCGATTTCCTGGAGCTCGGGCAGCAGCTTTACCTCTAATACAGCCCTGTCAGCCAAATCCATTTTAGTTAGTCCTCCTTAAGACGAGTTAATATCTGTATTCCGCAGTTAAAGATCTTTTATTTTTTCCCAGTCACAGAGGAATTTCTCGATTCCTGCTGTGGTAAGCGGGTGGTTCACCATCTGTTTGAAAACGTTGTAAGGGATAGTCGATATATGCGCGCCGGCAAGTGCTGACCCAATCACGTGCTGGGGGTGCCGCAGGCTTGCGGATATTACTTCGGTTCCTATCCCGTGCAGATCGAAGACCTCCACGATCTCTTCCAGTATCGCCAGCCCGTCGTTGCCGATGTCGTCCAGCCTTCCCAGGAACGGGCTGATGTAAGTGGCTCCCGCCGCGGCGGCGAGCAGAGCCTGGTTGGTTGAGAAAACGAGGGTGCAGTTGGTCTTGATCCCTTCAACCGAAAGGGCCTTTATCGCCTTCAACCCCTCGGCGCTCATCGGTATTTTTACGTTTATATTGTCGGCTATCGCCGCGATTTCCCTTGATTCGGACACCATCTCCCCGAAGTCGCACGATATCGCCTCCGCGCTGATCGGCCCGTCCACAATTCCAGCGATTTCACGCACGCACTCGCGGTAGTTGCGGTTTTCCATGCTGGCCAGGGTCGGGTTGGTGGTGACGCCGCTCAGGACCCCCCAGTCGTTGATTTCCTTTATGTGTTCGACATTGGCGGTGTCGATGAATAACTTCACTAATTGCCTCCTTCAACATTTCCAGGATTATTTTCAAGTGAAAGCAGCCAGGTCGTAATCGTTACTGCAACGTTTCAAAACGCTTTCTTCTAAACTATGCCTCTTCCTTCTCCTTAAGGATAAATATTTTCCGCTCACCCGGTGAAAGGGAGCCGACCTGGAAGCTATATGCTCTGATGAAAAAGCGTTAACGTGTTTGAAGCATGCCGATGAAGTTATTTTATATATATCTCGGCCGACTCAACCATTCGCTTAACACCCGAGCCGTTCGCGTTTCAGCCGGACATCTACGCCGGTCTTGAGACAGTGGCGACACCGTTGTACCGGGGACCGCACTGTTCATGCAATGATGTTCCGCCTGAATGCGAATTCTGGATGATCTCCCGGATTTCGCGGACCAAACGCGACAATCGGTAACTGGTATTTTTACCGCACCTGCGCCACTCTGGAGTTCCCCATAAGCCCGTCTTTTATCACAACCCTAAAGTATTTGCCCGGAATTGATGGATTTGGACATCACCTATGAATACTCGAAGCTCCTTAGTGGATTCAGGAATTATAGGTAAATGAAAGCATATTCCGCGAGATAACGCAACTGTCATGGGTTATTACGGACATTGTTTCTGCCGTAAACATATCCGGACAGGGGTTCGCCATTAAAACCATTTCCGGCAATGTTATTTCAAGATGCAGCCCCCTTGCTGTCCCACCATGGCTACAAGTTAAAGGAAGTCGCGGATCACCTCGGCATACACTACAGTACTATTTCAAAGATACTGAAGAGGTATCAGCGGAATTCACAATTCACGTTACGGTACCTTATAGTTACTATTTTGTTCGCATAAAAGGCAAGTGGATTATGATTGACGCTAAACTGACATTCGCCGGGTCAATGCCTCCTTTCACCGAGCCGAGCGTCGAGCCGGGTGAAACCGGGGGTCCCCGTGTACTCAAAAACCCTCCAGGCTATGTCGATGAAGTCCCTTCAAGAATAGTCAATCTTGACCGGGAAGCTACCGGGAAGATAACAGACAAATGGGCAATCGATTCAGAAACAAAGAAAGCCATCAGGGAAGGGGCGTATTCCTGGCAGTAAAAGTAATTTTCCATGTTCCTTCGGGGCAGGCCTGTCCCCTGCAAGGTTATGTAAACCTGCCATTACCTTTTTTTCGCGATGATCAGTTGGGTCATCGGCAGGTCGCAGCGCTCGGCTTCAATTGAGAAACCCGCGTCACGGATTTCACGGGCGAGGCCTCCACCGAACAGCTCATCTACCCACGGCGGCTCGAAAAGACGCAGGAACAGGCGCATGAAAAATGCTTTGACAGTACCTTTCACTTCCCGGTAATCAGTAACTACGAGCTTTCCGCCATTCATGAGAATGCGCAGGCACTCCCCGAGAATCGCCGCCCGCCGTATCTTGTGGTTCTCGTGAAGGCCGAAGGATATGTTTACCAGTTCAAAGGAGGAAGATGGAACGGGGATATCATCGACTTCGGAGGCAATTATCTCGATGTTGTCATATCCGTATGAAGAGAGTCTCTTTCCGGCGAGGCCGAGCGTTTCCGGATCACGGTCGATTGTCACGATTCGAATGTCAGGGTTTTTCCGGGCATATTCGAGAAGAGCGGATCCGGTGCCGGTGCATAGATCGGCGATGGAGCCCGCCGGGCCGGCCGCCCGTACCGTTTCTCTCCTGACTCCCGGGCCTGTAATCCGCAAAGCCAGGTCGGCGATATCACTTTTTACCGTCGCCCGGGCAAGCGCGGCGACGAATATCGGCTTATCCTTGAAAGATTGTGATTTTTTGCTCATCCCTGGAATAGTTAAAGGGATTTATGCCCAATCCCTTGGAGCCGGTGCGTCATCCATGTCTTTTCCGTAGTTGCGCGATGGAAAAGCGAGGGGAGGTTTTCGGGCTGTATGGCTTGATGGTGTGAGAAGGCCTGAACCAAACGGGGGATTTTTGGTTGATGGGCGATGAATAACCACGATATCTCTGGAATCTTCCCGTTGCCGGGTGCTATAATCCCGTTTGCGTACGGCAACCGACGAGCGGGAATTTTTAAGAGTCTAACCACTCTTAGTGAATATATATTGCTGAAAACCAAGTGAGAAGAAAGTCGGTTTCTTGCACTCTGATAACCTGCGGATCCTGATAGTTGAAGACGATAGCGACGCCGCGTCCCTCTATAAGACGCTTCTCAAGAAGCAGTTTCCTTCTCGCGTTGAAACCGCGGAAAACTGCACTAAGGCCAGGAAGAAGCTCTCGAGTTCAACCTATGACCTTGTGACACTCGATCACCGGCTTCCCGATGGGGAAGGTCTGGACCTCTTGAGGGAAATTATCCGGGACGGTAACCACCCGCCGGTGGTTATGGTGACCGGCCATGGAGACGAGCAAACGGCGGTTGAGGCTTTCGAGGCGGGTGTCTCTGGGTATGTGGTCAAGGACAGCAGATTGACTGTTATTCTGCCCGAAACAGTCCGCAAAGCCCTTTCGGAGGTGGCCCTGAGGCGTGCGGAGCGCGAAATCATCAGGCTCGCGGACGAGGTCAGGCAACAGGCGGACATGCTCGACGAAATCCTTTCGTCGTCCCCCGATCACATATACATGTATGACAGTGTCGGCAGGTATAGGTATGTCAACAGATCGGCCGCCGAGTCTTTCGGTATGAAAAGTTCCGATATTACAGGCAAGACCTGGAAGGAGCTGGGCTTCAGCCCTCATTTCATGATCGCTTTAGATTCACGCAAGGAAGTGGTTTTCAAGACGGGATTATCTATAACCGGGGAGACTCACTCTATGACCGTTGATGGATTGAGGTACTACGATTATGTCCTCGCGCCCGTGCACGATGACGCGAATAACGTTAAATATGTTATCAGTACTTTCCGGGACATAACGGAGCGCAAGATGGCTGAGGAGAAAATAAGAGAGCAGAGAGACAAGGCGAAACATTACCTGGATATCGCGGAAGTGATTCTTCTCGCTCTGGACCGGAGCGGGACGGTCACGCTGGTTAATAGAAAAGGGTGCGAGCTGCTGGGGTACGCGGAAGAGGAGACAGTCGGCTGGAACTGGTTCGAATGCTTTGTGCCTGCGAGGCACCGGTCACAGGCAAGAGCCGCTTTTGAAAGGATGATGTCGCCCAGGTACGGGATAGTTGACTATTGCGAGACGAAAGTCATGACAGCTTCAGGAATGGAAAGGACGATCGCCTGGAGGAACAGCATGCTTATGGACAAGCAGGGGAAGACGGTCGGAACGCTCAGTTCGGGAAATGACATAACGGACAAAAAGCACGCCGAGAAGTCCCTTTTCGAGAGCGAACAAACTTTCAGGATCGCGGCCGAGACAGCGACCGACCTTATCTATAAATGGGATGCCGACACGGACCGGCTGGAGTGGTTTGGTGACATCGACGGAGCTCTGGGGTACATGCCGGGAGAGTTCCCAAGAACGGTAAGCGGACTGCTCGAAACCATTCATCCGGACGACTGCTCGAAGGTGCAGAGCGCCCTGGGCCAACTGGTCTTGAGCGGAGAGCCGTTTGTGGAAGAGTACAGGGTTATGAAAAAGGACGGCAGCTATACTTACTGGATCAACAGAAGCAGGGCGCTTGCGGATGGACGCAGTGCTCCGGTCAGGGTTATCGGAGCGACTCTCGATATCACCGACCGCAAAAAGACCGAGAAGGAGTTGCGGGAAGCGAACGAGGAGCTTGCAGCCTACGCCCACGTAGTGTCTCACGACCTCAAAGGCCCCATAGCGTCAGTTCTTACCGGTGCCGGGCTTCTTGAGGAGTATGTTAACAACCCGGGCGAGACTTCGGCCGCGAACCTACTGGAGGTGGCTCGGCTGATGGCCGGGAACTCCCGGAAAGCTTACGATCTTATCGGTGATGTTCTCGATCTCGCGAAGTCCGGCCAGGTTCCCGCGGAAGTAACCGATGTTGATGTAGGTGAAGTGGTAGAGCACGTTCTCGAGGAGAGAAAAATCGAAATAGAGCGAAAGGGCATCAGGGTTATAATCAACATGAATCTCGGGAGTATCAAGGCGAACGCGACCCAGATTTATCAGCTTTTCTCGAACCTTCTCGGAAACGCTGTCAACTTCAACAGCAGCGCAGATCCCGTGATCGAGATAACCAGGTGTGACAGCGGGAGCGGCTGCAGGCACGAGTACCTCGTTAAAGACAATGGGCCGGGCATTCCAGTGGAGATCATCGGCGATGTTCTGCTGCCCTTCAGGAAAGGCCACGGTGGAGGGGCCGGCATCGGCCTTTCCATTGCAGAGAAAATAGTAAAAATATATGGCGGCAACATGAGTGTATTCAATAACGGAGGAGCGAATTTCAAGTTCAGTTTAAACGATTATGTCAGGTGACTCCCGGAACGCTTTCCAATGATGGCACACTCTTCCTGTTCAGCGGGCATTATTTGATGACCGTTGCATTTCGTCTACCCGATTCCTGCTTTTTGCAGTAGCCGCTCTTTGTCCCGGATGCCCTTGTAATAGTATTCAGGCCCGATAAATCTGCTCACAACCGCATCCCTGGGACATATATTGAAGCATCCCCAGCACCCTATGCACGCGGAGGAAAATCTCGGTTCATTTTGAATCGAAATAGCTGAAGCGGGGCAGTTTTCAGCGCAGATGCCGCAGAGGTCGCATTTTTCCATATCGACTGAGCGGCCCACGACTCCCATGCTCAACATCCCCTTTGATGCGAAGACCCCCGGGAAGAACAGGGGTGTCGGCAGAACGCGGTATTTTGGTGTGTCGACGGCGTCGCCCTGCAGGTACCGTTCAGCTTTCGAAGCGGTGGTTTCAACAAATTTCACCAGTTTCCGCATGGAAGATTTAAGTGGGAACCTTATTCGATCGTATAACGCTTTTTCCAGAACACGAGTAAAAGGAAAGGAGTCAGTGCAGGGCATGAAATAATCGCCCAGCATGAAAAACCCTTTCTTTTGAAGTTCCCTGGCCATCATGGCGTGTGCCTGGCCGGGCCATCCCGCGCATGTCGAGAAGATAAAAGCAGGTTTTCCGTCCATGCGGGGAAGCTCGTGCAGGAAGGTAAGAACAGGGGCGAGAGGCCCGAAAGCGTTGATTGGGGTGGCGAAGCAGTACATGTCGAAGCCGTCAATATCACCAGGCCTGGTTTGCTTGTACCGTTTAACTTCGCACTCGTGACCCAGGCGCTCGACGGTGGCCTGTATTATTTCGGCCCCAAAGGCGGTATTGCCTGTCGTGGATTCGAACAAAACAAGAGTTTTCATTAACGATCACCCCTTATAGAAAGGCGAATGGAGAACGAGTGCCATTATTTTACATGATAAATGTCATTCAGCATATCATTCGATCCGGATATGATTTTCGGATGAAACCTTCGAACCGGAGGTGAGTGACAAGTATGGATTCAGGCTATGAAGGTTTCATATGGTCAGGATAGAAAAGAACTGCAACGATTAGATACAGAGATTATGGTGGAGAGGATATTATGAAGACTGGATCGGGTTACGCAACTGTCTTGATATGGTTGCTGATCATAGCGACGCTCACGCTCGCGCTTGTCTCCGGCTGTGAGATAGGATGCAATACCGGGGGCACGTGAAGCGTCAAGCCTGCCGACGGTCCGTCGGCTGCGCAGTCAATATTGAGATCATCCGCCGTTGATTCAGCGGCGACCCCTGTTTCTTACGGCATCCCGGCTTGGGAGTGTCAGCTTATATGGAAGGTTTCCCCTCTAAACGCCAAACTCTAAATATTACCTTCAACAGCAGAGCCGGTTCGGGACTGATCCGGTAAAAACTGTTCACGCCGGCCGTTCGAAGCCAGGTTATTTCACTGTCAGGGTTTCTGCAGGTTGTCCAAAGTTCCCGAAGCGGCGTCTTAAAATTCCGGCATCCGCGGGAGTGTGGATTTCCGAACCATTTGCGGGCCGGCTTTTCACATACCCCACCAATAAGGTGAATATCATTCGAATTATGATTGAAATTGCATTCAATTCAGAGATTCCGGAGCGGACATGGTCGATAATAACTGTAGCGGAATTGAAGATACTGAAATTTACGACAGCGGCCGACGTTTGCCGGGCAAACGTATGAGGTGGTGCGGATGAGTGCCGACAGCAAGAAGCAGCCCAATATCGTTGGAGAAATAAATGACACGGAGAAGCAGATCAGGGAGTTGATTGTGGCCAGAGAGGGCGGGGGAGCACAAGGTGAAGCGGCTTCCGGATTGCTCAAAGAACAGTATAAGGCCTTGAAAGAAGCTTCAGCGGCGGGTGTATGCATATACAAGGATGGAAGAATAGAAGAAGCGAACATCGAATTTGCGTCCATGCTCGGCTTTCAGACATACGAGGTTTTCGGTCTGGGCACATTGAGCTTCGTACAGACGGCGGACAGGGAAAAGATTGCATCCAGGATGAAGAGCGGGCAGGAGGATCCATGTGAGGTCGAACTGGTGCGTAAAGACGGTACTTCTCTGTATGCATGGGTGAAAGCCAGGAACATGGAGTTTAATGGAGGAACCGCGTCAGCTTTGACTTTTTTCGACATTAGCGATTTTGTCGAGTCACGCGCGGAACTGGAAGACGAGCTGGACTTTCTGGAGTGCGCCTACAACAATCTTCCCGATCCTTTTTATATCGCTGATTTAAGCGGGCGGCTGATGAGGTGGAACAGGGCGATGAAAACGGTTTCCGGATACTCCGACGAAGAGCTTTCCGGAATGTCGATCACCGATTTTGTGGCGAAAGAGGATATCGTCAAAGTGGGAGAGGCTGTAAACGAATCATTTGAAAAAGGCGTCGGGAAAGTCATCGAAGTCACCGCGGTTACCAGGGACGGAAAAAGGATTCCATTCGAGTTTTACGGGGGAATACTCGCGGACGGTGACGAAAATCCGATTGGGGTTTGCGGTGTCGGCAGGGAGATATCGTCCCGGCGAAGAGCGCTGAAGATAGTCGAGCTGCAAAGAGACCTTGCTCTAAAGGTGATGGAAGCGAAGGGCCTGCCACAGGTTTTCGAAATCTGCCTCGATGTTGTCCTGAAGGCTACAGGCCTGGACTCGGGCAGCATTTATCTGTACGACCACAGTGCCGGAACTTTTGAGATGGTCAGATCGATCGGGCTTTCCGAGCCGTTTATTCTAGCCGCCAGGCATATGAGCGCGGAGTCCAGGGATGTGTCACAGTTGAAGGCTGGAAAACCGGTCTACCGTGTACATGAGATGCTCGCGGTATCTAGAGACGGCGCGGAAATCGGTGAAAGGCTGAAATGCCTTGCGCTTGTACCTCTCTCACACAGCGATGTACTGCTCGGGTGCCTTAGTGTTACTTCTCACACCCTCGAGGAGATTCCCAGGGAATCAAAAGCTCTGATAGAAGCGCTGATCGCGCAGATAGGCAGGCATATCGTCTGGGCACAGCAGCATTTTGCCGAGCAAGTCTACCAGAAGCTCTCTAAATACTTGTTCCAATCTCCTCATTGATCAGTCCAAGAAAACGGAATTGTTAAATATACGAAAGCCTGAACAGCCGTTATTGCAGTTCGTGACTCAACAGATTCTGTTTGATAAGTTAAAATAGTGTTTGATCTTGGATCATTAAAAGAAATAGAATTCAGAATCTGGAATCCGGGAGTTATAAAAAACAGGAAACTGCGACTGATTATGATTGTTGTCAGCCGCCAAACTGCTTTTTACTCACTCTGGCTTCTTCCAACTTCCAGTTTTGTTTTCTACTTGTGGGGGTATAGCTCAGTCGGGAGAGCGCTGGCTTTGCAAGCCAGAGGTCGGCGGTTCGAACCCGCCTACCTCCACCATAATGGTGTTTAACACCGGTGTCCAGCCTTCAGACTGGCACCGGACCTACTTTACATGTTTAACACCGGTGTCCAGCCTTTAGACTGGCACCGGACCTGCTTTATCTTAGCTACCCATTGCGCTTAGAGCGTAGATTGCTGCAACGACACCTCCGGCCGCTGCAAGAGTTCCAAAGACGAGCCAGCCCATGGAAGTCCAGGTATATTTCCTGGTGAGCTCTTCCTCGGATTTGGTACTTACTATGAACGGACCTTCACCTTTACCGATCACACAGCGCTCACCCTGTCGAATGGCGCTTCCCAGGACGTAAAGCCGCTCTCCGGCGGGGATCACCCACTCCGATGTGCGGAAACGGTTGGTTGCGCCTCCTCCAAGGCTGGATATTGTGTCCAGCACCTGGCCGATGACGCTGTCGGACCTGCGATCGTAGATATCAACATCGAGACCCATGGCGCCGTACTGGTTGCCCATGGTTTTATGAGCTTCAAATTTGGCGTCCCTGGGAAGCACTTCGACGGTGCCGCTGGAGTCGCGCAGCATGAACGGTACCTGCTGTTTCGTATCAACTACGGTTACCCAGCGCTCCTCCCTTCTCATATCGCCGTCGTAGTCTCTGTCATAATCGATTTCCAGCTGCTCTACCTGGTGGCGGAAGTAGATGCAGGAAGTGTTGGTTGCGGGCGATACAAGAGGTGCGTCAGTCTCTGCGATACCGGCTACTTCCACTTTGACCGTTCCCGTTGTATCGCCGATATTGCAGGCTGTGTCTGCGGAAACCGTTCGGGTTTCTTTCATAAGGTTCAGCTTCCCGCGGGCCAGAACGCCCATTACTATCGAAAATATTCCGACAACGAGAACACCCATACCGATTCCGAATACTATCCACTGCGTACTATCCATGTTGCCACCTCCCCCTGGGAAACATAAGTTTCCCGGGCCTTTGCTAACGGTTATTTCAGGACAGCTTATATGTCCGAATGATAGCACAGGGAAGCTCACCGGCGATAAGCGCAGGATTCGATTTGTGCCTGGACAGAGAGTCTTCGACGCGTTCCACACAGGTTCAGGCGGGCCTATTCTATCGGGTCGCCATTCCCGCTGTTTTCATCTACTCCGGGCAGTACCGGAAATAAGCTCACGGATTTGTCATTGCCGCCGTCAGTTTTGTCTTTGTCGTTTTTCAGTACGTATGGTGTGCCTTCAAGGACACGGGAGAGGGAGGTGACCTCATAACCACGTTTCTGGATTTCGGGAATCACGGTGGCAAGCACGGGATATGTGTTATAACCACCGAAATGAAACAGGAGTATGGCTCCCGGGCGTACGCTCGAAAGGATAGTATTCACCTGCTGCTCGAAGGTAATGCCTTTTCTGGTGTCCTCGCTGTCAATCGTCCAGTTGACCACCCAGTAACCTTCCTGCGCAGCCCAGTTGAGCGCAGCCGCGTCACAGTTTCCTCCGCAGAACCGGACGTATGGGTATATCTTGCCGGTAACCCTGGTTATCGCCTGCTGGGCATTCTGGATTTCACCCGCGACGAACGCCTGGTCCCTTCCCGTCATTATGCTGTGAGAATAAGTGTGATTGCAGACTTCGCCGCCTGAATCCGCGATCCGCTTGACGAACTCAGGGTGGCTCTCCGCGAGGTTGCGGCCGCCGATGAGAAAAGCGGTCCACTCGATCTTCCATTCCTTGAGCAGGTCCAGGATTCTCATGTCCGCGTTCCATCCGTCATCGATCGTTATTGCCACACGCATAAGATCGGGATTTCCCCTGTAGATGATTTCCACCGGGCCGGCGGGAGGGAGTTTCCCGGCGAAATTCTCTTTGTCGCGGGTCACGACGCAGTTACCTTCAGTCCTGTCGCCGGGTGGAGGAGCGGGTGGAATTTCAGACAGGACACCTGCAGAAAGCTCTTGCTTGCGTGGAGTATTGTCCTTGCTCCGGTTGACGGTCACAGGCAGCAATACAATCATTAACACAACCAGTACGAGCATGAAATACCTGATGTTTATGCCTTTTTTCAACAACCAGCGGTGCATATTATCTCATCAATCGCGGTGTCTTTCGTGGGGCTCCCAAAAGCGACCGTACATTCAACTTAAAAGATTCAGATTCCATTGTACAACTATGTCGATATTATTAAATATTTTTTTACTTATGCAGGGGATTGCCTGTCAGCGGTAAATAAGCAAGTTACCAGTAAATGCAGTGAACATTTTCATAAGTTGAATATTTGGCTCATTAATGCGGAATACAAGCAGTCAAAAGTATAAATACCCGCGTTAAGCGGACCTTGACAAGGATGTCGGGCAGGCAATCACTGAACCTGGTCATTCAGGCCAGATGTCTGACTGAGATCAGAGAGGGTGGCGAAATGATTACCAGGATTGCATTAATTGAGCCGGCGGCCGCCAGCGTCCACGTCTTCACAAAATTTAAACTGCCCCGCCTCGGTTTACCTATCCTCGGCGCACAGATTGAAAAGGAGCTCGGAATAAGACCCAGGATTTATTTTGAGGAGCTCGCAAAACTGGACTGGGAGGTCATCATGGACTCTGACCTTATCGGAATATCGACGATAACGGCCACCGCTCCGGAAGCTTATGACATCGCGGCCAGAATAAAGAAGTCAAAAGATATTCCGGTGGTTATGGGCGGCGCGCATGTAACTTTTGAGCCTGATGAAGCCCTGGAGAACGGAGCGGACTATGTTGTACGGGGAGAAGGGGAAGAGACTTTTATCGAGTTGATCGAATACCTTTCCAGCGGCAAGGGAACACTTGCCGGGATACAGGGACTCTCATTTGTGGAGAATGGGGAAGCCCGCCATAACAGAGAGCGCGCCGCCTGTGAGGACCTTTCGAAGTATCCATGGCCCGACCTGACTCTTGTGGAGGGATATGAAAACCTTAAAGTCCTGCCGCTGATGACTTCCAGGGGATGCCCTTTTGACTGCAAGTTCTGTTCGGTAACGAGCATGTTTGGTCGCAAGTACCGTTTTCGCAACGCGGATGATGTTGTTGAAGAACTGGAGATGCTGAATCAGGACAGACGTAACCGGACTTTCTTTTTCTACGATGATAATTTCACCGCTTCCCCGAGGAGAACCAAGGAACTGCTGAGGAAGATGATCGAAAAGGGCATTACATCCAGCTGGACCGCCCAGGCACGGGTTGATGTTGTCGACGATACCGAGATGATGGAGCTGATGAGGGATTCGGGTTGCCTTTTTCTTTATCTCGGCCTCGAGTCCATAAACCCGGCTACCCTTGAATCGTATCGAAAGTGCCAGACCGTCGACGATATCGTTAGAGCAGTGAAAATAATCCATGAATATGGAATAAGGGTCCACGGCATGTTTGTTCTGGGGTCAGATGATGACGACAAAAAGACGATCAGGGATACAGTGAAGTTTGCTCAGAAGATCGGAATCGACACCGTTCAGTTTTTGATTCTCACGCCCATTCCCGGTTCGGAGTTCTATGATGAAATCCGTGAGCAGGGGAGGCTTCTGGGGAATGACTGGAGCAAGTTCACCGGCCATAACGTTGTTTTTCAACCGAAGCGGATGTCGGCGTTCAAGCTGCAGAAGGAAGGGGCAATACGCTCCATGCGCAAGTTCTACTCGATCTGGCAGTGCTGGAAGCTGGGCTTGAGGTTACAGTGGGGAAATATGCTGTTGAAGATCTACGCCCACCATATATTGTCCAAGTGGCAATCAATGAATAAAAACTATCTTGTTTATCTGAAGCGCCTGTATAAGACGGAAAAGGCGGGGCTCAAGATGAAAAGCAAGGAAGCCGGCGGAACATTCACCCCTGCGAAAGACCATATCCTGAACCACTAGAGCCGGATACTGAGAAGCGGCGGAATCAACCACATGTTGAAGTCGTTCATGGTGTTCAGACGGTAATGAAAAAAAAGACTATCCAGTGATAATATTAATAACAATTAGCAACATGTTAAACTATAATAATATTTTGCAACATTTGTGCCGACACAGATACACATTAATCCATTAGCATGATGCCCCGGACGGCTGTGTCTGCCATGTTACACAAGTGCCGCTCGCCCGGGAGGTATCGGGACCCCATCAGTGCTCCAAACGGCTGCGGAGAAACCGTGCACCGGGCTTGCAGCCGGCTCTTGCCTGTTATCTCCACTTTGAGAATAATAGGTTGTCAAGCGGTGGATTCTGGTATCGTAAATGTATGGCAAGTGAAATAATCGTTATTTCTCCTTTTTACTGAAGTCAAGAGGAAGGGACGGACAAATGGGCGATCTTTCCATTACCAGAGAGGGCAACGTAGAGGTAATAAAACTGAACCGGCCGGACAAGAAGAACGCGCTGACTTTAGACATGGCTCTGGAGCTCGGCCGGGTCTTCGAGGACATGCAGTTTGACGATGAAGTCAGGGCGGTTCTCCTGACTGGTGAGGGTGGTGCTTTCTGTGCCGGGGCGGACCTTAGCGGCAAGGGCGGAAGGGCTGATGTCAGTTCCGCCGTGGGCATGCGCCTGACAACGAAAGCTTACTCCAGGATAGTCCATGGTATATGGTCCCTCGAGAAACCGGTCGTTGCGGCCGTCAACGGTATTGCGGCGGGTGGCGGCTGTAATCTTGCACTGGCATGTGACCTCCTTGTCGCATCAACTGAGGCCCGGTTCGTGCAGATATTTGCGAAAAGGGGCCTTATAGCGGATGTCGGTGGGACCTTTTTCCTTCCGAGGATAGTCGGTCTTGCAAAGGCCAAGGAG
>JAFGMY010000070.1 GCA_016927325.1 Actinomycetota bacterium | reverse complement strand
AGTGACAGGGCGTTCGGAATTGCGACGAAACACTGTCTTATCGAAGCCCAGTACTTCAGCCCGGAGTCCACCACGATCTTCTCCGCGTCAATTTTGGTTGTGGCATAGTAATCGATGATGCACGGCTTCAAGGGATCTCCCACCATGATCATCTCGTAGGGAGGGCGCCGGTCTCCATATTCGGCGACGCTGCCTACGTTTACAAATTTGATGTTGTCACCATTATCGGGCTGTTTCTTTATTGCATCAACGATGTTGCGGGCGGCTCCAACATTGATTTTTCTTGCCATCTCAGGATTATGGTCCGCCGCCGGTGCAATCATTGCGGCAGGATGAAGGATAACATCGATTCCCGTAACGCACTTTAAAACATCGTCCGGCGCAGTCAGGTCACCCCATACAACTTCGACCCCCGGTTCGGTCTCATACCTGGTGAAATTCTCCTTGTTCACCTTGGACGGCCTCAGGAGTATCCGGATGTCATATGAGTCCCTCCGGCCGAGCAGTTCCTTGAAGGCTATTCCGCCCATCGACCCCGAAGCACCGGTTAAAAATACTTTTTTCTTAGCCATTCCTTCCCCCTCGTCTCAGCGTTTTCTCCGATTCTACCGCCTTGGTTATCCAGTACAACCATCAGCTTTTATACATTTAAATCAGGTTTTCGGCCTCTTCTTATCATGTAATACAGTTCCAAATGTCAAGACCAATCAATTTAATAATCCAAGGCTTTTTCATTTTACCTCCTGGTCTAAACAAAATCTTTACCGGCTATATTCATAACTGAATTCGATATAAGCTTTTGTGCCTTTAGTTTAATAGTATATATCTATACTATGCACTTTGCAATAGTGTCTTAACCTTAGATGTCAAAACAACTCCGTCATTGTTTTTTACTTTACTGAACCTGAAGGATTGAAAGCCCCGCGAGGATACCGCATCGCCTCATGAATGAAAGCGATGCTCCTCTCAGATTTCTGATTGTAAAGACACCCGGACCGACGGAAACAACACGTACCTTGTAGAGTTCCGGCAACACCTGTAATATTCTGAACCGTAACAATCGGTTACGTCGCAAGGAGGCAAATGAAATGTCGGCAGGCGGAATCAAGGGTCGTACCATAAGAGACTTTCGGGCAAACTTCGACGTCTGGGGCACAGTTGATTCGTGGGCCGGCCAGTACGGTTTCAGCCTGGTAGAACAGGACCAGGTGTCACGAACTTACCAGCGAGGTACCGGATTCTGGATGAACGCCCCCAAGATAAAAGTCAGTTGGACCGGTTCTTTCTACCGCCTGGAGGCATGGATATATACAATCCTGATAAACCGGGTATTCACATTCGGCATCTTTCCTGAAGAAACGGTTATAGAGTCCGGTGGCTTTATAAACATGATACCGAGAAGCATGGCGCGTGAAAAAGTCAATCTGCTGCTTCAAATGCTCGGACAACCGCCAATCCCCTGATTCTCCATGTTTATCTGTGTTGCTTCCTGTGAAAAAGCATCTGCTCGAAAATAACGTTTCCTTTTACAGTTTCATCGATTCCTTTAATATTTACCTTCACCTCCGCGTCAGCTTCAAAATCGCAATAATGGGTGTTTTCAATAATTCGGGTTACCAGCCTGCGGAACAGCGGCCCTTCCTTATCGTCCCTGCGGATATTCAACTCTTCGATCATCTTCGGATTCGTTATGTCAATCGACACCCTGCCTTCATCCGATACCCAGCTTAAATCCAGCCTCATCGGGTGCTTTCTGTCGGAGGGCCCGTCCACGAACCGGGAAGGCTCCAGCCTGAAGGGAAGCGCGTCTTCAATGATTACCTCACTACCTTTCGCAAGAAAAAACACCGGCAGCTTGATGGCACCCCTGCCCAGTATTCCATTGGTTACCATCTGGGCGAATATAAACGTGTAATCGCCTACATGTCCTCTCCCCCAGTACCAGTGATCCAGCATGCCCGCAACCATCAGGTTGCCCCAGTTATGATCGTGGTACGCGGTTCCCTTGACCTCTCTTTCGTTCCCGTCAACTATAAGTTTGCCTTTCACCAGGCCGTAAGAGACTGGAACAACCCACGCGAAAAACTTTGTCTGCGCCTTATCTATGTACCTTACACCCGAACCGGGCCGCCATGACGGGGCTTTCCGCTCAATCGAAAGATCGCAGGTTATTCCGGCCACCTCTGCATGCACCTGATAGCTGTCAAGGTTACCGCTTACCCGGTTAGGCCCGACTTTCACATCACATGACTCTTTGGACGAAGAGAACTGTTCCGGTTCAAAAAATGCCGTATCCCTCCTTGTCTCCCCTTCCGGTGTCCTGTAGATCATCAAGACAGAAGGTTTGAGCGGATTTTTCGGCGTCATGCCGGGTTTTGTGTAGAAAACTACAACACACGCCGAACCGTCGTCGAGCTGGAAATCGAAGTACCACCACTCAAAAGAGACATCCATACCGGCGGTCCTGTAGCCGTCCTCCCATGCTTCAACCACACCAGGCTTAAGCCCATTCTTCTTCATGGCGGCTTTCTGCTTAGAGGCTGCTTCTTCTCTTAACTTGTCCGTAATCTCAAGATACCTGGCCATTCAGTGTTCCTTCCCTTCAGTAGCCGCACGCTGGATTTGTGGTTTTGAAGTCTTTACACCAGGTTTCGTCAACTGGTATTTCTTGATGGAAGACAACTCCCAGACGAACTGTACTTATCCAATATCAACGCAAGGGATGATACCTACTCCGGCCCCGGAACCGTCCCGTTCGTTTCGGCTTCCTTTTCCTGAACCTCATCGGCTTCGTCCCCACCGAGGTTATTCCTGGACTTGTAAAGCGCCGCTTCCGCCCAGTAAACCAGGGATTTGGCCAAATCAACCTCGACATACTTGTTTTCATCAAGCCATTTGCCTGTCGCATCTTTCACCGATTTGCCCTTCGACAGGGCAACCCCCAGGTCATCAACCAGAACTTTCATTCCCTTGAGGACGGACGCAAGACTATCGAGCGACTTTATCCTCAGCTCCGCGTACTTCTTGTATTCCTCGACACCATCAAGGTCCAGTATCCTGCCGTACTCCTTCTTCGCCACCTCCACGTTTTCTTTGTAAAGGTCGATCTTGTCAATAACTTCTCCGGAGCTTGTCTCCCAGGCGCCGGCTGACGCCGCGAAAAGATCAAGCCCGAAAGCGGTCAGCAAATCCATCACGCTTTCCTCCGAACTCTGCGCGATGCTTTGGATCTCGGAGGAAAGGCTGTCTCCCTTCTGCATAAACTCCTTCGCCTTCGACTCATTTGAATTGCACCCCGTTGCATAAAGAAACAACGGCAAGACAAGCAGTGCAATCAAAACGCATGCTGTTCTTTTCACCCGGGCTCCTTTCAACTTTCCGACACTTGGCTTTACCTGAGAACAAGAGACACGTAAAGTGCGCTCAAGATCGATCAGCCCAAAGATATTTTAAACCAATTCGCGTGAATCCGTTAAAGATTCAGCGTTGTGTCCGGATGGATAATTCAAACATGGAAAGCCGCAAAGCGATCGTTCAGGCTTTCTTCGCGTATCGCGCCACCTGCATGACACGTGCCGCATAGTTCAGGTAACTCCCGGAACTCCTTCCCGATTGAAGTTCCAGAAGCCCGCTGAACAGTAAAATATGTTTGGATAGAAGTTCCGCTCCGCCTAGTATTTGCCTTCCGGGTTGTAGACAAAGCAGGCAATCTTGCGCACGGGGCAGTTGTACTGCCACGAGTCCTCGGCCGCGTTATAGGCACAGTGCCTGCAGGCGTGGATAAACTGGGTCCCAAGGGTTGTGTCAAGAAGAACCATGTAGGGAACAAGCATCTTCAAGTTTCCCAGGAGGCCGGTAATCGGCACAAGGCCTATGCCGGTCAGAGCCATTGTTTCAAACATCAGGCCGATGGTCTTGACTTTTTTTCCTTCAACCCTGGGCATTACCCTGGAAGTCGCAAGCCCGAGATAAAGCGAATAGCACCTCTTGCCGTAACCCGGACACCTCGCGCAAATAAGGTACCGCGGCAGAGTGAAGAAGAACACCAGAGACCCGATTGTCGCCGCGAACGTCTTCCATTTTCGTTCCCACGCAAGACCGAACAGCGCTAGGCCGAACTGCGCAAAAAATGTCCCGAGCCTGAACCTCATGAATGAAGGATCCGGACCGCCATACGTCTTGCACTCGTAGCAATCGCACTGCATTTCCGATTCTTTCCCCATTGCAGATACCTCCGGTAATATCGAGACGGTCAAGGCTCGAGTATCTGTCACGAATGACAGAAAACGATTATAAGTAAAATGGAGACCGATTTCCATGATAATTCCCGAACTGCTGTCGAGAAGTTAACAATGGGAAATCTTAACTTTGATATCACTTGGCGCTTTCAAGGTTCAAGCGAAGGTTCAGCGTCCTTGATATAATCAAGCAATTCGAGGTAATCGACATTGCCGGGCTCTATCTCGAGCGCACTCTCGACATACGCGAGAGCGTCTTTCAAAGTGCCCCGGTCGACCGAGAGATATGCCAGGAGGTGAAAAGCCTCGGCATTTGACGGATCAATTTCAGCGGCTTTCTTCAACTGTTCCATTGTATCCCTGGAGAACTTATCGTTCCTCAGGTTGAAAGAGACTTTTCTCACAATAACCTCGGATGTTCTCCGTGCGTCGATCTCTCTGTTTGAAAGCTTCGCACCGTTTGCCACCATGCCGGGATTAGACTTGATATAGCCTATTCTCGCACTCTGTCCTATCAGTATGGCACCGGTTATTCCTCCCAATATCGCACAAGGTACCAACCAGATAAGGTTCTGACTCACAAAACCAAGAATACCAAACGCTATTATCACTACTGATATCGCAAGAACCCTTACAGTAAAGTTCTTCTCTAGCATCTGATGCTTTCGGAAATAATAAAAGGAGCCGCTCAGAACTAATATGTACAACACTACAAATATCAGAATTACCGAGTTGGAATCCAATATTATTACCCCATTTCAAACTGAACGCATCAGTTCGGTTCCCACATCTCAATTATTATCTCAAAACCGCGATAATATTTACACAGCTACCGGCCCCGCTCTCCTGATCCGCAGCATCGTGCCAGGATACCCAGCCCGGCGATCAAGCGTGCCAGGTGAATGATCGCCCTGCTATATAATATTCGAGCTACCCATGAAATATCTTGACGATCGATTTTTGTATTTTTTACCAACCGAGCCGGAAACTTGTCCGGTCGTGAGGTTTTTAGTATCATCATAAGCGTTGCTGGGGGATCGTCTAGCGGTAGGACACTGGACTCTGGCTCCAGGAGCGAGGGTTCGAATCCTTCTCCCCCAGCCACTTTAATTGGCGCATTCGTCTAGCCAGGTTCAGGACGCCGCCCTCTCAAGGCGGTAACACGGGTTCAAATCCCGTATGCGCCACCACTGAGCCACCTTTGAACCCGTGTTACCGTACTGGTGTTTAACCCCGGTGTCCCAGCCTTTAGACT
>JAFGMY010000010.1 GCA_016927325.1 Actinomycetota bacterium | reverse complement strand
CATGAGGAACATCAAGATCATCCCCGAGATGCAGAAAGTGGTCGTCGAGCTCTCGAAGAACGCGACGTTCATCGACGATAAGTACCCGAATTCATAAGGTCGAGAGAGTCATTCCAGAGCGGCATTAAGTTCCACCTGGAAGTGGAACTTTTCGAAAAGAAAATGGGAGGTATTTAGTTTGGCATCAAAAAAAATATCCGAAGCAGCATTAGCAGAACTGCAAAATGCATTGGGAGAGGGTAACGTGTCGGCCGATCCGGGTCTCTTGCAGGTGTATTCGTACATGAACAGCCTGTTCAACGCTCCGGTGGGCCTTTGGTGGATCAGCCCTGTCGCGGTAACCCTCCCCTCGAGCGTGGAAGAAGTCCAAAAGGTAATAGCGATATGCAGAAAACACGATCTCAAGGTAAAGCCGCACTCAGCAGCATGGCTGGTTACCGCTCTCGCCTGTTCCAACGACGTGGTAATTCTTGACCTTCGCCGTATGAACAGCATAGTAGACATACAAAAGGAAGACGGATACGTTGTTATAGAACCCTACTGCACGTCCGGTGAACAACAGGTTGAAATAATGAAGTATGGCCTTAACAGCCACGTGAATGGTGCCGGCCCCAACGCCTGCATCCTCTCAAGCGCAACCAGCATGCAGGGAAGCGGCGGAACATCACAGTCGATGTCCAACAGTGAACGTAACTGCCTGGGTGTCGAACTGGTGACTACCTCCGGTGAGATTGTTCACTTCGGTTCCCCCGGAACTCCCAATGCCGGGTACTTCTGTGGTGACGGCCCCGGGCCGTCCCTGAGGGGCATGATGAGAGGCGCAATTGGCAATGTCGGTGGTCAAGGCGTCTATACCAAGGTTGGCGCCAAATGTTATCCCTGGTACATGCCCCCCTTCGAGTGCGAAGGCCCTGCTCCTTTCTTCCAGGCAAAGGAACTCCCGAACTACATACTGAGAACAGCCTTCTGGCCCGATTACAACACCGAGTGCGACGCGCTCTACCGGATCGGTGAAGGCGAGCTTGTAGACTACTGCGCGCGCCTGGGGCCCGGAGCCTACGAGGAAGCGGCATCAACCACAAACGAGGAGTACATGTCGATGGTGGAGAGCGGTATATATCGCAATACCTTCCCCAAGGGAGCCTGGACATTCTCGTTCGCGGCCAGTTGCCCGGAGGAACTCGAGGCACGACTCAAGACAGTGGAGCTGATTGTTGAGGATACAGGCGGAATCATGATAGACCCGGTCGACCTTGGGGTCGACGCCTACCAGGTGGTTTTCCAGACGGCAATCCGCGGTTGTTATATCTTTAAAGCAGCGTTTATGCCTACCGGCGCGATGGGGTGCTTCCCGCCCATGAGCTACGAGACCATCGACAACCTCTGGAAAGTAAATATCAACATAAACGATCCAATCAAGAAAGACTTAATCGCCCGGGAAGCAATCGAGGACGATTATTACGACAACAACTACGCATCACTTGACGAGCACGGCCACTTCGGACATATCGAGTCGCCGTGGCATACGGAGTTCTGGGAGCCCAAGGAAGAATCCATAAGTGGGGCTCTGGTAGGAGTTATAGAAGGCTTAAGGAAACACGTGCCTATCGCATATTCTCCAATGACGGTCGAAGGCAGGGAACTGTTGAATTATATAAAGTATCTTGGAAAAATCCAGGGCCTTATCGATCCTCATAAGGCAATGGATGCTTTGCAGGCATCGGCATTCGGCATGATAAGAGACCTGGATGACCTGGACGAGTTGGAGATCTCCGGCGAGCCAGAAGCGATCGGGTAGGTTGATGAATTCCAGCGCAAGCAAGTGAGCGAGACATTAATATGGTTTTGTTGAGGGCAAGAATCTGCGTTCCCTTCATGGGCAATAATTATGTTTGCCGAAGGCCTTTTCTCCGCAGATTCTCATGAACCAAAATATCGCGCTTCCGCTGAAAGAAGCGGAAGCGCGGTCTCCTCACTATAAGACTTAATATCCTCGCCCATGGGCTTGAAGTAAACCGACCGCAAGTTTGCCCTCTGCCGGCCGTTCAAGACGACTCCGGTTACTCATTCCGCAGTTCTCGCCACATTGTCCCAATCTGTCTGAAACTATCTGGTAGTAATTTAGCCTGTACAGTTAATGAATGCTAAAATAGTTTGAAATAATCAACAAAGCCGGACCTGTTGAAAGATTTGCATTCAGGAGAAGGTGCTTAATGAATCAATACGATAAGAGCAGCAAGCCATTACAAGGCTCCGATCTCGAGAGAATTACCGGGGTAAGCAGAAGTACGGTCCATTCTTACATAAAGAAAGGGTTGCTGTCCAAGCCGGTGCGGTCCGGTAAAACCATGGCTTACTACAGCAGTGTTCATCTCGACGAACTCGAAGAGATAAAGAAGCTGAGGAAACTCGGATATCCCCTTTCTTATATCAGGGACATAATGGATGAAAAGCGGCAAATTAGCGAGTCACAGCCCAGGGAAGATGAAGATCCCGCTGAAAGAAAAGAGTTGATTCTCGAAAAAGCGGTAGAGATCTTTTCCAGCAAGGGTTACCACAACACAAAGATGGGCGATATCGCCGAGGCCGCCGGCACAAGCAAAAGTTCACTTTACCTGTTCTATGAAAACAAGCAGTTGCTGTTCCTGGAGTGCGCCGATAAAGTGCTGGAGGCAATGACATCTGACATAACAAGCAGTATCAAGGAGGAGGAAAACCCCATTAAGCAGCTGTTCAAGATCAGCGAGGTCGTGTTGAGGTCCTACCCCCATTTCCTTGAAATTCTTAACTCTGTCGACAACATGGTGGAAGAAAATCCCGAACTGAAAGAAAAGGGACGGGACATCTACAGCCGTGCGGCTTCAATAGTAACAGGGGAATATCACCAGATCGTGTCAACTGGATTCTTTTCCGAGTTTCCACGGGAAGTAAACGAAGAGTTTCTGAGCTTCCTGTCGATCGGGCTCGTAAAATCGTTTCACAGCTTGTTTCTGTTATTTGATGAATACAGCGTCGATGATTTTATACAACTCACCGATTTTGCAGCCAGGTTGTTCTCGCCTCTCCTTGGTGCCTAGATCATACTCTAATGCTGCCCGGGGGCAGTCCACCTGATCCTTTTTCGTATCAGTTGCTCAACTCCGCCGTAAGGGCCATCCGGTTTACCCTGGCATCTTGATTTCTTGCATTTGGATCTCCGATGGATAATCCTTGTGGCACCTGCTTAATTCTCGATACCGCAATCCCCGAAAATGATTTTTACCCCGGACGGCAAGCCGTACGCATTTTAAACCGACTCCCAACCTTGCAGTACAGTTAAATAATAAGAATCCGATATTCTCGCCAGAGAAAAAGCCGGACAAAACGAATATCGAGCTGTGAAACTTTCTCATTTGTGTTTGTGAAACCGTTGGTACATTATCTCTATCTCTTGAATGATATGAACAAAACCTTGACAATCAACTGACAGTATATTATAAATATTCGGACTGTAGCGTGCCTCTGGATACGTTAGCAAGTTCATCCCCTGGGGGGGTGTAGTTAATTCTGAAACTTTTTTGCGGCAGCTTAAATGCTTTTTCATACAGTGCATCCGGGTGTATCTCGTTTTTGAATGCCCGATTTCTCTTGAAGCTCCGTGCGCACTGTTTTCCTTTCGCTGCTGTTTTCTTCTCAAACGGATCGCTTGTTTCTCATATGGACCACCCGCATCGCAGGTCAAAAAGTTCATCAACAATCCGGCGCTACCGCCGGAATAAGTCAATTGACAGGAGGTCTATGTATGCCGTCAAAAACCATTTCAAAGGAAGCTCTTGAAGAGCTTCAAGACGCGGTAGGAGAGAAAAACGCATCGGCCGATCCGGGCCTTCTCCAGGTCTACTCCTATATGAACAGCCTTGGAAACGCTGTTATCGGAGTATGGTGGGTGCCGGCTGTCGCCGTTACTCTGCCGTCAACAACCGAAGAGGTCCAGGCAATACTGCGTATCTGTAAAAAGCACGGCTACAAAGTGAGGCCCCATTCATCGGCATGGATAGTCGCGGCGCTCGCGATGAGTTCCGATGTTGTGCTGATGGACCTCCGCCGCATGGACAACTTGATCGAGATCAATGAAAGAGACGGCTACGCGGTGGTTGAGCCTTACTGCTCAGCCGGGGAGCAGCAGGTCGAAATCATGAAGAAAGGTCTCAACAGCCACGTTAACGGCGCGGGGCCGAACGCCTCAAACCTTGCTTCGGCGACAAGCGTTCAGGGCAGCGGCGGGACTTCTCAGTCCATGTCAAACAGCGAAAGAAACCACCTGGGCGCCGAGCTCTGCCTTCCTAATGGAGAAGAAATACTCTACATAGGATCGCCCGGAACGCCGGAGGCTGGGTATTTCTGCGGGGACGGGCCGGGACCTTCGCTCCGCGGCATGTTGAGAGGAGCAATCGGCAATGGAGGAGCATACGGTGTATTCACCAAGTGCGGGATGAAATGTTATCCATGGAACTCAGAGCCGTTCCACTGCGAGGGAAGCCCCCCATTCTTCAACGCCAAGCCACTGCCGAACTACAGCCTCAGGATTGCTTTCTGGCCTGATTATGACTCCGAGTGCGACGCTCTCTACCGTATCGGGGAAGCCGAACTGGTCGATTTCTGCACCCGGTTCGGTGCAGGGGTATTCGAGGAAACGTGCTCCGTCACAAACGAAGAGTATATGAGCATGGTGGACAGCCAGTTGTATCGTAACACATTTCCCAAAGGCTGCTGGACGTTCTCTATTGCCGCAGGGCACCCCGAGGAACATGATTTCAGGCTTAAAGCCCTGGAGCATATCGTAGAAGATACCAATGGAATAATAATCGATCCGGCGGATCTCGGCCACGACGCTAATCAGGTAACTTTCCAGACCGCCATAAGGGGCGCATATGTATTCAAGGCCGCGTATATGCCTACCGGCGCATGGAGCTGTTTCCCTCCAATGAGTTATGAAACAATTGACAACCTTTGCAAGCTTACCATGCCTATTAACGTCGATATCAAAAAGGAACTTATCGCAAAAGAAGCAATCGAGGACGACTTCTACGACAATGTCTATATGAGCACCGACGAACACAGCCACTTCGGCCACAATGAATCACCCTACAGTGTCGAGCTGTGGGAACCCAAAGGCCAGGATCTTGAAGGAGTCGTCAAGGCAACCCTGGAAGGCTGGAAGAAGAAGATTCCGATTATATACTCACCAATTCCAACTGAAGGCGACGGCTTCGGTGTATACGCTTCCTACCTCATTAAAATCTATCACATGATGGACCCCGAGCGGGTAATGGATGCCCCGCAGGCAATGTTCGGAATTGTCAGAAAACTGGATGATATCGATGAGCTTGAAATAGAAAAAGCGCCGGGCAAGGTACCCGCATGAGGTACTCTTCGAAGGAATAGAAAATGAAAAAGATGAATCAGTCCGCTTTCCGCGGACTGATTCATCTTTCCGTCACTCCTTCAGCGCCATGGATATGCAATCCCTGCCCGCTAATGGCCTTCCGATATTCTATCCATAATATCGCGTACGCTGCGTATCATCTGGTTGAACGCATTCTTGAGGTTCTCGAACTCCTCTCCCTTTTTAACGGGAACTTCAACATCGAGGTCTCCCTGCATGGCCTTCTCCGCCGCGGAAGAGAGCTCTTCGATCGGTCTTGTTATCCTGGTTCTTATAAGGTAGCTGAGCACGAAGAACGTTATCACCACAAGAATGATTATCGAGCTTCCGACAACCGATCCCATTATGATGTAGAAATCCCTGCTCTGGTCGCTGTAGAAATCATCAATAGCCTTTATCTCTTCCTGCATGGGCCTGAAATAAATCGCAAGGACATCCTGCCCGAATGACATCTCCGACTTGTAGGGAAATATCGTTACAAGATGTGCCCCCTCCAGGCCAAGCTCCGGTATTCCCTCCTCGATAAGCAGTTCCTCTTTTCCCTCGTCAGCCGCATCAAGTATCTTTTCGGGGATTTTTTCATAGACAATGTCGTCATCGCTTGCCATTATCGCCGTGGTTCCGCCCCCGCCGGACGCCGCCGGCGGTGTCGTGATCAAGGCCAGGTCGATATTCAGGAAATCGGTCTCCGTTACATTGCGCAGTATCTCGTTGAATATTTTCTGCAGGCTCGAGATTTTGTTCTGCTCCATCATGTCGTTCATCTCTTTATACAACTGAATAGCATTTTCGCCGGTTATGCCTTCAGCAATGGGATCGAAGTTTGTCAGCATATACTGGTAGCTGGACATCATGTCATCGGCTACCGTTTCTATCAGTTTATGCTTGCTTTCTTCCACCAGCTTGGACTGGGTGCGGTAGTATGCATACAGAGTTATTCCACCTGAGATGATGAAGACGACAAGAACCAGTACTGTTATCCGGATGAGGATTCCGGACATCTTTGTCTTGCCACCGTCAGACTTATCTTTATCAGTATTCATTTCGAAGTACCCTCCTCCAGTTCTTATGACCGAGAGACAACTCATGCGCCTTCGGAAATTAGAATTCCACGCAGGATATGGTTTTCCTCTGCTCCGGAAATAAAATCTCAATCACCAGTAAATTATTAAAAGGAGTAAAACAACCGTTTTATCTATGCAACGGCTTTTCCTGCAAACAGCAGCAATATCGCCATAACATGCCCGGGAGGCATTTAGACCTATCACTCATTCACGATGTCTGAAGGGATCGGTTGGCCCTTGAACTCAACGCCGGTCCAGGGGGGACCTCCAGGGTCTATTGACGACGCAACAACCTCATAAGCACCTGACATATTGTTCCATATGACCACAAACTCGAGCTCTTCGGCTTCCGAGCGAGCCTTTACCACATCCCAGTTGCCATCCTCGCGGCTCTGCTTTACCAGAATGTAAGTCCGGCCTGAAGCCACTCTCCCCCTGCTCTGCAGATAGCTCTGAATTGCTTCAACCTGGGTCGGTACCGCAAGCGTGGCGTCGGCAAGATCTTCCGGTGCACTGTACTCGTCCCGGAGTTCCGCCGCCGTCCAGCCGACAGCGCTGTGCCCCAGGACCTTCCACTCTTCCCCTTCCTGATGAAGCAGGAACTGCAGCGGGCTTCCGCTGGAGCCGGCTGCGGCGCCCTGGTCGATCTTCCAGCTTGGATCTACTGTGCTCCTCAATACAACACTGAATGTCCAGCCCGCGGTGTTTATTCCCGTTTTACCGCAGTAGTCCAGCATTGCCTGGATAGGCGTGTCGGCCTCGATTCGTCCTTTTGTTCTATCCGGTTCTTCCGATCCGTTCTTTTCCTTAACCTTAAACTGGAGCTCGCCGCTTGTGCCTCCGTCCGTTTTTACCGACACACCGTATCCACCCGCATCCAGTCCCTCCGGAACCGTGAACTTCAACTCCGAGTCCGACCAGTTCTCGGCCTCCACCGTCAACGTCCCGAACTGTATTATGCTGTCCCCCTGCGCGTCCCCGAAATATGAGCCTGCAAGGGTGACTTCCGTACCGACCGGGGCTTTGTCCGGAGACATGGAGTTCAGTTTCGGCTTCTTCGCTCCGCAGCCGGATGCAGCAGCAGTAACCGCGAAGAGAATGAGAATGGTTGAAAGTAAAAGTACAATACATTTGCTTCTCATTGAAACTCCTTCCTAAAGCCGCCGTCCTGGAACCACCCATGAACTCAGGAAAGCGCCCGTTGGCGCGATGCTTTCTCTTTATTTAGACGATACCGCCGGATACCCTTTGGAAGCAGCAAGGAGCTATTTTGTAACATTAATTTAACAGGCTTGAAATACCACGGAAACAACTGCTTCTTATAATGTTCTCATCTGAACATCAGGGAACTGTGGTTGTTTACGCTTCGCTTGACTCGAATCACAGGTCAATTCTCTTTAGTGAAAAACGTTGGGAGTGGTTGATTTGAAAAGGAAACACAGGATAATCCTCTTACTGGTCTTAACGGTCGGCATCATTCTACTGTTTGCCGCTCCAGCTTTCGCCGCGGGAACAACCAAGAGTATCGAGGAAATAAAATCAAACCTCGATACCGTATGGATACTTATTGCGGGAGCGCTGGTGTTTTTCATGCAGGCCGGCTTCTTCTTCCTTGAGGGAGGGCTGACAAGGGCGAAAAACGTGAGCAACGCGATGCTCAAGGGAGCGGTTGACTTCTGCTTCGGAGCGCTGGTGTTCTGGATGATCGGCTACGGTATCATGTTCGGCATCGACAAGGGCGGTCTTATGGGAACCAGCAATTTCCTCAGCAACGCTGCCAACCCGGCTCACGGACACCTTCCATTTTACGTCTTTCTTTTCTTCCAGATAGCTTTCGCGGGGGCCGCGGCCACGATCCTCGCCGGAGGCATAGCCGAGCGCTTCAAGTTCAGCGCATACATCATCGCCACTATTTGCGTCACCGGCCTGATCTATCCCTTCGTGGGCCACTGGATCTGGGCGGAGGGCGGCTGGCTTGCGAACCTCGGCATGATTGACTTCGCGGGCTCGACCGTTGTACATACTGTAGGAGGAAT
>JAFGMY010000069.1 GCA_016927325.1 Actinomycetota bacterium | reverse complement strand
CTCTTGATGATCGGTTCCAACACGGCATAAACCGCCGGCATCATCCCGCCGATCTTGCTGAGGCCCCTCATCTGCCTGGTGATTTTGGTCAGGTTAACAACGATGTCACCCTCCCCATCGCCTGTTATTGCTAAAGTTTTACCATCAAAAACGATTTTCTTATCGTGGACAAACAAGCCAAACTTCGTTGCATGGCCATATCTGATGACTCCTCCCCTATTTACCAGCCTGGCAGCTTTTTCAAAAGCGCCGTGCTCACATCCAAAGAGATGGTGACACCCGATGTCCCTCCTGAATCCGTCCCTGTCTTTGGCCGTTGAACACCGCCCCCCAATCGCGCCTAAACGCTCGAGTATGAGCAACTTCTTGCCCGCGGCGGCAAGCGGCGCCGCGGCGCCGCAGCCTCCCAGGCCTGAACCGATTATTATCGCGTCATACCCCATGAGTTTAACCTCCCGTTGTCTGCGCATTACCCAGCAGAACCAAGATGTAAAGTCCGGCACCGGCGGCTATTTTTCTTAACCGCCCGGAACCTTCTATTTAGAAACCTGACCACACGGTAACTGTCAGTCCACAAACAGATAACTCAGATAGATCTCTGTCAACTACCGGTCAACGCTCCTACCTTCTTTAAAACAGAAGCCGAGCCGATATACCGGGCCGCCGCCTTTTTCAACTTTCCAATACCGTTCATGTCAGAGTTCTTGACTATATAGTCCCCACAGGCAAGGCCGGAGTTGGTTGCCATATCACATGCGACACCGGATATCCCTCTTCCAGCCTCACCGCCCACAAAGAAAAGACCTTTAATTGGAGAGATACTGGAAGGCCTGTTCCTGCCTACCTGTCCCACCGACTGTGCAATCCCGATAATCGGGGCATCATCTTCGCCGAAAGCGGCGTATGTCTCAGGGGTCATAAGGTCACAATACTCAATATGGTCTTTGAAACCGGGGACAAGGCCTTCAACCGATTCTATCGCGTACTTCTCGAGCTTGCGGTGGTCATCATCGGTATGAAGCATGCTTGCCCCGACCGCAAGGATGATCTGCTTTCCCGCCGGGCAGGTATTAGGGTCCATATTGGAGGGGCTGGAGAGCATTATCGGAGGCGCGTAGTCGCCGATGATATGGTCGTCCCAGAGCTCGTGGAAATAGTCCTCCACGTTTGGTACCGGGATGTTGAAGCCGAGTTCGAGATCGCTTATTCTGCTGTCCATCCGGGCCCTGAGAGTGAAACCGCTGACACCGCTGACCAGCTTTCGGGTCCTTTCGGCATATTCCCTGTCGAACTTTTCGTTACCCACAAGGTCTCTTACCGTCTCTTTGATGCCTGCGTTGCTTATCACAATATTTGACCTGACGACCTCGCCGTTTTCGAGCTCAACACCAGCAGCCCGTCCGCCTTCTATTATTATTCTCTTGACCCCGACGCCCGTGCGGATCTCCCCGCCGTGCTCCAGGATTCCCTCGGCAAAGGTGTCGGGTATCGCCTGAAGTCCGCCTACCGGGTAACCCATCAGTTCCGTCGGGTTCATTCCCGGTCTGTAATATCCAATGAATCCGAGCATTGTCCTTAAGCCCTCACTCCAAGAGGTAAGCCATGATGGCGTGCAGAAACCGGCAAGCTGGAAAAACTCGCAGAAGTCGCGGACAACCGGCCACTTGAAATAACCGTCAAGGATCTCCTTGATCGTTATCTCGTCCATCCTGTTCAGGAAAGGTGCGGCAATCCGGTTCAGCCGGGGAAGCACCGGCATCATCATGAGGTTTATCATGCGAACAAGCGGACGCGGTGAGAAGTTTATCATCCTGTCAAGGGCGTCCATGAGCTTTATGTTCATGGCGTCGGCACCAGGGCGGGTGACCACAAGGGAATCCCCGTCAAATAGCATCATCGAGTCCCTGACCTTCAGCCTGTAGTTAAACGGATGGAAAAACTCGATCTTTCTGCCGATCCTCCCGGCCGCATCGCCGAAGGAACCGTGCTCGCAACCGAAAAGGAAGTGGCACCCGATATCCATCGTCCAGCCGTCAACCTTCCTGCTTGAACACCGCCCGCCGATAAAATCCATCCTCTCGAGGACAAGAACCTTCCTGCCGGCGGCACTCAGGGCAACACCGGCCCCAAGACCTCCTAGTCCCGCGCCGACGATAACCGCATCGTAGCCCATGCCAACGCCTCCTTTGCATGCGGAGATGTGCTCTTCTTTAGCAGGTTAAAGACTCAGGCAAGCTTCCTGAGAGTAAAAAAGTTCTTGTAGACACCGAGAGCCGCGCTCAATACTGAAACGAAAGCCGTTAGAGCTTCTATGTTGATCTCTATCGCCAGTTTGCCCGCCGTCATGGCACCGGTGAAACCTTTTACTATTTCCAGGGGATTTAACTTGAAGACCGTATCGGCGAACGCCTTTGTATCGGACCAGACTATAGACATGTCCGGGTCCGGGCAATCGGCCCCTTTTGACTTGAACCTGCCTTTCTCAAGCCTGTAGTACCGCTTGTTCTTGAGATCGCCCGTCTTTATAAGCATTGTGAATTTCTCTTCAACCAGGCTTTTCCTGAATAAACCGCTTCTAAGTGAGGCAATCCCCACAAACAGTTTCAGCGGCAGGTTTATGCCGAACAGAAGAAAGTCCAATACCTTACTTGAGATCATTTCGCGAGCCCCCTTATCACATGGCCAGATGGGACGTATCGGTTAACTTGTCAGGATCGATCATATGTTGAATTTTGTTCATGTACTGAACATAGATTAAAAAGTCCTTCATGCTCGCAGGCCAGGGCATGTAGAAGAAGTTAATGCCTTTGTGTAAAGCATTCTTCATCCCAATTGCCGCGGGGCCCATTGGTTCGCTCTTCGGCTCCCACGGGTCGAGCATGGATCCGTGCTCTATGTGTATGTAGTGACCGTCCTCATCCATGCACGCATAGCAGTTATCGGCCCCTTCATCGAGGATCTGGTCGTCGTCGCAATAATCTAATTTAGCGTTCTCTGATATAGGCAGCGCGTATTTGAAACACTGGTCTATGTTTTCATAGCACATCGGTGTGGAACCTGTATGCCATGATGTGGGCATATACGCGGCCTTCGCTATCCAGATTGCCCTTACCGCGTTTTGCAGGGACAACTCGTAAGATCTCTTTCCGAAGGTCATAGTATCAAGAATTTCACCGTTGGTATCAGCAATTATCTTCTCAAAGGTCTTTTTCCGGAACTCCAAAGCTCTCTCAGACGGCGCATGCATGAAGAACGTCCAGAAGCCGTGCCTGAACTTTTCATACTTGCCGGTCTCCTCAGCTTCGAGATATTCCTCCTTTGAAATGGTCATCGCATTCGTAAAAGCCCCGGCCGCCCAGCGGTTATTGTAGTCTATTATTTCGGCCTCTCCCAGCATGTACAACCCTTCAGCCTCGTCATTATGACTCGGCCAGACCACGTACCTCAAATAGCTGTTGGGTACCTCTTCGCTGTCATAGAACGGCGGTGAACCTTCGCATTTGTATTCAGGTCCGTACCACGGATAACACTTCAACGCCGCCCTGGTGAAGACCCCATTTCCGCCGACACGGCCTACTCCCGCCCTCATCATTCCCCGCAGGGATGGTCCAGGGCCGTCACCGCAGAACCAACCGGCACCCGGTGTGTTGACTGACCCGAGCTTCATTATCTTGCCTGTGGGAAGCACCCACTCTACCCCGAGGACATTCCTTTCATTTATGGAAGTCCTTACCGATGTGCCGCCGGTCCCCTGCATGCAGGT
>JAFGMY010000068.1 GCA_016927325.1 Actinomycetota bacterium | reverse complement strand
CCCAGCCTGAAGGCCGACTCAAGGCATTCCTGGACCGATGTAATAGCGTCTTCCGGAATCGTGGCAGGAATACTGCTGCAGATAATGGGTATAGAAATCATGGATGCGCTTACCGCTCTTCTAATCTCGCTGTTTCTTGCCTGGAGCGGCTTCACGGTAATACTTGAAGGGCTCAAGGTGCTGCTCGACGCATCAATTGAAAAAGAAATCCTTCAAAAGGTAAGATCGATCGTTGAAGCGGACCCGCGGGTCAGACGCATAGTCTCGACCGAGGGCCGGAACTCCGGCAGCTACCGGTTCCTCGAGATATCCTTAATTCCACGCCAGTACGACTTGAAAGGAGACAGCAAACTGGCCTTAGATCTGGAGCAGAGCATCAAGGAGCGGATCGAGAAAGTCGACAGCGTCACGGTGGACCTCGCCGTTGAAGGAGAGGGCACGGCGCTGTGCGCGGTTCCCATCATGAACAGCGACAACCTTATTGCCCGTGGAATAGAGGACGCAGGATATTTTGAACTGATCGAAGTGGAACAAAACGGTTTCTCGATAACAAGCAGAGAAAGGATCGAAAAGCCCTCAGAAGAAGAGGAGACCGCAACTGTAAGGGCAGCAGCGTTCCTGGCCAGACTGGGTCTTAATATACTTGTGATTCGTGACGCGGATATCAATGCTAGTCCTTATTGGATACTTGATGAATGCGGGGTAAAAATCGTATCAATGCCCGGTGTCGCAGTGTTATCCGATTTTGAGAACTCCCTTCCGGAGATATTGTCCAATAAGTAACGCGGCCATGTCTTCACACTGACAACGCCGACCAACCTTGAGGAGGGGTCTATCAGGCCCCTCGCGGTTTAGCAGTCCCAGCCCTGGAGAAGGCTTGGCCAAAGGACAGGGGTTTATGACGAATCGCGGAACTGGAAAGGACCGGGCTGAAAGAAGCCTGTGTGATCATGGTCGGCTCTTGATGGAAACAGTCGGGGGTTTGCGCTTCCGGTTTCAGCAGTAACTAAACTAATCGGGGGGTTGAAGATCGGATGGAGCACCGGCGGCCTTGATCTGATCGGCGGTCATAACCGTTCCATAATCCACAACCGTCCAACCGCCGGAGACATAATGAACGATGAAATAAACAGGTTCCTGGCCGGAAACGACTCCCTTGTCCAACTTCCAGTTTGCGTCGGTTTTACTGGTGGAAACAACACTGAACATCATGCCCTCTGAATCCATCCCTATCGCTTCCAGGAATGCTCTTATAGCTTCGGCCGGTGTGCCTGCGGAAACTTTTGGAATAGAAGGCACGGTACTCGCCGCCGGAACAGTGGATGCGGCTTCCTTGCCCGTCTCTTCGGTTTTCGCCTCTTCACCATTTTTATTCGCGTCGGGTTTGGGCTCCGCGGCTTTATCCGCTCTGGTGCTCTTGGACTCTCTTTGAATCAGGAATCCCGCCACTCCACCAATGGCAAGGCCGGCAATCAGGCAAAGGGAAATAACTCCCGCTTTCTTCCACCGGCTGTATCCGTTTTTTCTCTTTACCTTGTTCCTGTTTCTGCCAAACAAATTATGAACTCCTCCTGGATAATAACAATCTTGTTACGGATAAGCATTTTCTCATGAATATCAATTAATTTCGAGGCCTTTCAAGGTTACCGGAAGAAAGGCCCGGCAATTCGCTTCAGGCCGGGACGCCCGGTCTCAATTCAAGAGGACCCCTTATTGAACAGCGATACCATACTCTCCGCCATTGCGTCCCAGGAGAATCTCTCCTCCACCGCGGCGCTGAGCCTTGCGCCCATTTCCAGAAGAGCCTCTTTACTCTCACCCAGAATCTCACAGGCAGCCGCGAAAATACTGTTAACCATGTCGGAATCGTCCAGTATCAGTAAATCGGCCTTCTCCCCCAATTCGCTCTCCAGAAGCGAGATCGAGGCAAGAAGTCCCGAATGCCTGGACGCGACCGGTACAACCCCGCAAGCCATTCCTTCAGTTGCCACAAGGCCGAACGCTTCCGGGGAAAGGGACGGCACCAGCAGTGCCGAGGCGTGAGGCAGGAGGTTCGAAAGCTCCCCCTGGGTGAGGTAACCGGTAAAGGTGACGGCCCCGCATAGATCATTATCAGTGCAAAGCGCCCTGTAATCATCCATCGCGCCCTCTTTCACGAGCACTCTCAAGAAATCACGTACAGGTTCGAAGGCCCCTGGACACCGATCGTATGTCTTGTTCCCGAATACGCATAATCTCTCTATATAATCCAGATCGGCTCCGTTAAGAGCCTCCACCATAAGCTCCAGAATTCCCCGCAGTTCGCCGAATCCTACTAGAACAAGGCGCGCGCGGGGATACTTACCCAGAATAAGCGGCATCGCGGCGATCGCGCACTGCACTCCCTTTGTTTCCAGAAGTTTCCCCACAAACATCATGAACTGGTCTTCCGACCCGGCAAGTTCACGAAGCCTTGTGTCAAGATCGGGATCAGGCAGCCAATCCGGTTTTGCCGCGTTTATTCTTTCGATACTCAGGCGAACACTTTCCGCCGCGTCGCATGCCGGCCCTCCGGATGATTCCCCCGTCATTGGATCGCGCGGTGCCGTGCCGGTCCGCGAATGCACCATTCCAATAAGTTTTTCGACCGACGCGGATGTGCTCCCGGCCCTGGGATGAAAAAGCGATGTATCCACACCGGGTGGAACGACCGAAATCTTCTCGTCCAGCCGGTCCACCAACCCGGAAAATAACTCCTGCACCACGCCTGCGGTGTAACCGCTTGGAACAATGATCCCCTCCGCTCCTGAAAGGCCTTCCGCCCCATATCTCAGGAACCGCTCATCCCTCTTGACTGTGAACTCTATCGCTGAACCGTGGATGGTAACAAAATACGGCAACCCGCAGGCCGCCGCTACAGGCCGGGCGACATAAGGGAGCATCACCGCGTGGTTTACGTGTATGACTTCCGGAACGAAAGTCTCTACAACTCTGTGAAGGGCCGCGCGGTTCGTCTCCACATAAACATCCAGTTCCTCCTTATTCAGGTCCGGAAAGATCCTTACTTTCTCAAAGCCGGGGTAGGAATCCAGGACATATACAGGAAGAAACCCGCCGATTCCGGGTCTGTAAACAGTGCAGGACCCCGGGTACACCGTTCTGCGCTCCCAGACGACTTCGGAGCCTTCCACCCCTGCCTGTTCCCGCACATACGACGAGACGAAATCGAGGTCCGGCTCCATGTCCTGACAAATAATAACCACGTCGTTTCCCAGCCCGCAGAGCGAGCGCGCAAAAGACTGGACGTACTGGTTGCTCCCCGTCCCTTTTAGAACGTAACCATGGCAGATCATGATTCTCAAAACCATACCCCTTCCGGATACGCCGACAATAATAATTATAACCGTGGTGCCGGGAAGCCGGCCCTCCTGAAACGAGTTGTCTCATCCATCAGGAAAAACATCCAATGATCGCAAACTGATAATTTACGCGATCTCAATCTACAAAGAACTTGATGTACGGAAACAACCGCGCCTGGGTACACGATTCCATCGGTTGCCGCGAGTAACCGCTGGAAAGAACCGCATCTGAAAGCTTGTATTCCTTCAGTGTCGGATAAGCTTGACTCAGACAGTAGCTACCCATCTGGAAAGGGCTTTGCCCAATGTCCGGGTGCCCCCGCCCTCGCAAACCACCTGCCTGGCCCTCCCGGGATCGCTGACAATTGATCCGGCCAGGCGGGTTACCGGTGTGCCGGTGAACGCCGCCGGGGTGTAAGGAGTGCTTGGGCCGAGAATTACAACCTCGCGCGCGTTTCTCACCGTCTCAAGCAAAGTATCGATTGTGTTGTTGATAATGGAAGTCGCGGTAATCAAAGCCACATCGCAACGGCTCAACGGTTCGGGGGACTCTCCCCACTCAACGACCTCAAGCCTGACTCCAAAGCGCGCTAGCTCCGGCTCCATAGGCTTGAATCTTCCGATTGTTACAACTTTTTCCTCCGGCTGCAGGCTAAGAGCGTCAAAAAGATTTTCTTCGAGACATCCTCGCGGGGGGTTTAGCACTGCGTTCGCGGCGGCAAGGCCCAGAGCGGAAGCGATGGGTGAACTTCCACCGATCCACGAAAAAAGCTCGCCGGCATCTTTACCGGCAAGCCTTCCTGCCTCATCAAAAGCCTCGCAACCGGTTTTCAAATTATCCCTCAGTGTATAGGCAAGGCCGCATGATTCTTCAAGATAAACCATGGAAAAACCAAGGCCGACAATTACCTCGCTTACCGTACCTCCCCCGGAGCCCGTCGCTTCACTTTTGATTCCTTCTATTACCGGCAAGGTGTCATCACTCTCCATCAAAATACCAGCGTGTTGAGCATCTACTGCTTCTCGCTTTCCTCGAACAGTTCTTTCAGCGGCAGTTCCGTCCAGTCCTGATAGTCAGGTACACGAAGCCAGAGTTCCAGGGTGGCCGGCACATAAACGAATTGCGTCACGGTGTCATCCTTAAATACCCCTCCACTACTGTATGGAGTGCAAAGAATCTCCTTTAATCCATCCACTGAAATGCCGCCCTTGTTACGCATGGCCCAGGCCAGGAAATTGTTATACCGGCCAACAGAACTGCTGCAGGGTTTCAACTTGTAAGAATTGAGCCTCTCCTTTCCCCAGGAAGGATCAACAAAATGGTTGGTGGTCACAATCAGGCCGTCGTCCGTTTCCGGTTTCCGGCGATAGTCGTTTACATCCAGTTCAAAGGTGGCGGCACTGCCCGCGTCCGCAACCGTGACCAGCGCCGGCGCCGCAACCCTCGTAGAGCTTATCTCGACCCCAAGAGCATCAAAGCTGCCGCAGTCGAGCGGCCACTGGGTCATCTCCATCAAAACGGAGGTGCGGTCCATCGAGCGCGGGGTATCTCCAGGCATTCCCATATTTATTTCAAGGACCTGACCCCGGCCGTTGAACGACTGAAAGCTTCCAACCTGTCCGGCGTTGCTGTAGTTCATCACGGGCAGGCTACCGTCGGACGGTTTGTAGATAACAACGGCGAGCGTATCGTCATAGTCCTTTGTAACCTCCGCCCAATCATAGTTCCTTCCCATGACAAGCGGTTCCCCGCCCGTATACTGCCCCCAGGCCACAATAACCGAACACTGAAACACGCTTTCCCGTGCAATCTCGAGTGGTATTACATTATCGAGGACGGTGAGTTTCTCAACATCAAGTCCGCTGGTTTCGGCCATCCCCTCGAATATGCACTTGAACCTCTCAGGGTAGTTACCGTAGACATAAGCCAGCAGTTGCCTTGCTATCCCTTCGGGATACTCCGGCGAAGACAGAAGGGTTTCTTCGACTTCATCATAAAAATCTCGGATCTTTTCCTTCAGCAGAGCTCCATACTGCCTTCCCATTTCCCCGTAAGTTCCACTGAGCACCACCACATCGAGTTTGCCAAGTCTGTATAGGTTTCCGCCCTCGAAAGACTTAACGTAAGTAAGGCCTTCTATTTCAGGTGCTCCGCCGCCGCATCCAGGCGCCGACAAAGTAACAATCAGCAAAGCCGCTAAAGTTGCCGCAAGCCATTCAAGTCCTCTTTTGTTGAACGGAGACTTACCATTCACAAACATCACCCTGAGGCTTTCATATCTATCTATTTACCGTATTCAAGATAATATACTCTAAGACGGCCCACCGCACATTCTTCTTGAGTTCTGCATGCGGGGTTTGCTTAAATATCCTTGTGCATACTCGTTCTTGAATAATCCTGCACAGGGCGCCGGTTCGGAAACAGCTTTTTCATGAAAGGAATAACTTGGATATTATCGGTGAATATACGAAGGTGCCGGTTCCGGACAGCCGTTTACTCACTATTGACGCGATGGAACTGGGATTGAAGAAGCGTTATGTCAAAGCGCTTATTGAAGTTAACGTTACGGCCGCGAGGGAAATCATCCAAAATGAAAAAGACAGGGTTGACGGGCGGCCGTTGTCCTTCACGGCATGGCTGGTGATGTGTATCGCCCATGCCGTCAGCAAGTACCCCGAAGTCCATTCGGTTCTCAAGCGCAGGAAACTTTACACATTTAAAGATGTCGATGTTACTACCATAGTCGAAACCGAGCATAAGGGTAAACTCGTTCCTCTCCCGGTCGTCTTGAGAAAAGCGAATCAGAAGACCGTTGAGGAAATTAGCGCGGAGATCAACGCAGTAAGGGAGTCGGGAACCCCTGAAGGTGACATGGTACTGGGCGACAAGGGAACATCAAGAGTAGCGGGTCTGGCAGTTAGAATGCCGGGATTCATCCGCCGGCTCGGTATGAAGTGGTATATATCCGATCCTTTCCGGATCAAAAAGACGATGGGAACTGTGATCGTTTCATCAGTCGGGATGTTCGGCCTGATCGGAGGCTGGGCGATCCCTGTAAGCATTCATCCCCTGTCATTCGCCATCGGTGGAATCGCCCGTAAACCTGTTATCGGAAAAGCCGGCATCGAGCCCGGTGAGGTTCTGAGCGTGACAATACTTTTCGATCATGACGTAGTAGATGGAGCTTACGCCGCCCGTTTCACTTCACACCTTTCCGGACTGATTCAAGGAGCCCACGGCCTTCATGATTGACCGGTCTGTCCCCGATATAAATCTATTTTACTCAAGGTTTAATCCGGTAGAAACTCAGGCTTGATATCAGTCGTGGTTATCATCATCTGGGCGTTGTTCGAAAGTTTCTTGTAAGCATCCACGACTTTCTGTACCGACTTTCCGCCGTCCGAACTCTTCTCAAAGACCAGAAGAATGACCTTAGTCTTCTGTTCTACAATCTCCCCGTCCGGGTTCTCCATCTGTCCATAAGCGTCATACACGGTCATGCCCATAGGAAATTCCCTGGTCACCACATCGTTTAAGAACGCCGCGAACTGCTCTTCAGAGATCTCGCCGCCTCCCGGCATGTTCCTTCCGCAGAATATCTCCGTCTGAACATACTCCTGCTCACCAGTCTCACCGTCCCCGCTGGCGGCTCCGCATCCCGGCAAAACCGTTATTAAAACAGAAACACCCAGAAATGAGGCAAATATGCAGATAACTGCCCTTGCGGCTGATCTCACATTGTGCATAGTTAACTCCCCTTTTCATCAGTTGTTTAAATGATGATTCGTTAACAGTTGTATTTCTCCTGTTCGATAGACTGAGGCCAGAACCACAGGATAATTTTCTCAGGCGATATCCTGTTCATCCCGGGATTTTATACCGAGGAAACCCGCACACGAGAGCTCTCCAGACCATTAACAGCCATGTGTCTGACCCCCAAAGAAAAGGAAGCCTGCTCTCAGAAGACTCATGAGTTTTCCAGCCGCTCGACCATCGACATGTATTTCTCGTGTATCATCCCCGCGTCGAACTTCTCAAACTCTTCGAGCATTGCTTTCTGCTCCTCTGCCGGGAAATACTCCTGGGTGGGGGAAAAGAAGTGTTTGTCTTCCTTGATAATGTGCGCGGTGTAAAACCTTACCAGATCCGCGATTATCCTTTCCATTTCTTCAAGCGCTTCAATGTCGCCACCGGTGTATTTTTCGTTTGATTCCAGCAACTCTTCTACCTTTAACCTGCCGTACTTATGATCCTCTACCAGTTCTTCCATTACCCGGTGAAGTTCATCAGCAATATCCTTTCCGGCGAGATCCCTGAAATAAATCTCCTCTTCTTTTCCGTGGTGGGTCCTGTCCGCGTATGTTCTGAAAAAATCCACGACCTTCCCGATAAATAACGGGTCTGCTCTCTGCTCCGTCTTTATGGAATTGAGTTCCTGCTCTAGAAGCACCAGCATACGTTCGATCAACCTGTGCTCCCTCATCATGGGCCCGATAGGTTTCATCAATTATCATCCCCTTGCCGTCCGTACACGGACTCCATCCCCATACACCGGAAAAATGCGCTTAACGTTGCCTGAACCTTAAAATGGAGTTGCCCGTTCCGAATAATCCTTAAACAATCAGTCTGCTCGCTACCAAACCAATATATAAGAGAATTCCGCGAAATTCCAGCCCATTATAGCAGCCGGATGACACTGTTCGCGGCTTCGCACTTATGATGATAGAATATGTACACTTTCTGACATGGGTGACATAATTTTGCATTTGAAACGGTGCGAAGGAGCGGTACGAACAATACCGCTATATACCGACGGAGGACTGAAACATATTTAACGAGGTGCCTTCCTATGGTTGAACTGTTTCATTTCGGCACCTTTTCTGATCATGGACGAGGAGCGTGAATTATGAATAACGGTCTCCCGCTAATTTCTGATCTTTGATCTTTGTCGGTAATCAATTATCAAGGCCTTGCTGATGATGATAGAATAACTACATTTTACGGCAGGTCTATGAATCCGTAACTCATAAACGATAAGGAGTGATTGCTTTGAAGTGGATCAAAAGAAGTGTCATTGCCGGAATCATAAGCGGGATTATGGGTGGCATGGCGGCCGGCGTCGCAATTCTCGCCTGGCTCAAGCCGACGGTGCTGGAACTTATGACGTTCAGGTGGTACCGGGACATGCCGATGAAAATGATCATGAAACTCCTGGCCGCTCTATGGCCGGTTCTTGCTTACGGCTGGGGGGAAAAGGGTATCCAGGCGCTGCAGTTCGTCCTTTATGAAGGCGGAAAAGCCCGCGGAAAGCTTATTCGGGAAGGGCTCCAGATCGACCCCGGGGATGCCAGAAGCATAGGTAGAATCCTCGACCTCGAGGACGGGATGGTCGGCGTCAAGGGAACATGGACCAGAGAGAGCAAAGGGTGCGCCATAAAAGAAGAGCGCTACTGCCCCGCCGCGAAGGAACTCGAACCGTGTCCGCAGGTCTGCACGCACCTTATGACAGCAATGGAAGCTGGTACCATGGCAGGCTGGTTTGACGGTGACAGCATCGAGTTTCCAAAATTCGAAAAGCTTCTGTCGACCGGCGACGACTGCTGCGAGGTTGTGATAAAGATCAAGGAAAGTAATGAAAACGACGTACAGTCGCCGCATGCGACACCCGGCGCCTTTCCTCCACGGATCTTCAAGCCTGTTATGGTAGGAAAAATGGCCACGCTCATGGGACTCGGAATGATGAAAGGCGTCCTGAAGCTTATGACGACCGGCGTCGAGCCGATGGAGTGGTACGAGCACTATCGCTACGTTCCGGAACAGTTCTAATTCCAATGTGATACGGTGCCGCGTCTTGACCTGAACAGTTCGAGGCGCGGCACTTATTTTCTTGATAGATTAAATGCGAATCCTTGAACGATAAGACGTCTGTTCGCCGGATTGCGTCTTCCGCATTTCAGCTTCATTGCTTATCATTCTTCCATCGATTTCTCGATGAGTTCCCGCAGAGATACGATCATCTTGTTAAACGCGGTCTTGAGGCTCTCCAGCTGTTCGCCGGCCTTCACCTGTACCTGAACATCGAGGTCGCCATCCATTACCGCGTTGGCCGCGCTCACCAATTCATCCACAGGTCCCGTGATTCTCTTCCTTATCAAATAACTCAGCAGGAAAATGGTTACGAGTATCAACAGCAGTGTGGAGATCCCTATCACTATCCCCATCGTCAGGGTGAGATCATTATTTTCACTGTCGAAGAACTCGTCCATCGCCTCGACCTCTTCGCCCATCGGCTTGAAATCGACAAGTAAAATCTCCATGGATCCAAGTGAGGTCGACTTGAGCCTGTAGCTTGTTGCAAGGAAAGGCTCATTGATTTCCATCGAAGGGATACCGTTTTCAAAGAACACATACGAATCCTCTTCCTCATCGAAGAGGTCTATCAGCTCCCGGGGTGGTTTTGTGTAAAGGAACTTCTCGTCACTTGAAATAACCACCATGTAATCGTCGGCAAGAGGGCCGGGCGGTACGATGCAGACAAGCATCGCGTAGTTGAAAAGGTCGTACTCCGCCATCAGCCTCAGTGTTTCGCCCATATTTTTCTGGTACTGTGAAACCTCCTTATTCTGAATTCCGGAAATGAATCCTTTGATCATCTCGGGATCGACACTGGTGGATTTCCCTTCCGCCTTATTCATACTCACTGAAAGTGTCGCCCCATAAGCATGGCTCGACAGTATTAGTTCAGCCTGAGTTTCAATAAGGGATTCCTTGCTGCTCTCGACCAGGGAGTCCATCGAGCTTCGCACGGTAATCATGAAAAAGGCGCCGGCGGCGATAAATACGATCGTGAACAGCGCGATAACCTGAAACAGCACTGTCGCCCTCGGCTTGAGGAAAGCTCCCGCTCCGGCTTTACCGCTCTTCTCCGATTCCCCGGAATCCCGGCCGAGAGTCCTGGACACTATCCCGGAAATGCTGGAAATCATCTGGTTGAAGGCGTGCTTCAACTCGGAGAACTCCTCTCTCGGTTTTATCTCAACCCTTACATCCATATCACCTTCGATTACCTTCTCGGCGGCATGGGAAAGTTCGTCCATCGGTTTGATAATCCGCTTTCTGATCAGATACCCGAGCACGGCGAACGAAATTATTATGAATGCCAGGATCGATATTCCAACGGCCGCTCCCAGCCTCCACATAGCCCTGTCGCTTTCATTCTTATAAAAGCCGTCAATCGAGGAAAGCAGTTCCCCCATGGGTTTGAAGTCAAAGTACCAGAATACTTCCTCAGTGGAGTTTTCCTCCATCAGCTTAAAAGTGGTCACAAGGTACTCGCCCTTAAAATCCGTTCCCGGAACACCGTCCTCAAACAGTTTGTAGCCCTTATCGCTGTTTATCAGCAGACCGAGTTCCTCCGGCACTTCGCTGAAGATATCCTTGTTGTCGCTCGACACAACCACAACCGCCTGATCATTTAAACCTTCGGTCGGCGGCAGAGCGAAGTATCCCGCTTCAAAACCGAGTATCCCGCTGTCGACCATCTCCCCGACAAGACCGCTCAACAACTCCTGGGACGGTATCCCGGTATCGTCCGCTACGGCGGCCTTCATCTCCTCCTGAAGTTGTTTATAGGTCGGAGTACCGCTTTCAAGGCGGTGGATATACATAATCATTCTGGCAACGAAGTAGTGGCTGGACGAGACCAGCGAGGCGACCGAATCCACCACTTCCTCCTTGCTGTTCTCGGCCAACTGGTTTAAAGACCTCTGAAAAACCGCCAGCCCGACGCCGGAAGAAATAATAAAAACGATCAGCACTGCCACCGTGACCTCAAGCGATATTCTCAGGCTTGTCTTCCGTCCCGGTTTTTTCATCTTCCCACTCATGCTTTACCGCCATTTCTCGATTGTATTAAAGGCATAACCACAAAACATTCCAACTTGTGTATCGACACAAGCGGCCTCCATTGTTAATCTTTATCACCATATCAGGTCACTCTTTTCCGCCAACCGGTTGATACGCTTCTCCGGCATCCCAAATGGACAACCGGCCTCGATAAATGATATTTAGCAATTGATACTGTTATCCCTTGTTCAGGTCTGTCCCTTTTGCGCAGGGACTTTCCTTTCAAATACAGGTCTGTAAAATACAATAAAAGCCGATCGCAACAAATCGATTGGAGACGAAATGTCGAATGTACCCGTATCCGTTCACATCGACCGGCCCATCGAGGAAGTCTACGATTTCCTGACCACCGCCGCAAACTGGCCGAAGTGGCACCCTTCCACTGCCGCCGTTTTTGGAGCTGTACTTCATCCCGCCCTCGAGGGAGAAAAAATCGTCGAGAAGGTGAAGGCCGGAATCGGCATCCACGAGTTGTTCACCTGGACCGTTGTGGAACGGGAGCGGCCGACCCGCTGGAAGATATCCGCTGTCAGCCAGCACGGCGCGAAAGTGGATATCACCTACACCTTGAAGAAAGAGGGCAAGGGAACCCTCTGGTTAAGGGAAATGGACTTCAAGATTCCAAAAATCTTCATACCCATGGAGAAACTTATCTTCAGTCCTTTCGTAAGGTGGAACTCTAAAGTAGCCGTCCGTCAGCTAAAAGCCGTAATGGAATCATACTAGGCAACAAGTGTACAGTGGTTATCCTTTCCGACAACCGCCTGACTTTCCGACCGCCGTTAGGTAAAACAGGTCCGCACGCTGAAACGGCCTGAACCGTATTGATAGTATGAAAAAGTATGCAACTCCAGAATAGCTATAATTATTGCTGACGAAAGCAACATAACTAACTGGAGGTGCATACT
>JAFGMY010000009.1 GCA_016927325.1 Actinomycetota bacterium | reverse complement strand
CCGAAGTGGCGGAACAGGTAGACGCGCTGGTCTCAAAAACCAGTGGGGCAAAACCCCGTGCCGGTTCGAGTCCGGCCTTCGGCACCAAGGAACCTGAAAGGTTCCCTGGTCCTTGTGTTCAACCCCGGTGTCCCATTTATTTCGTTTTGCCGCAGGCAAAATGAATGATGTGGCGCCGGTCTAATACTCTAGCTTGAATCATGCGCGCCTGAGAGACGCGCCGAAGGATCGTTTGTTGGTGTTCAACTCCGGTGTCCCATGTCTTTTGTTGTGCGTCAGCACTATCAAAGACGTTGCACCGGTCAATCTCTTTTCCACTTCAGTGTTCTCAAGAAATCATATTTGCGGTTTTGGCTTGACAACATATGACGCGATCAATCCGAAAACCGGTATGAAAAATCCTATCAGAAACCAGGTTCTTGTGCTTCTTCCCTTGCCGGCCGCGACCGCTCCCGCCCATGTTCCCAGGACCGTCGCAAGCACAAGGCCGCCGAACATAACATATGCCAATGGGCTCGACCAGTTTATATTAAAAAGACTTGCCGTCATGCAAACCCTCGCTTTCTCTGCTGAAAAATCTATTAAAGCATTACCGGTCGCCGCACAAGACTCTCATTAACCGGTACGTCCGGCCAGAGAACCACGTCACCGTAACGTTCAAACCCCGGTCTCTCCGCGCCTGCCGCGATCCAGGCTTTTCTTGAACCGGTCCGACAACTGTATATAGGATATCGCTCCCTCTACCGGCGCGCCTGTTATCCCTTTCACATTGCCAGGATCGGCTGTTACTCTCTTTGGCTCGACAATGCTCTCTTCCGGCATCCGAAACAAATCGGGCTCTTCCCGGGGAGTGCCGGTTATCGGTTTCGGCGACATCCCGATTTCAAAGTCCCTGTCTCGCTTTATCACCCAGAAATTTTCGTCGCCGAACCCGAGCGTCGAAAAGCACAGGCTGCAATAGTTGGCGTCTTCCAGATTCTCTGCACCGCAACTCGGACAATGTATGAACATTGTTCTCCCCCATTCCCCATTATTTTATGAATCTCCTCAACGCTCTTCCAATTGTTATTCCGCGTTTCCGCCTTTCATACCTTCACCCTGAGATCTTGCGCGATGATAATCTCTAGTCTACAAGATTCCCGGCCAGGTACTCCTCATAACCCCTGAGGTCGAGAAGACCGTGCCCGCTCAAATTGAAAAGTATGTTTTTCGATTCTCCGCTTTCCTTGCAGTTGTTCGCCTCGTCGATGGCGGCTTTTACCGCATGCGCGGTTTCGGGAGCCACGATTATTCCTTCGGTTCGGGCGAAGGTCATTGCCGCTTCGAATATTGCGGTCTGCGGATACGCAACGCCTTCAATGTAACCCTCGTTGACCAGTTGTGAAAGTATCGGTGCGCCGCCGTGGTAACGGAGCCCGCCGGCGTGAATCGGTGACGGGACGAACTTGTGGCCGAGAGTGTACATCTTGATAAGTGGTGTCGTTTCCGCCTGGTCTCCGAAATCATATTCATACTTTCCGCCGGTAAGTGTGGGACAGGAAACCGGTTCGACCGCCACCGCGCGTACACTCTTTCCCTCGAACTTGTCCTTCATGAACGGAAAAATCATTCCCGAGAAGTTGCTGCCTCCTCCGACACAACCGATTACGACGTCAGGGTACTCTCCCATCTTTTCCATCTGGATCTTGGACTCAAGCCCTACAATAGTCTGGTGCAGGCACACATGGTTCAGAACGCTCCCCAGCGAGTACTTCACGGCGTCGTCCTGTGCGGCCATTTCAACTGCTTCACTGATGGCTATTCCAAGACTTCCGGGGCTGTTAGGGTCTTCCGCCAGCACCGCCCTTCCGGCGTTTGTCATTTCGGTAGGGCTTGCAAACACTTCAGCACCCCAGGTCTCTATCATCGTCCGGCGGTACGGTTTCTGGTCGAAGCTTATCCTGACCATGAACACCTTCAGGTCAATTCCAAAAAATCCGCAGCCGAGCGCGAGAGCGCTTCCCCACTGGCCCGCTCCGGTCTCCGTCGTTATATGCTTTATACCTTCGTTCTTATTGTAATAAGCCTGCGCCACCGCGGTGTTGAGCTTATGGCTTCCCGCAGGGCTTACGCTCTCGTTCTTGTAGAATATCTTGGCCGGGGTATCGAGTATTTTCTCAAGCTGGTAAGCCCTGTGCAGAGGGCTCGGCCGGTAAGTCTTATAGATGTTCTGCACTTCCTCGGGGATCTCGATGTACTGTTCTTCACTTACTTCCTGCTTAATAAGCTCCATGGGGAACAGCGGCGCGAGATCTTCCGGCCCGCAGGGCTCCCTGGTCACGGGGTGCAGCGGGGGGGGAGCCGGTATCGGCAAATCGGGCAATATGTTGTACCACGAGGTGGGCATTTCATCTTCATTCAGTAGAACTCTGTAAGGATCTACTCTGTTCGCCATCGAACTTCTCCTTTCGCTTTTGAACCTCCCCTGGCTTGAAAAACCGCAGGGCCGCTTAAGATTCAATGTTTAAAAATGCAATAGTTCATCAATGTCCGGGCCTATCGGCTTTCGACAGGATGTCAATGGCCTGATAACCGGAACAATAATCCTCTCCGGCGACGTGATAATACGATATTCGCATATTGCTGGCAAGTTTACAGCGCGCGCGAGCCCCCTCTGTTCGGAGTTTCCTTACCGCCTTCCTCTTATCCGGCCGAGTATTTCATCCACTACTTCTCCGATCCCCTTGCCCGTTGTATCTATATACACAGCGTCCTGTGCACGCGCAAGCGGGCTCAGCTCGCGGCTCGAATCAATTTTATCCCGGTTCCTGATATCAGCCTCGACCTTTTCAAGTGTCAGTGCTGTTCCTTTCCGCATCTCCTCCAGGTAGCGCCGCTTCGCCCTCTCGGCCAGCGCGGCATCCAGGTAAAACTTCTCTTCCGCGTCCGGAAAAACGACTGTTCCAATGTCCCGTCCTTCCACAACGGCGTCAGCGCCCGCAATCCTTTTCTGCGATTCGGCCATTATCGCTCTTACTCCGGCAAGCCTGGAAACAGGAGAAACAGCTTCCGTCACCTCCTGAGACCTGATATCCATAGTCACATCACGCCCACCGATAGACAACCTGAACTCCCCTTCCCCCACGGAAACGAACCTCATGCTCTCTGCAACCTTTTCGGCGGCTTCAACCGCTTTAAGTTCATCATCGGGAGAGGCTCCGCCCTCTATTACCAGTAGAGCCACCGCTCGGTACATCGAACCGCTGTCGAGCATATTGTAGTTGAGCCTGTCGGCCAGAAGGGCGGCTACCGTCGTTTTTCCCGACGCGGCCGGCCCATCGATAGCAATAATCAAAACATCCACCCGCTAACCTGCAGATATATTCACACCAAGAGAACTGAGTGCGCCTTCAAAACCCGGGTAAGAAACAGACGCCCACTCCCATCCGGTAACTACCGTTTTTCCTTTTGCGAGCATTCCCGCTACGGACCACATCATGGCAAGCCTGTGGTCCCGGTTCGAGTCAAGGACAGCCGCTCCCAGCTCGCAGGGCCCTTTTATTTCCATCCCGTCGGGGGTCTCGTTAACCCGCGCTCCAAGGCTTATAAGACCTTTAACTGTTCCATCGATCCTGTCCGATTCCTTTTTTCTCAGCTCGGAAGCACCCCGGATCCTGGTAACACCTTCCGCCTGTGTTGCCAGCAGAGCAATGAGCATTACCTCATCTATTGCCGCGACCACATCCACGTCGGTAACATCAACAGCCTTAAGTCTGGAGTGTTTCACCTTCAGCGTACCACGGGGTTCCCACCCCTCCTCACTTCTTTCCAGAAGCTCTATGCCCGCACCCATCCTCCGAAGTATCTCCAGAAAACCGGTCCTGGATGGATTAAGACCTACGTTTTTGATTTTTACGCTTGAACCGGGACAGGCCAAACCTGCCGCGATGAGAAACGCGGCTGAAGACATGTCTCCGGGAACCTCCAGCTTCACGGCTGAAAGCACACATGGTTTGACGGTGACCGAAGTGCCGTCACACAAGACGGAAGCACCCATATGCCGGAGCATTCGTTCAGTATGGTCGCGCGTTGGGGCTTTTTCATTTACTGTGGTACGACCTGAGGCCTGGAGCCCTGCAAGCAGAATCGCTGATTTCACCTGAGCGCTCGCCACATCGGGGGAGTATTCAATGCCGCGCAGATCGCCGCCTCTTATCTCAAGTGGAGGACATCCGGATTCACCGTTCCCGTTTATATCGGCACCCATGAGCTTCAACGGTTTTATGATTCTATTCATCGGGCGTGCCCGCAGGCTTTCATCACCTGTAATTATCGCTTGTATCGGCATTGAGGCAAGCAGTCCACACCCCAACCGCATAGTCGTTCCCGAATTCCCCGCGTCCAGGACATCCACGGGTTCACCAAAACTCCGGCCGGCGGTGCCCTCGATCTCTATGTCGCTTCCGTCCCTGCGAATCTTGACGCCGAGAGCTCTGAGAACCTCGAGGGTGGAGGCACAATCACCGGCGGGGCTGAAGCCGGTTATCCGGCAGATGCCGTCGCTTACCGAACCCAGAAGCGCCGCCCTGTGCGAGATTGACTTGTCGCCGGGCACACTGATTTCACCGTTCACCGCGCACGGACCGTTAACTTCAGCTCTCATCGGTTGTCAGCCCTTGAATAACCATTTACCGCTTAAACTCCCCTTACGGTCGCGCGATACCCAAGCCCGTTCAGGTGTTCGACAACTTTGCCGGCGTTTTCGCGCCCGTCTATCTTAAGATTCAGTATGCCCGATTCCCCAACCAGCGGGTGAACGATCTCAATATCCTCGATGTTTATTCCCAGAGACCCGACGGCGGTCGATATTTCACTTATCACTCCCGGTTTATCGGGTGCCGCAAAAGATATTTCATATATTTCCTCAATCGCGCGACCCGCCGAAAGAGCCAGTTCCAACCTGCCGCGCCTGGCCTCGGTAAACAGGTTCATCATGCCGTCCCTGTCCTCAGCCATCAGCATGCTTATGAGCCTGTCAATACCTGATCCCATGCTCTTCAAGCCTTCCACGATAAAATCCCTGTTTTGCGTCGCAATATCGACCCACAACCCCGGGTTGCCGGCGGCTATCCTGGTCATATCCCTGAAGCCGCCCGCGGCGATTGTGAAGAGGCTCTTTATCTCCTCTTTTTCCCTGATCGCGTGGTCCATTAGAAGCAGGGACATAAGATGGGGAATATGGCTTATCGTGGAAACCGCCCTGTCGTGAAGCTCGGGCTCCATGGATATTACCCTGGCGCCCAGTTCTGAGATCAGGCGGTGCATCTTTCCAAATGCGTCCGCGTCGGTGTTCTTGGTGGGTGTCAACAGATAATAACAGGCGCTGAAAAGGTCGCTTCGCGCCGACTCCACACCCGACTGCTCTGAACCGGTCATCGGGTGACCGCCAATATAGTTGACACCTGCGGGCAGGTTTTCCTCTATTTCCCCGGTTATGCCAAGCTTGACCGAAGCGATATCGGTCACTACCGCGCCCGGCTCAAGTTCATCCCTGATGGCCGAGAAAGCCCCGAGTATCGCCCCTGCCGAAGTAGCCAGGAACACAAGGTCGCAACCGGCAACCGCCTCCTGCGCGGATTCGCATATTAAATCGGCGATACCGAGATCCGCCGCTTTCCTTCTGGTTTCCGGCGATATATCATAACCGGTTACACGCTCGATCCCATCATGTTCTTTCAAGGCCATGGCCAGAGAACCACCCATGAGCCCCGTACCGATGACCGCCGCTTTTCTAAAATGCCCGCTCACTTTGCCCAGTTCCTCCCAAAAGGTTCTACGCACGGGATCACACCCGTAACCGCAAACCCTCTACATCAAGCGCCCGAGAGCCGGAGCGAGATTTTTCAAGTCGGTCATCAAGTGCTCGAACGTGCTGAAATCCAGAGACTGCTCACCGTCGCACAGCGCGGTCTTTGGACTTGGGTGCATCTCTATCATGACCCCATCGGCTCCAACGGCCATCGCGGCTTTTGTAAGCGCGGGAATTATTTTCACGTTTCCGGTGGCGTGGCTCGGGTCTACGATCATGGGAAGATGGCAGTTCCCTTTTGCCATCGGAACGGCACTCAAATCAAGGGTGTTCCTGGTCGCCGTTTCGAAAGTCCTAATGCCCCTCTCGCAAAGGACGACGCTCTTGTTCCCCTCCCGGACTATATACTCGGCAGCCATCATCATCTCTTCGATCGTATTGCTCAGTCCTCTTTTCAGCAGTACCGGCTTGGGCTGAAGACCGATCTCTTTCAACAGGAGAAAGTTCTGCATGTTCCGCGCGCCTATCTGCAGCATATCAACGTAGCCTGCGACCATCTCCACATGCCTGGGGTCCATCACTTCGGACACAACCGGAAGGCCCGTTTCCTCTCTTGCAAGCGCCAGGAGCTTTAACCCTTCCTCACCCATGCCCTGGAACGAATACGGCGAAGTCCGGGGCTTGAACGCGCCACCTCGGAGAATCTTAACCCCCAGCCTCTTCGCTTCGCGAGCGGCATCGATCAGCTGTTCTTCGCTTTCGATTGCACAGGGACCCGCTATCATCACAAACTGGTCGGACCCAAGCTTCGCTTCACCGATTTCAACTATGGTGCTTTCAGGCTTGAATTGCCTGCTGACAAGCTTGTACGGCTTCATAATAGGGATAACCTTTTCAACGCCCGACAGAGCCTCGAACGGCATTTGCGAGATCTTCTCCCTGTCGCCGATTGCCCCGATAATGGTCTTGAACTCACCACGGGACATATGATTCTCCCCTCCGGCGGAGTGGATCATGTCGACGACTTCCCTGATCTCCTGGTCGGTCGCCCCATCTTTCATAACAATCATCATTTTTAATCACACCTCTTTATATCCTCACTCAGATAAATCAGTCCTTAAAACCGTAGCGTTCCTTAAATAAACATGCTGGAGCTCCGTAAGCCCCTTTTCAGTATATACGAGCATCATAACCCTTACAGTCATAGGCAGCGAGCCCTTTATATCCAGTTCGCGGGCGCATATCACCGGTACCCGGTCAAGCCCGAGCTTCCTCGCCGCGACAGCCGGGAATTCACCCCTGAGATCCTCCGTGGCGGTAAACAGGATAAATACCGTATCGTCGATTTCGACGCCATTCCTGGTTATCATTTCCCTCAGCAGTTGCGAAGTGGCATCCACGATCTCTTCACGGCTGTCGCAGTTTACGGTTATCGCGCCGCGGACAGCTTTTACTCTCATTTGTCCTCCATTCGGACCTGGTTTACTCCCATCCGGTGGCCTTATAAAGCGCCCGGACCTCGGAATCAAGCAGTCTCCTGAATTCCCCATCCGCCAGTTTGCCCAGGCCGAGCGGGCCTATCCTGATGCGTACCAGTGATTTAACATCATATCCCAAAGCTTTAAAAGACCTTCTAATCTGCCTCTTGCGGCCCGTATGTATTATCAGCTTTACCATCGCCCTGTTTACTCTTTTCGATTTTATCGAAACAACAGCCGGTGCGGTTTTTCCATCCTCGAGCTCCACGCCCCTTCTCAAAGCGGCAAGGTCACCCGGTTTCGGCACGGGCTCCACTTCAACCATATACTCCCTTTGCACTTCGAAGCTCGGATGCATCAACCGGTTCGCCAGAAACCCGTCATTAGTAACTAGAATAAGGCCTCTTGAATCCATATCAAGCCTTCCAACGGGAAAAAGTCTGATTTTTTCAAGTCCCGTATCGTGAACCAGATCAACTACCGTTGTCCGCTGTTCCGGATCGTCGGTTGTGGAGATCACACCTTCGGGTTTATTGAGAACGTAGTAGCGGTTCGGGACGCCCGTCTCGATCAGAACACCGTCAATGGATATCGAATCCAGTCCGGCTACAGCCCTGTCCCCCAGCTTCACGGTTACGCCGTTGCAGTCGACGCGGCCTTCCTCAATCAGGCTCTCCGCTTTCCTCCTGGAAACCAGCCCCAT
>JAFGMY010000067.1 GCA_016927325.1 Actinomycetota bacterium | reverse complement strand
TTCCATGGCGGTACTGTCCCGCAAAGTGATGCGGTCGTTGTCGATATGTCCGGCATGGACAGGATAGTAAGGATGGACAGAAGAAATAAGGTCGCCCTGATCGAACCGGGTGTCAGATTTGACTCACTTTGCATAAAGGCCGACGAACTTGGACTTAAAGTTCTCATGCCGCTTCTTCCGCGAAGCGGAAAATCGGTAATCGGGTGTTACCTCGAGCGTGAACCGATACAGATACCCAAGTACCACTGGGACATGACCGATCCCATGCTCTGCACCGAACTGGTTTTCGGCACCGGCGATCTTTTCCGGACCGGCTCGGCGGGAAGCCCCGGGACCCTGGAGCAACAGTGGGCCGCGAACAACATGCAGAAAAACCCGCTCGGGCCGGGCCAGACTGATTTCCTGCGTATCGTACAGGGCTCACAGGGGACCATGGCTGCGGTAATGTGGTGCACGGTGAAACTCGAAGTGAAACCAAGTATTCACCGCATCTATTTCGTTCCCGGCGATAAGCTTTCCAATCTTGTCGATTTCACCTACAAGTCTTTGAAATCAAAGCTGGCGGACGAGTTCTTCATTCTCAACTCGCAAGCCCTTTCCACCATCATCTCAGGCGATCGGGGCGAGATCGCGGGCATTGCCGGAAAGCAAAGCTCCTACACGGTTGTTTATGGTGTGTCAGGTTATGACTGCCTGCCCGAAGACAGGGTAGCGTACCAGGAAAAGGACATTGAAAACATCGCACAGGATACGGGGGTCAAGGCCCGCAGAGAGATCCCGGGGTGTTCCGCGGCGGCGATGGAGAAAATACTTGCCGCGCCTTCGCCTGATCCTTATTACAAGACAGGACCGAAGGGAGCCTTCGCCGATATATTTTTCCTTACGACCCTCGATCGTACTGAATCGTTCATCGATGTCATGAACCAGGTAGCGCTGGAACATGGATATCCTTCAGAAGAGATAGGCATCTACATTCAGCCCATTCAGCACGGCAGGACCGTACACCTTGAGTTCACGATCTACTACGACCCTTCTGAAAAAAGGAAGGTTTCCGAAATTAAAAATTTGTATGAAGATGCCGGCAGTAGGCTTTTCAAGGCGGGCGCGTTTTTCTCACGCCCTTACAACGACTGGGCTGATCTCGCTTATTCAAAGTGCCCCGATACCGTCGGCGCACTCAGGAAAGTCAAAGGTATTCTCGACCCGGAAGGAATCCTGAACCGCGGGAAGCTCTGTTTCAAGGAGGTTGAATAATTGGCACTTTCGGATTACCAGAGGGACATGGAAGGCTGCTCACGCTGCTCGTCATGCAAGTGGGTGCCCTATATTCAGATGAAGAGCGCGCGGTTCGCCAAGAACTGCCCCGCCATCTGCTACCACAACTTCCATGCCTATTCGGGCTCGGGAAGGATGATAATGGGGCTGTCGATTCTAAGAAACCGCAGCGAGCTCTCCGAGGAGGTCAAGGACATCCTGTACCGCTGCCAGTTGTGCGGAGCCTGCGATACCGCGTGCAAACTGTACAGGGATGATATAGATATAACCGAAGTCCTCCTTGAGCTCAGGTCTTTTTGCGTGGAGTCCGGACAACTGGTACTCGAGAACATGGCCGTCATCGACGCTTTGAAGCAAGAAGACAACGTCCTCGGCGAACCGAAATCCAAGCGTGGAGACTGGGCCGTCGGTCTTGATGTCAAAGATGTATCGGTGGAAAAAGCCGGGGTGCTGTTTCACGCCGGGTGCAGGTACTCCTATGACACCGACCTCCGAGACTCACTCAGGGCAGGCGTCCAACTCATGCTGAACTCGGGAGTCGACCTTGGCATAGCGGGCAAAGACGAGTCATGCTGCGGGGGAAGGGTCTATGAACTGGGGTACCGGGGCGAGGCGGAGAACTACGCCGACGACATGATCTCCCGTGTTAAAGCCTCAGGCGCCGATACGATTGTTACCGCGTGCGCGGATGGATACGCCGCTTTCAAGTACCTTTACCCGAGAATGGGGAAAGAACTTCCATGCGAGGTTCTCCACCTGACACAGTTCCTGGAGAGACTGGTAAAGGACGGCAAGCTCAAGTTAAGGGACGCAGTCCCCTTGAATGTTACTTATCACGACCCGTGCCACCTTGGAAGGATGAGTGAACCTTTCCTCGGGCAGTGGGACGGCAACAAGCTGGAGAGGCCGATGAGTATGAAGCGGACCGGACGAAAAGGGATTTATGACGCACCGAGAAACCTCCTTACCTCTATTCCCGGTCTCCGGCTGCTGGAGATGGAGCGCATCAGGGAGTACTCGTGGTGCTGCGGCGCCGGCGGAGGTGTCTACGATACTAACCCCGAGTTCGCCCTCTGGACAGCGCGGGAGAGACTCGAAGAAGCAGTTTCGACCGGCGCCGAGGCGATCGTCACCGCCTGCCCGTGGTGCGAACGGATCTTCCGGGACTCACTGGAAGAAACGGGCATCGATTTCAAAGTTTACGATCTTGCCGACCTCGCCCTGGTGTCGGCCGGGATATTAGCCAGAGTATAAATACGGGAGGTAACTGTATTGATAACGGATGAAGCTTATCTGGAACTACAAGAGACGCTGGGCCCGGAGAATGTTTCAAAAGAGCCCGCGGTACTTGACGGTTACTCCTGGCAACCGACCCTGAATGACGATCCCATTAACTTTATCACCCGCCCGGAAGCGGTCGTTCTTCCCTCTTCGACTGAAGAGGTGCAGGCCGTAGTGAAAATATGCAACAGACACAGGCTCAAGTTCAAGGCCCTTTCAACGGGATGGGGCTCCCACGCGGGTGCCAGCACCGAGGGCGTAGTCCAGATAGACCTGCGGCGGATGGACCGCATCATAGAGATTGACGAAAAGAACATGTACGCGGTGGTCGAGCCGTACGTGTGCGGCGGAGAACTGCAGGCCGAGGCGATGAAGGTGGGACTTAACACACACATAATCGGGGCAGGCCCCAACTGCTCACCGCTTGCAAGCGCTACATCCGGCTGGGGCGTAGGCCATGACGGCGCGTACATGAGCTACAGCCCGCGCAACGTCCTGGGTGTTGAGTGGGTTCTTCCCGACGGCGAGGTGCTCCGGCTCGGAACACCCGGCTCGGAACTCGGCTGGTTCTGCGGCGACGGCCCCGGCCCGTCACTTCGTGGAATCATGAGAGGATTTGTAGGTGCCTTCAGCGGCCTGGGCGTTTTCACTAAAGTTGCGTTAAAACTGTTCAACTGGCCCGGTCCTCCCCTGATAAAGACCAGGGGGATGCTTCTGGATGCCCAGTCGGAGACCCCGGACAACATCAGCATCATGTTCTGTTTCTTCCCCGACAGTAAAAAGTTTGCCGATGC
>JAFGMY010000066.1 GCA_016927325.1 Actinomycetota bacterium | reverse complement strand
GGTGGTGTCTCAAGCTGGGGTTTGGAACGAAAACGCCGGGGTCGGCAATCTCCAGGCTGTGGCCGAGGACGACGAGGAGTATCGCGAGACCTTTGAGGGTGTCGATACCGAGGTCCCTTTTTGAGCCTTTTTCGGGGAACCCAATAGCTTTAAAATTAAGCACGGACAACCAGCCTTTTGCCAACTACCCTCTTTCCTCTGTTTACAGCAAGCTCGAATTACAGCGTTGCCGATGACCGCATTTTATCGCGCATAAATTCAAGCGCAAATGTTATTTTCCCGTTTTCAAAAAAAAGCGAATAATTCTCTATTACTGATAAGTATTCCCTGAACATCAGGCGATCACCTTGTGTCAATGAGCGGCCGGGAATAATAAGAAGCGAAGAACAAGGAGAGAATGCATGACCGGCCGGCTGGTCGAGAATGTGGGAATGTCTGTAAGAAACGGTAAACATAACCGATCTCATAACGAAAAGACCGGTATTCAAATCATGACGACGGGATGGCTGCGATTACATTGGAGCTATTTCTTATTGCCCGTTGTTGCGGGAACCGTTATCCGAACTGCCGGAGTACTGTCTTTCAATCAACTTCGGAAGAATAAAGCTGAAAGTGAGGTCCATAAGACCTACGGCGATGAATACTGTGCCGATCAGCCTGTCCGCGAATAACAGTATAAATAACCCGATGAGGCTGAACAGCGTGCCGGATATGAACAGGATTTTTCTTATCAGATCAGTTTTCATGTCATACCTTTCTTTCCGGATGGAATTCAATGAACAGGAACCAGTAACTGATTCAGGCATCTGAATTCTACTATCAGGTTATCCTCGATGGGAAGCGGGATGTTTTCAACTCAAAACGCAAGCGGTGCCCGGCAACGGATTTGCGGTGAGTGTAACGGATGCGGGAACACAGTGATGCCGGGTATCACCGGGTCTTGTCGAAGAGGTCGGTGATCATGGGGTAACTTTCCTTTAATCTTTCCACGTAGCCGGGCTTGTTCCAGCCTTTCCACTTGAAGGGTTTAACATCCGCCTTGAACGCATCCCCTGACCTCGGCTGGAAATCAAGGAGTTCTCCGTTGCGGGTAATGGCTGCGTAGAACAGGAAACCATCGGTTCTTGTCGTGCCCAGTGCGTTTAACCCAAGATAAGCCCTGACCGCGGCAGGGCCTTCCGGAAGATCGGTCCGCTCGTCGTGGAGCACTGTGTTGGATGATGGATCGCTGACGTTTAACAAAAGCCAGGGAAGCCTGACAAAAACAACGTCTCTGTTTTCATCGACATACCAGTGTGAAAGCGAATCGAAGTCCGGGCTTGCGGGATCGAAGTTTCCGTAGAAAAGGATGCTTTCATTGGTGTATTCGCCCGGGAATATCTCCCCTGTTTCCGACGAGTACTGCTCGCGGTTGACGAGGAACTGCACCGGAACGAACGTGGGATCGTCGGAAGGTGCGGCCATGAACCTGGTTGTGCCCCGGTTATAGTCGGGCCGGGTGAGAAGCAGGCCGCCTGCCTGGCCGTTTATCCTGAGCAGAAACTCCGCGCCGGCGGGAAGCACGGGAAGCCCTTCCACCGGCAGCACCCTTGTGCCGCTGTCACTTCCGAGAGTGCTGATGCCGATATTCAACTCCGGACCGCCCCCGTTTTCCGGTTTCAGTTCTTTTCCCACTCCCCCCGACAGTTCAATCTTCAAGTACAGGAACGCCTCGTTATGGTCAACCGATACTTGCTTGATCACATCGTTATTTATTGCCGGATCAGCTGTTATCAGCCGGTAGTTGCGCTTCCCCTTATCAAAGGGAACACCCGCGGCTTCATACGCGAGGATGCCGTAGTTCTGCTCGGGATCCATCACATTATGCCAGTAGATATGGCGGTCGTAAGGTATCATGTAATCCATATAAGACCAGGTACGCTTGGCCCATTCATCAGCCCACTCGAAAACAAGCCCCCCGGCATAGCCTTCCTCGATGATAGCTTTGTACAATCTCGACAACTGTTCCCCCTGTTTATTCTCGCTTGCTCCACCGTGGTTGAACCCCTCGGGGTTGTAGTGCGCGATTCCCAGCGATGTTGGAATGCCGAATTCACCTATCAGCGCGGGGTAGTCGGGGTGAAGTTCCATGAACTGCTTCAGGTAACTCCCGTAGCGAAGTATTCCGATGCTGTCGGCATAGTCCGCATAAGCAGGCTCGCGGTTCATAAAGTCCGGGTAGTACGGATAAATATGGTAGCAGCCGAATAGACCTCCCGCCGCGTCCGCTTCCGCTGTGATCCGGCGGGGGTCCAGCACTTCCGCATCTTCGCTTTCACTTTCCCTTGGAACCCCGGGTGTACTCTCAGTTGGATGGGTCATCGGGTCGAGCGTAGGCCAGCTGACGAAGCTGACCGGCGCCTGCCAGCTGTTCATATTCATCTGCCCTACAGTATAATCACACGTCATCGCGAGCCACGTTTCCACCGCGTTTGAACCGTCACCGGCGGAGATATACTTGCCGGTGAAGCCGTTTTTGTCGGGATTAAGCGTGTTGGTTTCGCCTGCTTCCTCGAAGGTTATTTCCCTCCCGATTATCACACCCAGAAGGTATCCGGAAACATCCGCGTCATATTCACCCCAGGCACGGCCGTTTCTTCTGGGTATAGAGGCTTTGCCCCCAAGCGCCTGCAGGTCTATAGCTATCTCGTCTTGGTACTCCTTAATGAATTTCTGGTCAAAAAGGTTATTATCGGGGATCTCGTCATCGGGCCATATCTCCTGGAACAACAGGAGCTTTTTCTCAGAACCGTCGTTGAACTTTTTCAGGGTTTTATAGAAAACCGGATCCAGAAGCGTGTAAACACGAATTGTGTTCGCGTTCATTTCGCTGATTGTTTTGAACCAGTCCATGTAGAGTTTCTCGTCTTCCGGGAACTCTGAAAACCAGTATCCGGGAAGGGCGGTGCCCACATTTACACCTTTTACCACCAGCTTCTGCCAGCCGGATCCCGTGTGCACCTCGAAGTACCTTCCCATTGCCCTGGTGTATATTCTGGTATTGCCCTCGAGAAACGCGGATGGAGCTCCATAAGGGAATTCGCCGTTAGGCCCGGTTCGGTAGATGCTGAACGGCACTATCAGCGCGGTGATAAAAAGCACTATTACTATCAGCCAGGCGAACCTCGGCCTTGCTTCCGGCTGTGGGCTCTTCACCTTTTCTTTTCTGGATTCCGCCGCGCCGGGGGCCATTATCGCCGGAGTCATGGCGATCGGCATCTCCTGCTCTACAGCGAGCGCCTCAAGCGGATAATCAACAGGTTCGCCGTAGCCCTTATGGTCTATCTCGCCCCACTTCCGCCTCCGGGTGAAGTAGGTGAAATAAGCTTTTGACCTCCACCAGGAGTTGATCTGGCGGTATCCGAGGTTTTCCAGGATCGCGAAAAACGCCAGTCGGAGAAGCGACCCTATCCGGGCGTATCTCTGGAACGCCACCCCTTCTAGATAAACCGCGAACAACGAGATGGCGATCGAGTAGAGAAAGGCGACGGCTATGAAAAGCACGAAGAACTGGTAGTTTATGAACCCGAATATTATCGCTATTACAACCGCTATATAACCCAGCAGTTCGACTGCGGGCCCGAACATCTCGAAGAAGAAGAAATACGGCATGGCGACGAGGCCTATAGGGCCGTAGCGCGGGTTAAACAGCATCCTGAGATTGCTCCCAAGCGATTCGATCAGGCCCCGCTGCCAGCGGTCTCTCTGCCTGGAAAGCTGTACGTATTTTTCCGGTGCTTCTGTCCAGCAGACGGGATCGGGTACGAAGTACATACGGTATTCCTGTTTTTTCTCCCTCAAGTGGCGGTGCATGCGGACGACCAGGTCCATGTCTTCTCCGACGGTTTCCCTCCTGTATCCACCGATCTCGACGACTACTTCCCGCCTGAAGAGGCCGAAAGCTCCCGAAATGATAAGCAGGCTTCTAAGCGCGCTCCAGCCCATCCTTCCACCGAGAAAAGCGCGCAGGTACTCGACAATCTGAAGGTTCGCGAGGATGTTTCGGGGGAGTTTCACTTCAGCAATGTCCCCCTTTTCAATCGTGCAGCCGTTGACGATGCGGACCAGGCCGCCTGTCGCAACCGTCCTGGTGGGATCTTCAATAAACGGCCTCGCCACCTTGAGGAGCCCTTCCGGTTCGATCAGCGAGTCGGCGTCGATAACACACATCAGATCGTGCCTGCTGACGTTTATGCCGGCGTTTAAGGCGTCAGCTTTACCGCCGTTTTCCTTGTCGACGACTATAAGGTTGTCGTATTCACGCGAGATGTAAACGCCGCGGATCGTTTCACAGGGAACCGTGGAGCGGACGACCTTGGCGATTCGCTCCAGCTTGTACCGCCGCATGAGTACGTCAAGGGTCATATCGGTCGAGCCATCGTTGATGACGATGACTTCAAAACGCGGGTAGTGCAGCATTAATACCGCTTTTACAACTTCGGTTATTGAAGTCTCCTCGTTGAACGCGGGGATTAGCATTGATATCGACGGGGTCAACGGCGAGCGGAACACTTCGGTCAGGTCCACTATATTTTTACGGCGGACATACCGCCTTGAGTCGACCAGGGCGGCGGTGAAAAGCATAATGTATATCGTATTGAGGGCGGCGAAATAGAAAAGGACCAGGAGATTGAAAAATATAACGAAATCGCTGGCAAAACCTTTGAATTCCACTACTTGTATTCCTTGCCTATCCGGTCTTTTTGCAGTGCTTCCGCGGCGACGCCCCTGTCGATCTCCTCTGTAACCGACAGCGCGTCCTCGAGCGCCGCGCGGCCCTCTTCTCCCAGTTGGGTGAGTGCGACCGCACAGTTCATTTTTACTTCGAGGTAAGTGTCGGAAAGCCCGCCTTTCAATTTGCCGACAGCCCCGTCACACTGGATTTTACCAAGGGCTTCCGCCGCTCGGGCTCGGACGCCCGGTTCCTCGTCATCGACTGTTTCCTCTAACTTGCCGCAGGCGGAAAAGTCTCCAATGCTTCCAAGGGCTTCCGCGGTGCTGGCGCGTACTTCGGGGTCCGGGTGTGTCAGGTATCGCAGAAGAACAGGTACCGCCTGCTCGTATTTCATTGCCCCGATAAGGTTGATTATGAGCGTCAGCCTCGGGGGGTCTTCCTCGTTGTCATTTAACCACGCCAGGAGATAGGGGCCGAAACTCTGTTTTCTCTCCAGGATTACTTCGGCGACCCTTATAGTCCCGATATCGGGGTTTGTCGACAGGTAGTCGACAACCGCTTTAACCGCCCCGGGGCTTCCGATTTTCGAAAGGGAGTTGAGGCACGAGAAGACTACTTCCAGGCTTCTATTTTGAAGAGCTTCCGCGAGGAAAGGTACCGCTCTGTGGGCGTGCATGGTACCGAGATGAAATGCTGCTTCCGCTTTCTTGAGCATTCTGCCTTTTTGAAGGTTCTCGATGTCCTCATCCACGAAACCCAGCCGGTCGAATGAAGTGATCAATATTTCCAGTTCGCCGCCTTTAAGAACCCGTGCGTTTTCCAGCATGACCTGTTCCAGTTCCGGGTACTCTTTTCGGGACACCCTGACCGCTATTTCGGCGGCGACTTCCTCAGGAGATATATCGCTTGTCAGGAGTTCGTAGATAAGCGGGCGAAGCGACTCCTTAACCTTGTCGGTTCTGACCTCGCGGCGCCTCACGACTATTCGGATAATAATCAGGGACAGGAACATGGATACCGTTATCGCCAGAAGGACAAGTATTGTGCAGGTCAAGGCAATCGCGGTATCGGCAAGGGGCAACGAAACACTCTTGATAGTAATCATTTTTGCTATCACTCCCGGAAAGAAACAAAACCTCTTCTTGTACTCGTGAAACCGGTGTGTAAGAAATTTATCTGTCCAGCACCGCTTTTACCCTGGCGGCCAGTTCAGAAACACTGAAGGGCTTTACGATATAATCGACCGCGCCCGAATCGAAACCTTTTAGGATATCTTCCTCCATGCTCCTGGCTGTAAGCATTATCACCGGAATCTCTTCTGTTTCGGGGTTGGACTTGAGCTCCCTAAGCACTTCAAAGCCGTCCATTATCGGCATCATTACATCGAGTATTACCAGTGCCGGTTGCTTTTCCCGTATAAAATCAAGCGCTTCTTTGCCGTTTTTTCCCCAGGTTACGTCATAGCCGAGCCGGGTAAGCCTGTAATCGACCAGGTGTGCTATATCGGATTGATCTTCGGCGATTACTATCGACTTATTTTCCTCCATCAACCCTCCGTTCCCGAACGGACTCCAGCGTCCTTAAGATTGCTTCCCTTTGAAAGGCTGAAAGTAACTGTAAACGTCGAACCTTTCCCGGGGGAACTTTTGATGGTAAGCACTCCTCCATGCCTGTCTATTATCTCCCGGGTAATGGCGATGCCCAGCCCGCTGCCGCTCTTTCCGATGATGGACGCATTTGATGCCCGGAAGAACCGCCGGCCGATCCGGTCCAGCTCATCTTCAGGTATTCCGATTCCCGTATCCGAGACTGCGAGCATTACATTCCTGCCTTCCACCCTGTGCGTAACTCTTATCTCGCCCTCAATCGTGTACTGAACCGCATTGCCCAGCAGGTGAAAGACCATTTTTTTAAGCAGTTCAGGATCTCCGAGAATAGGTGGAGAAGCTTCGATATCACTGTGGATGCGGAGTCCTTTTTCCCGGGCTTCCGGGATATGAGTATCAATCGCCTCCTGAATGATATCGTCCAGCCTGACCTGTTCCCAGTGCAGTACCGACCTGCTGGACTTCAGCCGGTCCAGGTCCAGAAAATCCGTCACCAGTTCAAGGAGTTCACCGGTGTTCTTCTGAATGATTCCCAGGAAGTCCCGCTGTTCATCGTTTATCGCTCCGGCTTCCTCGTCTATGAGAAGTTCGAGGAATCCCCTGATGGAGGTCAGTGGAGACTTCAGCTTGTAAGCGATGGCGGAGCTCAGATCCTCTTTCATGCGGTCCAGTTCCTTTTCCCTTGTCATATCCAGGAGAATCTCAACGGCGCCGGTCATTTTTCCCTCTTCGTCAAATAGCGGCGCGCAGCTTACATTCACAGGCAGCAGGGTACCGTCGTGCTTATGGGCCCAGACTGTACCAGAAAACTTCGTTCTGTTCTCATCCATTGAAGCGCGCAGCGGACACTGTGTGTCGCACAGCCTTTCCCCGAGGTCGTTCTGGTGGCCGATGAACTCCCGGCAGTCTTTTCCCAGGGCATCGTTTTCAGTCCATCCGAGAACGCCTTCCGCCGCTCTGCCCCAGAGGGTTATTTTGCGGTCAAGGTTCACGATGTACATGCCGTAGCCGAGACTCGAGAAGATCCGGTCCAACTCGAACTCAAGCTGGTGGCTCATTTTATTGTCGGTACCGTGCATATCCGTTGCCGCTTTCACTCAGACACTGTTTCGGTAAACGAGCCGCATCAGTTACTAGCTTGAGTTCAACAAAGTCTTATCCAATCCTTCATACCTCACCTAACTGCTTCACGGCAATCCAGATTGCCGCTCACCGATTGAGGCAGGCAATAAAACAGTGTATTGAAAGTACCCTTGTCTGTTAGAATTCCAGGTGACACCTACGGATTCAGTTTCGGGAGGCGGCTGATGGAGGATTATCACGACTACCCCGGCCGGGAAGACGATGAGGGTCAGGGTGGTTACACAGTGCAGGAAGGGTACCAGGCCCAGGGCGAATATCAAGACCCGGCGAATAGTCAGGATCAGGGTATATACCGGGAAGAGGAGATGGACTCCGCGTATGATAATCCAAGGATAGCAAGCATCCTGATGCTTATCACTTATAGTGTAGGTAGTATAGGCACAGGTCTTGGATTTTACGGATACCTCTCCGAAGGAGCGTACCAGGGGCTGCACCTGGCGTTTCCCCTGATGGTTGGCGCGGTAGGCATCCTTTCTTTTATCCGTCACTCGATATTCCACCGCAGTGATGCGATAAACATTGGTGAAGATCCTGAGGAAGGTTTTTTTCAGATTGAGGTCGGTTTCGCGAACCTTGCGATAGGACTGACAGCGCTTTTTATCTTTTTCGGGAGTTGGGGAAACCAGGCTGAGGTCGCTGTTACGTTCATTTATGCGCTTTATCTTGTGCTTGCGGCTTATCTTTCGGCTTATCGCCGTTATCAATACGATGAGCTGGACAGGGCTGCGATCCTTCACCTGGCGTTCTGGTTTGTCTGGGTCTTTTTCATGTTCTTCTTTGCCGTCGCCGGGGCCGTCTCCGCGAATATGCCTCCATTTTGACCGGTGGCCGCCCTGGGCCGTTTCGGCGGGCCTCTCCCGCTTCCAGTGAAATACCCGGGTGGGAAAACAGGCCGGCAGCCGACGAGATGAGGTGGCAGGGAAGAGGTGGCACTGTCTCAAGAGCGGGGGCGGGATATTCACTAGAGGTTCTCGAATTTGCCGGGAACCAGGATTTTGACGATCGCGATAAAAAGCAGGGCGGCTTCCTGCGAATTCAGGTACGTCTCGTTTGTAAAGGTAACAAAGGCAGCGTCTTCTTCTGGCAGGTAGTAAGCCGCGGAGTTATACCCGAACAGGGCTCCCGAATCGCCGATGAATCCGTCAACGCAGTAGACCCCGAGTCCATACTTCAGGTTCTTTTCTTCACCGCCCGGTATATCGGTCCAGTTGAGTTGTTCCTTGTGCATCGCGTCACTCAACAACTCACCCGTGGCGACTGATTTAACCCATTTCCTGAGATCGAACATGTTGGAAACCATACCGCCGCCGGCCCACGGGACGGAGGGGTTGATCCTGGTGTAATCCACCATTTCGCCGGCTTCTTTATTGTATACGTAACTGTGGGAGTAGGCTCCCGCCATATCGGGAGTTGTCGGCAGGCTGGTGCTGTCCAGTTTCAGGGGCCCGGCTATTCGTTTATCAATCTCCGACTCCACTGAACCACCGGTCAGTTTTTCGATTATCATGCCCAGCAGTACATAGTTTGTTTCCGAGTTGTGGAACCCTTCTCCCGGCGGAAAGTAAGGTTCGTGCCTGAATGCCATGTCGAGCTTTTCCTCTTGCGTAATCTCCATCAGGGGATCCTCGCTGAAGCTCTTCAAAAACCCCTCGTCCTCCGCGAAGTTAAACAGGCCGGATGTCATGTTAAGCAGCTGGCGAATGGAAATGCCCGATCCGTTTGGAACGCCTTCGATATACTTCTCCACGGTGTCGCCGAGCCCGATCTTGTCCTCGTCAACCAGTTGCAGGATAACTGTTGCCGTGAAGCTCTTGGTTATGCTGCCGATCCGAAACTTATCTTCCAGTTCTATCCGTCTGCCGGTTTTAATGTCCGCCTCGCCCCGCGCTGTCTGCCAGTTTCCCTCATCGGGTATCCAGACACCGGCGACGACACCGGGAATCTCCGATGCGGTCATCACCGCGTCTACCGTTTCGTCAAGCTCTTTTACCACGTCTTTGTCGAACTCCCTGGTTCCGCAGGACGAGCAAAGCGGCACCAGTGCCAGAAGATGGAAAACAAGAACGGCTGCAACTATACGTTTGTTATGCAAAGATAGTTTTTTCATAGCGCACCATCAGGATAAGCAATCCCGCAAATGATTGAAAGCAACCGCATTATACAACACGAGAAAAACGGCTGAGAAATGAACGAAAAAAAATGAGGGATAAAAACATGCTTTTGATTGCCCGGCTCAGCGGTTTTTCATCTTGCACCCTCACATTTCCTTGTTTTCATCATTTTATTTTCGGCACTCATCTTTTCATATCCAGTGAACCTTCGGCTTTATCAGCGTCCGGCCTTTCCATTTGCTGTTCCCGCTGACTGTAAGAAAAAAGGAAGTAAGGGCAAGACCGATGCTCATGGCGACAATGAGGGGATAAAAGAAAGAAAGATGCGCAGGAAAACCGAACCGGAGTATCGCGGTCGTCCAGAGAACGAGACCGAGTATCGTGTTGGCGGCGCAGAGCCAGGCGAGCTTTTCATAAGAAAGTACATTCGAGAACCCAAGGGCTCCAATCACCGGGGTACCGATGAAGACAAACCCCATCCAGAACCATATGAAAATAAATATCGCCGAGTGGCATCCGAACACCGAGAAGAGGTTTTTGCCCAGCCCGTTGTAGACTTCACGAAGGTTCCTGTACATGCGGCATTTGACCCGGTCTGAACCGTCGAGAAACCGCCACCTGAAACCGTGTTTTTTTATTCTCCCGGCCAGCGTAAAGTCATCCAGCACTTTGTCTTTAATGGCTTCGTGTCCACCTGTTAGTTCGTAAGCCTCTTTTCTGAACATCATGAACTGGCCGTTTGCCGACGAGAGCGAGGGGGCACGCAGCCGGTATGCGAGTGCAAGAGGGATGATGGCGAGGAAACTTAACCCCATAATGGGCAGCGTCAGTTTTTCAGACCATGACTTTACCTCCTCTTTCGGAAACAGTGTAAGAAAGTCAATTTTTTCGTCCAGCATTTTTGCTGCTGCGTCATTTAAAGTGTATGGCGTATGCCGGGTGTCCGCGTCGGTAAAAAGAAGATATTCCCCGGTTGCGGCCCTGGACAGCTGATCGCAAGCCCAGTGTTTACCCAGCCAGCCAGCCGGAAGCGGTTTTCCGTCGATAAGCATCACGCGGCTGTCGGTCTTCGAGATTTCACGTACGATCCCGCCGGTATTGTCTTCCGACCGGTCGTTGAGAACAAGCACCTCGAAGTCGTGGTACTCGGAATTCAGAAGGCTTTCTATGCAGGCCGCGACGTTCTCTTCCTCGTTTCTGGCCGGCAGCAGTATAGAGATCCTGGGCGGTTCGGGGATCATCCCTCTTCTTTTCAGGCGTTTGAAGCAGAAGAGGTTGCTGAGTGTTATAAGAAGGAGCACCGAAAGAAAAACCGCGACTCCTATCTGCTGTTGCATCAACTGACCTCTCAAGCCCTTCTCCTGACCATTTTCAGGAACGCCGGCTTGAGATGCACGCCCATCGCCAGTTCCAGCCGGTGCTTGTATGCGACGATTGCGAAATCGCCTGCCCATACCGTCAGAATGTAGCCCTCGGGGATTGTAATAAGCAAAAGAATAAAGAAGCAGACCATGGCCAGTATCACGGACCAGGCATCTTCGTCAACCGTGAAGTAGAAAATGGTCAGAAAAAGCCCGAGGACGACCGGTGCTTCGTATAGTGTCAACGCCGACCAGACTCCGAAGGTCGTTGCAAGCGCTTTTCCGCCTCTGAATTTCAGGAACGGCGAGAACGCGTGCCCGGCGACGGGGGCAAGGGCGATCGGGACGAGTGCCCAGCTTTCCACACCAAAGACATATATCGAGATTGCGGTGGTCGCCCCTCCCTTGGCGAAGTCGAGGAAGCCCGCCGAAAGGCCCAGCTTCCAGCCGCCGGCTTTCCAGGCGTTGACCGCCCCCGGATTTCCGTCACCGAAATCGCGGATATTCGCTTTTCCGAGCCATTTGACGATAATCGCGGAAAAAGGGACGGCTCCAAGCATGAAGCCCGCGACTGTCATCGAAGCCACAATAATCAATGCTGTTGGTGAAGACAATCCGTGCCTTTCGCAGGGTCGGGTATCCTCGTATTTCCAAATTATTCGAGTAAATTTTGAGCTGCTTCAATTATTCTAAGATAAATGTGATCGTTTTGTTAAGAGGTTTGGCGGGCAAACAACAGAGACAAGTCGTGGTAGCATTTAGATAGTCCGTCAGCACGAGGAATCAAGAGGAGTTCATAAGAGGTGAAATATTGTTGATTGCCAGCGGAATTAAGAGAAGAAAGCTTGTACCGGTGTTGTTCATAATCACCGCGGTCGTTTCATCGGGTATATTTTTTATGGATGCCTTGAACGGAGAGGCGGTTGCGGGTCCCGGCGCTGTCACTGCACGAAAGTGTGCCCACAGCTCAATAGGGGTAACCGCTCCGAGTGATGCATGGTATCTCGCGGAGGGCAGTACCGAAGGGGGATTCGAGACCTGG
>JAFGMY010000065.1 GCA_016927325.1 Actinomycetota bacterium | reverse complement strand
GGTGGTGTCTCAAGCTGGGGTTTGGAACGAAAACGCCGGGGTCGGCAATCTCCAGGCTGTGGCCGAGGACGACGAGGAGTATCGCGATTGCCTTCAGAGCATCAATGCGAAGATCTCTGCCCGAATTATAGTACGGGAAACCTATTGCTTTAACGCCCGGCCTGGGTCCAAACGGTTGTTTTTTCAATTCTCTTTTCCAAATACCCTGTTTAAGAGGTTCCTTTAAACGTTGAAATTCTACCATTAATTTCATACTTTCGTTGATCTGCAGGAAATGATTTTACCGTTTTTCCAACGGCAGCCGGTCATTGATTCCAGGCTTTATAAAAATTATAAATATTGCATATATTGACAAAAAAGTCTGGAAATATACCACATATTGTGTTAAATGTAAGGCTAGGATTATAAGTTGCTTTCAAGTATCGGTGGCATTAGTGAATAGAGATAACATCGTATATCCATTTTCAGCGGTAGTCGGACAACAGCAGGTGAGAACCGCGCTTCTGTTGAACGCTATAAGCCCCGCGGTCGGCGGTGTTCTGATAAGAGGAAGACGGGGAACCGCCAAGTCGACTCTGGCAAGGGGCCTGGCCCATCTCCTCCCGGAACAGGATATCGTCAGCAACTGCCCCTTTTCATGTGACCCCGGGGATATTGAATCGCTCTGCAATATGTGCGCGGAAAAACTGGCCCGGGAGGGCTCCCTTCCCGCAGGCAGAGAAAAAATCGAAATAATCACATTGCCGCTCAACGCCACCGAGGAGATGGTTGTAGGAACCCTCGATATTCAGAAGGCCCTGCAGCAGGGAGAGAAGTGCATAGAGCCCGGAATACTTGCTAAAGCCAACCGCTCGATACTCTATGTTGATGAAGTGAACCTGCTCGAGGACCACATTGTCGATGTCTTGCTCGATTCCGCTGCCATGGGTGTTAACGTGGTAGAGCGCGAAGGCATCTCATTCAAGCATGGGGCGCGCTTCATTCTCGTAGGGACCATGAACCCGGAAGAGGGAGATTTGAGGCCGCAACTGGAAGACCGGTTCGGCCTGTGTGCCGATGTCGATGAATCGACAAACGTTTCAGACCGGACTGAGATATTGAAACGAAACCTGGAATTCAGCAAGAACCCTCTCGATTTCGAGTCCTGCTGGCACCAGGAACAGGAACGCCTTCGAAGTCGGATACTCGAAGCCAGAGAACTCCTGGGGTCGATCGAAGTCTCCCGGGATATCCTCGAACTTGTTGCCTGGATAGTGGAGCATACCGGGGCCGATGGACACAGGGCTGATATTTCGATGGTTCAGGCGGCGCTGGCTCTGGCCGCGTATGAGGGGAAGAAGGAAGTCACCGAAGCGCACCTTAAAAGCGTAGCTCCGCTGGCAATTAACCACAGGATAAGAAAAGGGCCCTTAGGGCTCGAGGAAAACCGGTTCGATGTCCAGGCGGTCATGGAGAAAGTCCGCATTCGGAAAGAAACCCCTCAGGCCGATCCGGAGGGGAATTCAAAAGTTGAAGCCCCCGCCAGCCCGGTATCCGAAGACAGGGGTACCGTATTGAAACAGAGCGCTTCTCTTTGCTCACGCGCGGAGTCCACCGAGCGAATCCAGGCTGTACCGGAGAAACTTCAGCTGCCGGAACGTGAAACACCGGGGCTCGCTTCAGGCCGGAGGGGTCTCCCTAAGGCCCAGGACCTTCGAGGGCGATACTACCGAAGCATGGACCCCGGGAAAGAAGGGATGCCTGTCAACCCCTCAAACATTGCAATGGATGCAACCATTAGGGCTTCGGCGGCACGTGGATGCGACGAAAACGGTAAACTGGATATCCTTCCCGAGGATCTCAAGCTCAAGCTCAAGAAAAGAAAATGCGGAGCCTCAATACTTTTCGTGGTAGATGCCAGCGCCTCAATGGGCGTTCAGCAAAGACTCGAAGCTTCGCGGCAGGCCATTCTCTCATTGCTTGTCGACGCCTATCAGAAAAGAGACAGGGTAGGCCTGGTAGTCTTCAAGGATGAGTCGGCCCAGCTGGTAATGAGCCCCACCGCGAGCCCCTCTCTTGCAAGCAGGCTTCTGGCCAACCTTCCCGCGGGAGGAACGACTCCTCTTTCGCAGGGTTTGACGCTCGCTTACCATGTCATGTCAAGAGAACTCTCGAGAAAACCGAAGCCTGACCCCTTCCTGGTGCTGATCTCCGATGGATGCGGAAATGTCTCGATAGGCAAAGCCAGCCCCATTGAGGAAGCGCTAAAGCTGGCCGACAAGATCAAGGACAAGGGCATCAGATCAATCGTTCTCGACAGCGCACCGTCGCTGGGTCAGAACAACGGCACCCGGAACCGCGTGTCAACAGCACGCAGGATCGCTCTGCAGATGGGAGGCAGGTACTACCCTGTCCAGAATTTCAGTGGAAAGCTTATTCTCGACAGGGTCGTTGAGTCGACATCGTGAAAGCCGCGCTCAGTTTAACGGCATTTCGGCCCGCCCGTTGCCTCGCAAATTCGGTTAACATACAATAGCTTAAGTTGCGGGTTTTTTTATAGCTTACTGAAAGGATCCGGCCATATACGCAAGCAAGCTTATAAAGTTAATTGAACAGAATTCCGACATAATCGCCGAAAATTTTGTAGCGGAAGTCACAACTTCTGAACTTACGCGCTCGTTCAGAAGCATTCCAATGGATGTGCTGCATGAGCGCGCCGCGAGTGTCTGCAAGCGAATAGGTTATTTCCTCGGGAGGCGCCTCCCCAAGAAGAAGCTGGCAATATTCTTCACTCGCCTGGGCAAAGTGCGCCGCGAGGAAGGTGTTCCCCTCGAAGAAGAGGTGATGGCGCTTCTTCTTCTTAAGCGGCACATATGGCTGTACGTTCTTCAGGAAGGACTCCTTACAACCAATCTGGAGTTATACCAGGCCCTGGAGCTCAATAACAGGGTTGTCCTCTATTTCGACCGTGCGATCTACTACATGACGCTCGGGTACGAACAGGAAGGCGAGGACGAAAATACAGGCCGGGTGACGGCCGAAACAGAGTCGGTATAGTCACGGGGCCCGCATTCAACCCGCCGGATTAAGCTACAGGGAGTTCCGGGTTCTGTTGAGGTTACCCGCGATCCTGATTATCATCGCTTCCGGTTCGGAGCCCTCGACTTCCTTCAGCATTACGGTTACCTGATCGCCCGCCGTGATGTCCTGCCCGCCCCTGACCACCGTTGAATCGGTTATCTTGACAACCTGCTCACCATCGGCGGTCTCCAGGACCAGCATCCCGGCTTCAACGGAAACGACTTTCCCGGGGAGTACCCCCGCTCCAAACTCTTCCATTATCTCACCAGCGCGTTCCCGCCGGTTCTCTAATCTTCCGCTTGCGCCGCCCGGACCTTCCAGAGACTGCGTTTTCCCCATGTCCCGGCTCATACGATCGCGCGGCAGAACCGGTTCGTTGTTTCCGACCGCATACCCTGTCGCGAAAGATCCCACCACCAAAGCGCAAACAAGCAGGGCCCCAAGGAACCCGGCAAGCCCTGTAAGCAAATACTTGTTCCGTCCGGGTTTTTCTCCCGGGAACCCCTTGTATTTTTCCGCCGGTTCCGGTCTGCCGGCCCCTGTCTCAACAGTCTCTTCCGCCACGGTCTCCGGAGCGTTATTACCGGTATTCGGACTGGTCTCGTCCATTTTGAACCTCCTTCTTGATAGAAGCCGCCGGACCCGCCGCCTTGCTGCTTTTCACACGTGAATGCCGCATCATTTCCACGACGCTGAACCACGGCTGTTGTTGTCCGCTGATCATTCACACAACTTTTGCGTATAATAAATATCGCATTACACCATTAAATTAGTTTT
>JAFGMY010000064.1 GCA_016927325.1 Actinomycetota bacterium | reverse complement strand
GCCGTGCATTTGCTGGAATAAGACCGAAGCCAGTCTGAAGGCTGGCACCGGGGTTGAACACCACCTGTGCACACACTGGGACACCGGGGTTAAGAACCATAATCCTACCGGTGCCAGGTGTTTAATTTTGCTTCACAGCATAACAAAACCGCAGGCACCGGGGTTGAACACCATCAGTCGAGAGCCGGAAGGGAGTTGCCGACGGGAATCGCACCGGTACCGGGCTTCTTCCTGCCGCTGAAAAACATGATACTTTTTACTTTCCTTGTAACGATATTTTCAATTTCCCGTTTTTCCAACTCCTCCAGAAGTTGCTTCTCGGTGTAAATGGGCTTGATAAGGCGTCTTTTCCAGATTGCCGCCCGGCTGAAAACCAGGTCCGTAAGAAGCCTCTCCCGCCTTACGTAGAGAGCGCCGGCGATCTTGCCGCCGGGTTTGAGGACTCTCGTCAACTCATCCATAGCCTTGGCCTTATCGGGAAATGCGCCCAGGCCGTTCATCGTCAATATCCCCGAAAACGCACTGTTTACAAAGGGAAGGTTAGCAACGTCGGCCCTCACCAGCATAACGTTGCCGTAATCAGACGCGCGCACCTTGATCTCGGCCGATGCAAGCATCTCCATATTGTAGTCGGCGGCGATGAACTCAAAACTGGTCTGAAGGCTGTACTCACCAGCGGTGAAAACTCCCGTACCCACGGGAATATCCAGAAAAAATCCCGGTTCGCAGTCGGAGGTCACGCTTTCCATCATTTCAAAAAGCAGGGGAATATACTTAGTTGTCCCCCACATCAGGCGCAGCTTGAACCTGTCAAAGGAGGTCGCCCCGGTAACGATCTTGTCGTACTTTCTGCCCGCTATCCTGTTGAAGGCACGGTCTACTTTTTCCTGGTGTTTTTCACCTTCATCTTTGACAAAATCGGGAATATGGCCTTTAACCCGGAATGTATGAAGGACCTTTCCGTGGCAGCAGTATGAAAACACCCTGGACCTGTATTCGATATCACTCCCGCAGATCGGGCACTTTAAAAGCCCCGCAAGTCTTTCATGGTTCACCGGGTTCACTCCCTCTGGAACCAGGGGTTTGCGTTCCCGGGAGATCTTCTGCCGTCCCGTTCCTGTTAAAACCTTCAATTCGCGCATTCATGAGATCGATGAGCTCGTTTGTCTTAAGCAGTTGATTGATCATAACGGCGCTCCACACAAAAGAGACGATCCCCAGCAACAGCGCAGGTATATCATCCCCGGCCACAAACAAGACTACGAGGACCGCACCGACGACAAAAAGTCCCGCCGCGAATATCATGAAGAATGCTTTCCATTTTTTGGCCTTATCGATCTCTTTTAATATTTCTTCCCTGCCGACCATGGGGACGCTCCATTGATGTTCTGTAAATAAATATTTGGGAAAACGGGCATTAAAACCTTTTTATGGCTTGAGTCGTCTGAAAACAAGGGGTAAATACTTGCCTGGAACTTCAATTTATATTAGTTTTGCTACCGAGAGGTGATACTTTTGTATATGACAGCATCGTTATGGACTTCCGTGAGTCAGCCCTTCACAGACCTGTGGAACAAGTTTATCGAAGCGGGGCCCCGGTATGTTATGGCGCTTGCCATACTGGTCACAGCCTGGCTTGTCTCCAGGCTGGCCAAGACGCTGATTAAAAAATCAATCAGTCGGGCCAGCACCCAGGGCCATATCGACATACTGATAGCACGCATCGTTTCGGGAATAATCCTCGGCATCGGTTTTCTGCTTGCGCTTGGTGAAATAGGAATAAGCCTCTCAGGCCTTCTCGCGGCGGTAGGCCTCGCGTCCCTCGGCATCGGTTTCGCCCTTCAGGATATTCTGAGCAACCTCTTCGCCGGGATAATACTGCTGCTCCAGCACCCATTCACAATCGGGGACCAGGTAATGATAGGCCAGGAAGAGGGGACCGTGGAAAATGTGAGGATCAGGGACACGCAGATTCTCACTTACGAAGGTGAGCGGGTCTACATCCCCAACCAGATGGTATTCTCAAACCCCATCGTAAACTATACCTCCACCCCATCGCTCAGGATCGACGTAAGAATAAGCATCAGGTACGATGCCGACGTAGACAAAGCGCGGCGCCTGATCAAAGAAGTGCTCAAAAGCAAGAACGGCATACTTGAGCAACCCGAGCCGATGATCCTGAGCGAGGCTGAACCTGAAGCCCTGATCCTGGTCGCCCGCTTCTGGATGGGCTCCGATAGAAACCGCAGGCTCAATGTTCAGTCCGAAGTACTCGAGCTCATAGTCAAATCATTCAACTCGGCCGGGATAACAATTCCATATCCAATCAGAACCGTTGAGTTCCTCCCTAACCAGGAAGCGGATGCTGATACCGATATCACCAAAACGCGAATGATGAAGACGATTCCACCGGACATAGATTAACCTCAGGTGTCCCAGGTCTTTTGTGATGCGTGAGCATCATTAATGACCTGGCACCTGTCAAACTTTATTGTGTCCAAGTTTTCCGTGTTATCTTCCCAAGGCTGAGAACACCGGGCCCAAGGGGTGGGAGGAACAAAAGTGTAGTAATGAGTTAAGCTGGTATAATTAATCACGGTACTTACACGAATCTGCAATATCTATCCGGAGGACGCATGGATTATGACGTAGTAATCGCCGGAGGAGGCCCGGGAGGCTCCTCAGCGGCCTGCTATCTGGCACGTCATGGCGCGAAAGTGCTTGTGCTCGACAAGGAAAAGTTCCCGCGGGAAAAAGTGTGTGGTGACGGCATAGCTCCGAGGGCGGTGCGGACCCTGTATTCGATGGGATTGAGGGACCGGCTGGAAGGAAACTTCAACAAGTTCCACGGTTTCGTTTTTTCCGGCGGGGGAAGGTATTATGTTAAATCGAAGATACCTCCAACAACCAACTTTCCCGACCACGGTTATATAATCAGGCGTCTTGACCTCGACAAGATACTGCTCGATTTCGCGCGCGAAAACGGGGCGGAGGTATGGGAAGGCCACGAAGTCACCGCGCCGCTGGTAAAGGACGGGCGCGTCTTCGGGGTAAAAGCGCTGCACGAAGGAAAAGAGATGGAGATTACGGCTGGTGCGGTAATAGGAGCCGACGGAGTACACTCCGTTCTGGCTTCCTCAATGGGGCTGCTGGTCAATAATCCGGTTCATCTGGGCCTTACCCTGAGGCAGTACTTTGAGGGTGTCAACGATATCGGCGACTACCTCGAAATATACCCCGATAAAAGCATTTCCCCGGCGTGCGGCTGGGTCTTCCCCGTAACGGAAACGGTTGCCAACGTCGGCGTGGGGGCAATGCTCTATCACGTCAGAAAAAAGAATATAAGCCTGAAGCGATCCATGGAGAAGTTCATCCGGGAAGCGAAACATGTAGCACCCAAACTCGAGGGGGCAACCCCGATCTCAACCTGCCGGGGAGGCCTTATCCGCGTAGGCCTCGGCGCCAGCAAATTTGAGTGCCCTGGGCTCCTTCTGGTCGGGGAAGCCGCGAGCGTTACAAACCCTATCAGTGGTGAGGGAATTACCTACGCGCTCGAAACCGGCGAAATGGCCGCGGCCCACCTGCTTGATAACGTTTCCAGCTCCGGGGAGTTCAGGCACAACCCCGCGGCAAACCCTTTCCGGGACAAACTGATGGAAAGATACAACAGCTATTTCAGCAAGGGCACCATGTGCATTAAGAGGTACTATAAGCCACTGTTCATGGATATCCTTCTAACCGCGGTCAATCTCAGAAAAGATTATCGTGATTACATGATCAGGGCACTGATGTATTTGAGGCATTGACACCCCGCCGGTCCGCTTCAACTGATCAGCCCGAAATGATAAAATAACTACTGCGGCTGCTGCTCCGGCAGACGATTACGGCGCCGGATTGTTTTAACGATAGCTTGGGGGCCCCACTTTGAAACTGGAAAACCGGGTTAAAGCTGTTATCTTGAGTGATAACAAAGAACTGGGAACTGAAATTAACCGGCTCCTTCGTAACGATCTTCCTGCCGACTCGGTTTTTTTTAACGGCAACGGGCATGACAAGCTGGGGCTTGAACAGAGGAGCATCGACCTCCTGATCGTCCAGGATACCCTCTATGATCACCTCGGCAGAAGTCTCATCCGGGATATAACCCGATTCGACGACAAAGGGACGTCGGTCATCGTTCTCGGGGTTGACAATGAATACAGCCTCGATATCCAGGGCGATTTCGAAGAGGAATACTGGAAATACGTAAGGATGAATCCCACAAAACTGCTGGCCTTGACCGGCATAGCGGAAAATACCGTCACCGAGCGGCTGCTTAAGGTCTGCGCGGATGAGGCAGCGCAAGGAATGGCTGTGTCTGACATAGACCTGGAGATGTTTCCGAACCCGGCGTTTATATTCAATCTCGAGGGAAGGATTCTCAAATGGAACGATGAACTATGTGAAGTATCAGGGTTAACTTATGATGAGTTCGGGTCATTTACCTTTCAAGATTATTTTGCCGAAAAAAGCCTTGAGAAAGCGCTCGAAGTTATCGATATACTAATAGAGAAGGGATGCGCAACTACCAGGCTGTTTCTCGGAGGGAAAGAAAGTATCTTCTCTGCCGAGTTCTTCTTTGCCTTGTTGAGCGGCGACAAGCAGGAACCTTTGTTCCTGTGCAGTACGTCTAAAGTGCGTACAGAGATTGCGGAGGGCGACGAATTAAAGAAAATATCGGTAAGTCCTGGGAGCATTATTGTCGAGCAGACCCCGAAGATAGAAAAGATGAGCAAGAAACTACAGCATAAAGTTGAAGAGTACATCAGATATGAAGAGGCTCTGAGAAAGAGCGAAGAGCATTTTCGCTCCCTGATCGAGAACTCTATGGATATCATCTGCATCCTCGACACATTCGGGATGATCCTTTATATCAATCCGGCGGTAAGGGAAGTTCTTGGTTATTCCGCGGAAGAAGTCATTGGAGACAACGTTTTCGAGTTGCTGCATCCCGATGACGCCGTGGTGTTTCTCAACGCCAGAAACGACATCGTGGAAGAGGAAGGTACCAGCCGGTATGTGCAGGTCCGTTTTCATCATAAAGACGAGTCCTGGAAGACCCTTGAGGCTGTCGGCAAGAGTTTCCTTGACGCCAATGGTGTGATGAAAGTTATCATCAACTCCCGTGATATGACGGCCCGGAAAGAGGCCGAGGAACAGTTGGTCAGGCTCAACAGAGAGCTCGAGACGTACGCCCATACGGTGTCGCACGATCTGAGAAGTCCGCTGACTTCGATCAAGGCCGCCGGTGAAACACTCCAGAGCATTTGGAGAAAAAGAGACAGAATCGAAAACCTTGGCTCAAACATTGAAAGAATCTCCGACATAATCCACTTGAGCGTTGTGCAGGCCGAGGAACTCATAAATGACCTGCTGACCCTGGCGATGGCAATGCAAAAACCCGAAATGGTGTCCACTATTGACGTTACCGACGCAGTCAGAAAGATAATCAAGGAGCGCTCGCCTCTTCTAAAAGAGAGGAACGCCCGGGTTGAATACGGCAAGAACCTTGGATCTGTCAGAGCCAACAAGACCCACATCTATCAGGTGTTCGGCAACCTGATAGAAAACGCGATCAGGCACAACGACAAGGAACAGCCGCTGGTGACGATCCACTGTGAGGGAAGCAAGAACGGAACACATATCTACACCGTTCAAGACAACGGCCCCGGGATCCGGCCGGAAGACGCCGAGCGGATATTCATGCCGTTTTCCAAAGGAAAAAACGGACATACAGGTATCGGCCTCGCTATCGT
>JAFGMY010000063.1 GCA_016927325.1 Actinomycetota bacterium | reverse complement strand
TGTCGGCGCCGGCGCGCAGGAAATGATGAGCCTCATGCCAAAAGAACTGATGAACATGGGCATGGGCATGATGACCCAGATGATGCCAATGGTAATGGCCATGGCGGCACCAATCATCTCGCAGTTCGATGACGTTACGATTAAAGAGTTTATCGACAAGTACATCGAGTTCCCGAAAATGAGGGACATGCTGGAACTGGTACAGTTCGGAATGTTCGGAACACCTTCCTGGTTGACCTCCACCGGAGAAATCATGAGAACAATGATGGGGTTGATGGAGTATTACAAGCCGGGAATGAACCCCATGGAACTCGCGGGATTTCCCCTGGGAGGACTTATATCCATCCCCGCCGCGATGTGTGACGGCATCGAGGAAAAAGGCGGCGAGATACGGACAGGAACAAACGTAAAGAAGATACTCGTTGAGAACGGAAGGGCTGTCGGTGTCGAACTCGATGACGGTGAAGTAATAAATGCGCCTATTATCATAAGCAACGGCGGAATACAGGAAACGGTCGCCGACCTCGTGGGTGAGGAGTACTTTGAGGAAGATTACACTCAAACAATAAGGGACCTCATCCCGGGCGTAAGCGCTTTCTGCATGAGGGCGGCACTCGACACCAAGTTAACAGATATTGTCGCCGGGTTCGGAATTGCAAAGGGCGGCCTGCAGGAGTACTACCATGAACTCTGGGACGAGCTTCGCATTCCCGACGCTCCCCCGCCAACCTTCTTCACCGTTCCCTCCAACCAGGACCCCTCACTGGCACCGGAAGGAAAACAGCTTATCGTGTCGATCGGCGCCATGATGTACGACTTCAAAGACGACTATAAGAAGATGGAGCCGCTGATACTTGAAGCGATGGAGCATGCTCTACCCGGCTTCAACGATCATCTGATGTGGTACGACTGCCTCAATCCGGGTACCTATATCGCCTTCGGCGAGAAGAAAGCATCAGCCGTCGGGCTCGCCCAGTGCGTAGGCCAGATAGGCGAAAAAAGACCTTCCAGCAAACTGCCGATCGAGGGACTCTATGTCTGCGGCGGGGAAGCGGGAAAGAACATCTCGGGCATGGCATGTGACATGTGCGTCAAGTCGGGGCTCGCGACCGGCGACTACATAGTCCAGAACACAAAGGTCCCGACCGCCTGATTGCATTTAACGCGGATCATCAGCAACAGACAGCGGCCTTCATCGGCCGCTGTCTTTCTTTTAAACTTATGTCCGGCATCATTCACTTTTCCTGCAAATTCCGAAGATGCATATCTGGCGACAATAAAAGAACTTCCTCACGGGAAGCTGTTTTTCTTGCTAGTGGAGCATGTCGGTTCGCGCTGCCCGGAATCAAAAACCGCCTTTGGTGACAATAATATGAAAGACCGCCGGAGAACGGTTTCTATCTTCGGCCGGAAAAACCGTATCCGTAAACTCGGATTATTACGAGAAATCGCTTTTTTAATACTGTTTCTGCCATTCAAGGAATATAAGCAATAACTTATTGACCATATGTTGCCTATTGGTTAATAACATTATATGATTAGGCAACTCAAATCGGCGATTGGGGCAGGAAACCCTCTATGCGAGGGTCAGTAAATCCGGGTATTTCTAATATTGGCTTAATAAATCTTAAGGGTAGTGAAGTTCAAAATGAAAATTCCCTTCTGGCAAAAGATTTTTCAGCCGATCAGCTTCACTGAAGTAAGTTCTACCACAGTTCAGCCTGCGGCAGTTTTTTTGATGAATAACAATCACCTTGAACACCGCATTCGCGTTCATTCTCATTCTCACGCTTCAAGAGAAGTATAAGGGCATCCGGCAGGTGCCATTAAGTAAAGGAGGGCTTTATGAATTATGACGCGATAATCATCGGCGCCGGACTGGGAGGGCTGGGAGCCGGTGCCGCGCTGGCCGCCAACGGGCAGAAAGTTATCGTTCTGGAAAGAATGGACTTCATCGGCGGAAGATGTTCCAGTGTCGACAAGGACGGCTGGAGACTTGACATCGGTTGTCACTTCATTTTCGGCTGCGAACATGGTTCTTTCGGGGACATCGCCAAGAGGTTAGGCAAGGAGATCAAGTTCTATCACCCCAGTAACTTTCAGTTAAGGGTCCATGATTCCTTCATGAAGTTTGATGGTGAAAAATTTGTCATAACCGGAAGAGGCCCAAACCCTGTAAAAATCAACGTAATGGACGCAATACGAGATGCGGCGCAACTGATGCCCAAGGAACTCATGAGCATGGGTATGGGCATGATGACCCAGATGATGCCCATGGTCGAGGCAATGGCCGCTCCCATCATCAAGCAGTTTGATAAGGTATCGATGAAATCGCTGTTCGATACCTACTTCGACTGGCCGGTCGTGCGTGACTTCATGGAGTATTTCCAGATGGCCGGATACTGTACGCCATCAAATCTTACCGCCAGCAGCGAACTGCTTAGAACAGTTCTGGTATACCTGGGTGACTGGAAACCAGGGATGAACCCTCTCGAGCTCATGGGCTATCCGATAGGAGGCCTCGAGGCCATTCCCAACACGGTTGCCGAGGGGATAAAGGAGAAAGGTGGCGAAATCCGCACCGGGACCGATGTAAAGAAAATCATAATCGAGAACGGAAGGGCCGTCGGCGTGGAACTCCCCGATGGAGAAACGATAAAGGCGCCTGTCGTTATCAGTAACGCCGGAATCAAGGAAACGGTGGCCGATCTCGTCGGTAACGACAGGTTCCCCGCGGATTACGCCAGAACGATAAGCGACCTTGTTTACGGAAACAGCGGTTTCACCCTGAGGGCAAAGATGAAGCAGAAGATCTCAGACATAGAACTCGGCTTCTGCCTGCCTGTTCCGGGAATAGAAAGGTACCTGCACTCGCTCTGGGACGACCTGACAATCCCGGACGAGCCCACTCCGATTATGGTCAGCAGCCCTTCGAACATGGATCCGGGCGCCTGCCCGGAAGGCAAGCAGATCATTCTCGGTGTCGGACCCAGCATGCTGAATGTGAAAGAAGACTTTAACATGCTGGGACCGCTTTGCGTCGAATCCCTCGATCTGCTGATCCCGGGATTCAAGGACAACCTGGAGTCCTATGATGTATTGACCCCCAAAACATACGCGGCGTTCGGCGAGGAAAATGCCCCGGTAATCGGGATCGCCCAGTGTATGGGACAGGTCGGCGACGAAAGGCCGTCAAGCAAGTCGCCTATTGACGGGCTCTACTACGTCGGGGGCGAGGCTGGTAAAAACGTATCCGGAATAGCCTGCGACATGGCGATGAACTCGGGGCTGGCCTGTGCTGACTACATAATCACCCAGGAACTCAGCAAAGTCTAGGCCGGCTTTGTTCATATATCTTCTACAGCCCGTTTAATCGATATCGGCCTGTAGAACCCCTGTTAAACCTATCAGGTAAAGGAGGCTGGAATGGACTACGATGCGATTATCATCGGTTCCGGGCTTGGGGGTTGCGCGGCGGGAGCGGCACTCGCCGGCGCGGGCAGGAAAGTCCTCATCCTGGAAAGGATGGATGTTGTAGGAGGCCGATGCTCCACAAAGGTGCGGGAAGGTTTCCGGATGGACATTGGCTGCCACTTCCTGTTCGGGTGCGAGCACGGCGCCTTCGAGGAGGCATGCAGGAGAGTCGGCAAAGGGGGAATTTTAAAGTTTGACCATCCGGACAGCTTCTGCGTGAAGATCAAGGATGTGTCAATTGTAATCGACGGGAAAGACCTGATAGTCGAAAGTCCAAAAAATAAGCGGATTGTCGTGCACCTGGCTGAAGGGTTTCAGGAAATGATGAAAATGATGCCCCAGGAGCTCATGACCATGGGTTTCAGCATGATGGGACAGATGATGCCGATGGTGACCGCGATGGCCGCTCCGATAGTAGAACAGTTCGACAACGTTCCGATAGGTGATTTCATCGACCAGTATCTGGACTGGCCCACCCTGCGTGATTTCATTGAGCTCGGACAGTTCGCCGGTTTCGGCACCCCGTCATTCCTGACCCCGGTCAGCGAAATGATCAGGACAATGCTTATCATGATGGAGTACTACAAACCGGGAATGAACCCGCTGGAGTTTATCGGGTATCCGATAGGGGGCCTGGGGGCAATCCCCGCAACTATGTGCGAGGGAAT
>JAFGMY010000062.1 GCA_016927325.1 Actinomycetota bacterium | reverse complement strand
TGTCGGCGCCGGCGCGCAGGAAATGATGAGCCTCATGCCAAAAGAACTGATGAACATGGGCATGGGCATGATGACCCAGATGATGCCGATGGTAATGGCCATGGCGGCACCGATCATCTCGCAGTTCGATGATGTTACGATCAAAGAGTTTATCGACAAGTATATCGAGTTTCCGAAAATGAGGGACATGCTGGAACTGGTTCAGTTTGGAATGTTCGGAACGCCTTCCTGGCTGACCTCCACCGGAGAGATCATGAGGACAATGATGGGGTTGATGGAGTATTACAAGCCGGGAATGAACCCGATGGAACTCGCAGGATTTCCCCTGGGAGGACTTATTTCCATCCCCACGGCGATGTGTGATGGCATCGAGGAAAAGGGCGGCGAGATACGGACTGGCACAAACGTAAAGAAGATACTTGTAGAGAACGGAAAGGCTGTCGGTGTCGAACTCGACGACGGCGAAGTAATAAATGCGCCTATTATCATAAGCAACGGCGGAATACAGGAAACGGTCGCCGACCTCGTAGGCGAGGAGTATTTCGAGGAAGATTATACCAAGACAATAAGGGACCTTATCCCCGGTGTGAGTGCCTTCTGCATGAGGGCGGCACTTGACACCAGGCTGACGGATATAGTCGCCGGTTTTGGTATTGCCAAGGGCGGCCTTCAGGACTATTACCATGAACTCTGGGACGAGCTTCGTATTCCCGATGCTCCTCCTCCGACTTTCTTTACTGTTCCCTCCAACCAGGACCCATCACTCGCTCCGGAAGGGAAGCAGCTGGTTGTAGCGATCGGCGCGATGATGTACGACTTCAAGGACGACTACAAGAAGATGGAGCCCCTTATCCTCGAGGCGATGGAGCATGCTCTTCCCGGCTTCAACGATCACCTGATGTGGTATGACTGCCTCAATCCGGGCACTTATATCGCCTTCGGCGAGAAAAAAGCATCGGCCGTCGGGCTCGCCCAGTGCGTAGGGCAGGTAGGCGACAAGAGACCTTCCAGCAAACTTCCTATCGAGGGACTTTATGTCTGCGGCGGGGAAGCGGGAAAGAATATCTCCGGCATGGCGTGCGATATGTGCGTCAAGTCGGGGCTTGCAACCGGCGACTATATTGTCCAGAACAGTATGGTCCCAACAGCCTGATTCAACTTGATACCGCCTGAAAAATACAGCAGCGGCCTTTAGAGCCGCTGCTTTTTTTACCCGCCTTTATATCAGTGCGGTTTCCAATACAGAAAATCTCCTCCGGTTCGGCGGTCTCCATTGCCTGCCGGCCTGTAACATTATATTATTAGTCAACTTTCAATCGATTATTGAAAGTGCGGTAACTCTTGAATAACTCTGATGGCGGTAAAAATGGTTTCCGGCGTCTGGTACCTGAGAATCACGAGCCGTGGAGTAAATAATGAGAATTCCCTCTTGGCAGGCTGTTCTTCTTAAACCCGTTTATATACCGGTACGTAATCCGGAAATGAGGGTCGGTGCCGACTATGTCAACTCGAAAACATATTTTGTCATCCTGACATGCATGCATGACAAGACAAGCGGATTTAGCGGGTAACAATGGTGCCTTAGAGTATAAAGGAGGAACTTTATGGACTACGATGCGATTATCATCGGAGCGGGACTCGGGGGTTGCGCGGCGGGATGCTTGCTGGTGGGCGCGGGAAGAAAAGTCCTCATTCTCGAGAGAATGGAAAAAGTCGGCGGCCGTTGTTCCAGCCAGGACCGGGAAGGTTTCCACCTCGACCTCGGCGCCCACGCGGTTTTCGGATGCGAGCACGGCGCTTTCGAGGAAGCTTGCAGAAGGGTTGGGAAAGAGGGGCAGATCAAGCGGCATCACTTCACCGGAGGCATTGTAAGGATTGAAGACGCGCTCATCCGCTTTGACACGGAGAAACTGACTGTCTCCGGAGAGAACATGGACACTATCACCATCAATATCGGAGCCGGCGCACAGGAAATGATGAAGATGGTGCCAAACCAGCTCATGAGCATGGGCATGGGAATGATAACCCAGATGATGCCGATGGTGATGGCCATGGCGGCGCCGATCGTGGAGCAGTTCGACGATGTCACCATCAAAGACTTCGTCGATAAGTATGTCGAGTTCCCCAAGATGCGCGACATTCTCGAGTTGGGGCAATTCGGAATGTTCGGCACTCCTTCCTGGCTGACCTCGACGGGCGAGTTAATGAGAACAATGCTCGGGGTCATGGAGTACTACAAACCGGGCATGAATCCAATGGAACTGGCCGGTTTCCCGATGGGAGGCCTTATCTCAATACCGAGAACCATGTGCGAGGGAATCACCGACCGGGGTGGCGAGATCAGAACCAACACCAATGTAGGAAAAGTGCTGGTGGAGAACGGCAAGACAATAGGGGTCGAACTGGATAACGGCGAAATAATAAAAGCGCCTGTCGTAATCAGCAACGGAGGCCTCCAGGAGACAGTGGCCGATCTCGTCGGCGAGGAACATTTCGCTCCCGACTACGTCAGGTATATACGCGACCTTCTACCGGGAGTCAGCGCGTTCTGCCTGAGGGCGGCACTGGATACCAGGATTACCGATATTGACATGGGCCTTGGAATCGCCAGAGGAGGCCTGCAGGATTATTACCATGAACTCTGGGACGAGCTTCGTATTCCCGACGCGCCTCCTCCCACATTCTTTTCGGTTCCATCCAATATGGACCCGTCGCTGGCGCCTGAAGGCAAACAGCTGGTTATCTCGATAGGTGCCATGATGTACGACTTCAAGGACGACTACAAGAAGATGGAGCCTCTGATCCTGGACGCTATGGACCACGCCCTTCCGGGCTTCAAGGAGCATATCATGTGGTATGACTGGCTGAATCCCGGAACCTATATAGCCTTCGGTGAGAAGAAAGCTTCCGCGGTAGGACTGGCCCAGTGCGTAGGACAGGTTGGAAAGAACAGGCCTTCGAGCATCTTGCCGATCAGGGGGCTCTATGTTTGCGGCGGTGAAGCGGGAAAGAACATCTCCGGCATGGCGTGCGATATGTGCGTCAAGTCGGGGCTTGCAACCGGCGACTACGTATTAAGCGAGACCAGAGCAGCGGCAACCGCCTGAGACATGCAACAAGTGTTTGTACCGGGGCATCGGCTTCCTCGGCCGATGCCCTTTTCCTCAATCCGGAGCGGGGAATCCGCCCTGAACAGTGTCCGTCCATGCTTGAGGGCGTCACAGAGGGACGAGATTCAACAAGTTATTGATCATATATTGCCTAATGGTTAATAACATTATATGATTAGGCGGCATTTTATCGATCATTGGGGGGGCACGGAACCCTGGAAAGCACAAGTCAGGGTCAGTGAATCCAAATATTTCCAATGCCGGCTTTATATAATCTTAAGGGCAGTGAAATTAATAATGGGAATTCCCTTTCGAAATGATATTATTCAGCCTCTCGGTCGCAGCACAGTTACCATTGTCGTATTTTTACCCGCGACAGTTCCCGCAGTGAATAACCTTACAGACAACCGCCTCGACTGTTTTGATTTGATGTTTACACACAGTTGAACGCTCGAGAACAGGCAAGAACGTCATTGAACAGATGTCAAATAAGAAAAGGAGGAGTTGCATGGGCTACGATGCTGTAATCATCGGTGCCGGACTGGGAGGACTTGGGGCCGGCGCGGCGCTGGCTGCCAACGGACAGAAAGTGATCATTCTTGAAAGAATGGAGTTCATCGGCGGAAGGTGCTCCAGCGTAGACAGGGACGGCTGGAGGCTGGATATCGGCTGCCACTTCCTTTTCGGCTGCGAACACGGCTCTTTCGGGGACGCCGCCAAGAGGCTGGGCAAAGAAATAAAGTTCTATCACCCAAGCAACTTTCAGCTGAGAGTTCATGATTCTTTTTTGAAATTTGACGGTGAGAAACTCGTGATTACGGGCAGAGGCCCGGATCCCATCAAGATTAACGTCATGGACGGGATCAGGGAAATGATGCGACTGATGCCCCAGGAACTTATGAGCATGGGCATGGGCATGATGACCCAGATGATGCCGATGGTCAATGCGATGGCCGCGCCCATCATCAAGCAGTTCGATAAAGTGTCAATGAAATCGATGCTCGACAGTTACTTCGACTGGCCTATCGTCCGTGATTTCATGGAATACTTCCAGATGGCTGGTTACTGCACTCCATCCAATCTTACCGCCAGCAGCGAACTCCTGAGAACGCTCCTCATTTACCTGGGCGACTGGAAACCGGGCATGAACCCTCTGGAGCTGATGGGCTACCCGATCGGCGGCCTTGAAGCTATTCCCAATACCCTGGCGGAGGGAATAAAGGAAAAAGGCGGTGAAATCCGAACTGGAACAGGCGTCAAGAGGGTCGTCGTGGAAAACGGGAGAGCCGTCGGGGTGGAACTCACCGACGGGGAAACGATAAAGGCACCCATAATAATCAGCAACGCCGGAATCAAAGAGACGGTGGCGGAACTGGTCGGCGAAGATAAATTCGAAGCGGAGTACACCAAGACGATAGGCAACCTGGTATACGGAAACAGCGGTTTTACCCTGAGGGCGAAGATGAAACAGAAGATTTCCGATATCGAACTCGGCTTCTGCCTTCCCAACCATGATGTGGAAGGGTATCTGCACGCGCTGTGGGACGACCTGACAATACCGGACCTGCCGACGCCCATAATGGTCAGCAGCCCCTCAAACATGGACCCGAGCGCCTGCCCCGAGGGAAAGCAGCTTATTCTCGGCGTCGGCCCGTGCATGCTTGATGTGAAAGAGGACTTCGACATGCTTGGACCCCTTTGTGTAGAGTCGCTTGACATGTTGATCCCCGGCTTCAAGGATAATCTGGAATCCTATGATGTGCTGACCCCGAAGACATACGCGGCTTTCGGCGAGGAGAACGCGCCGGTAATCGGTATAGCCCAGTGCATGGGACAAGTCGGAGACGAAAGGCCTTCCAGCAAGTCGCCGATAGACGGGCTCTACTACGTCGGCGGTGAAGCGGGCAGGAACGTGTCCGGTGTCGCCTGCGACATGGCGACCAACTCGGGCCTGGCCTGCGCCGACTACATAATCACACAGGAGCTCAGCAAGGTATAGGGCTGGCCCCTGTGTTCTTGTCTTCCGCGGCCCGGCCTCGATATCCGGGCTGCGGAACTCCATGCAAACACCTTTATACAGGGAGGTTTTTAATGGGTTACGACGCAATCGTCATCGGCTCCGGACTTGGGGGATGCGCCGCGGGAGCCACTCTCGCAGGGGCTGGAAAGAAAGTCCTTGTGCTCGAGAGAATGGATGTCCTGGGAGGACGGTGCTCAAACAAGGAGAGAGACGGCTTCCGGATGGACATAGGGTGCCACTTCCTCTTCGGCTGCGAGCACGGCGCATTCGAGGAAGCATGCAGGAGAGTCGGCAAAGGGGGAATTTTAAAGTTTGACCATCCCGATAACCTTTGCATAAGAATTCAGGATACGGTCATAAATGTCAACCCGCAGGAAGCGTCCATAGACGGCGACTTCATCGACAAGATCACCATCAATCTGGCCGCGGGCATGTCGGAGATGCAGAGCATGATGCCTCCGGAACTCATGAATATGGGCATCGGCATGATGACCCAGATGATGCCGATGGTCACCGCGATGGCGGCGCCGATCATCGAACAGTTCGACGACGTCACCATTCAGGATTTCTTCGACCAGTACATCGAGTTCCAGAAGGCGCGCGACCTGGTTGAAATAATCCAGTTCGCGGGATTCGGTACGCCTTCTTTCCTCACACCGGTGAGCGAATTCATGAGAACCATGCTGGGCTTCCTGGAATACTATAAGCCTGGAATGAACCCGCTCGAACTGATGGGTTACCCGATCGGAGGGCTCGGCATGATTCCGAACACCATCTGTAGCGGCATCAGGGATAAGGGCGGCGAGGTACGTGTCGGCGCCAACGTAAGGAAGGTAATCATAGAGGGCGGCAGAGCGGTCGGCGTCGAACTGGACGACGGAGAGGTAATCAACGCTCCCATAATAGTAAGCAACGCGGGAATCAAGGAAACGGTCGCCGATCTGGTCGGCGAAGAGCACTTCGATCCCGGGTACGCCGGGAGAATCAGAGACCTTATCGTGGGAATCTCATGTTTCACTATCAGGGCGGCCCTGGATACGAAGGTGACCGACCTCGACGGCTTCTTCTGTATACCCCAGGGGAACCTTGATACTTACTACCATAAGCTCTGGGACGAAAAGGTAATTCCGGACGGTCCTCCCGCGGTCATGTGGAGTGTCCCATCAAACATGGACCCGAGCGCGGCCCCCGAAGGCAAGCAGCTGATAAACTTCGTCGGAGCCCTTGTGGCCGACTGCAAGCAACCTTACAACAAGATAGAAGAGGATGCGCTGTCTACCATCGAGCAGGTCGTGCCGGGTTTCAAGGAACACCTGATGTGGTACGAGTTCCTTACCCCCGAGACCTATATAGCCCTCGGGGAGCAGGGTGGGCCGGCCATCGGCATAGGCCAGTGCGTGGGGCAGGTCGGCAAGAACAGGCCTTCCAGCAAGTCGCCGGTTGAAGGACTCTACTATGTCGGAGCCGAGTGCGGAGTGGATATGTCGGGTATCGGAACCGATATGGCTACCAGGTGCGGTCTCAAGTGCGGTGACTATATAGTCCAGAACAGCTGATCGATCCACAAATATGAGCTTTCCCCCGCAGGCCCGGCGACACGTTCCGGGCTTGCGGGATTCCTAACGGCAACAGGCGGTCGGGAGGTTCATAAATTAACAGCGATCCGGTCTTCACACGCTTCCGGTCCGGGATTTTCAAGGCGGCGGCACCTGATAACCCGGTCCCGGGGGTGAAAAAGTCTGAACTCCGGATCACGAGAACTGTATCAGAGCAAAAACAACCAGCAAACCTCTTTCACAAACAGGCACTGTCATCGTGTGGTTCTCCCGGAAAGCCCGGTCTGAAAGTCCAGGCTTGGGGGTTCATATAAGCAACACAAGAGAAAAGGAGGTTGGAATGGACTACGATGCTATTATCATCGGTTCCGGGCTGGGGGGTTGCGCCGCGGGAGCGGCACTCGCGGGCGCGGGCAGGAAAGTGCTCATCCTTGAGAGGATGGATGTCGTAGGGGGCCGCTGTTCGACAAAGGTCAGGGAAGGGTTCCGGATGGACATTGGGTGCCATTTCCTCTTCGGCTGCGAGCACGGCGCATTCGAGGAAGCATGCAGGAGAGTCGGCAAAGGGGGGATATTGAAGTTTGATCATCCGGACAGCTTCTGCATAAAGATCAAGGATGTATCGATCGTAGTGGATGGTAAAGACCTTATAGTCGAAAGCCCGAAGAGTCAGAGGATCACTGTTCATCTTGCCGAGGGATTTCAGGAAATGATGAAGATGATGCCCCAGGAGCTTATGAATATGGGTTTCGGCATGATGGGCCAGATGATGCCCATGGTAGCAGCAATGGCAGCCCCCATAGTCGAGCAGTTCGACAATGTTCCAATAGGCGATTTCGTGGATCAGTACCTCAACTGGCCTGCGCTCCGCGACTTCGTGGAGCTTGGACAGTTCGCCGGGTTCGGAACACCCTCATTCCTTACCCCGGTCAGTGAAATGATAAGGACAATGCTGATCATGATGGAGTACTATAAGCCGGGAATGAATCCGCTCGAGTTCATCGGTTATCCGATCGGGGGGCTGGGCACAATCCCGGCCACAATGTGCGAGGGGATAAAGGACAACGGCGGTGAAGTCAGGCTCGAGGCGAACGTGAAGAGAATAATCGTTGAGGGCGGCAGGGCGACCGGAGTCGAATTGGATGACGGCGAAGTAATGAAAGCACCACTCGTCGTCAGCAACGCGGGCATCAAGGAAACGGTGGCCGGTCTGGTTGGAAACGAGCACTTCGATGCCGAGTACGCCGAAAGAATCGGTAAATTGATCCCCGGCATCACCTGCTTCTGCATAAGAGCGGCGCTGGACCGGAAGATAACCGACCTTGACGGGATTTTCTGCATTCCCGACGGTAACCTGGTGTCCTATTACCATACACAGTGGGAACAGCACCATATTCCCGACGGACGGCCGGCGGTGATGTGGAGCGTACCGTCAAACATGGACCCGACAGCCGCTCCCGAGGGCAAGCAACTGGTCATCGCGGTCGGTCCGCTGACTTTCGAGAGCGACGAACCTTACGGCAAGATAGAGCAGGACGCGCTGAATACAATGGAACACGTTCTGCCTGGCTTCAAGGAACACCTGATGTGGTACGAGTTTCTGACACCCGACTCCTATATGGTGTTCGGCGAGCAGGGAGCGCCGGCGATCGGCATCGCCCAGTGCATTGGACAAGTCGGCAAGGAACGGCCTTCCAGCAAGTCGCCTGTCGAAGGGCTTTATTACGTCGGTGCCGAGTGCGGGGTGGACATGTCGGGCATCGGAACCGATATGGCAACCAGGTGCGGCCTCAAGTGCGCAGATTACATCCTCAGCCAGGAGAAAGCCAGTGTCGGCGCTTAGTGTCGGCAGATGTCAGAAGCTTCGAACCCTCCGCAAGCGGACGTGGAGATGCGCAAACAGAAGGCATCCTGAACCGAATAAGAAAAATAACAGGCCTGTGAATCATCGCAGGCCTGTTATTTTTACAAGTAACACTTATTTCACGGCGGCAGCTGCCATCTTCTTCTCGCTGAGAATCCTCGCATCCGCCGGATCGTTCTTAAGCAGCGCGTAACCCGGAATGATATTCGGCCATAACCTCATTGCCGGATCGATCACCATCGGCACCAGCGGCGCGGCCATCTTTATCGCCATTGCCTTGAAAAGGTGCGGCGTCATATTCATACCCTTCTTGACTGCGTAGCAGGGGTAGAACATCCGCGTCGCGGCCCGAAACTCGTTATAGGCTTTTTCCCTGTCTTCCAGTGCGTCGGCAGCTATTACACCCGAGGCCAGCGCCCCCATCATTCCAAAGAACAGTATTGGATCGATTACACCGGAAAGGGTCCCGGTAAGGATAAGCTTGCCATGAAAGAGCTGGGGGTTCCTTATGCTGCCTACGGGACACGCGCCGCCGAGCATATTGTGCCAGTTGTCAAACTCGATGCCCTCTTTCTCGGACAGCATCCTCTTGTACTTGTCCATCCCCTTCTTGCTCAAGGGGATGTCCCGCTGGAACAGAATGGCGAAGGAAACACCGTTGATTGTGCAGTTGAAAGCGTAGTCGTTCGAGAAGGTATCCATCCACAGGGAGACTGTGGTCCTGTCATGGTCCACCCTGCCTTTAGCGAAAAAGCCGTACAGTGGAGCATAGGGCAGATTGAGGGCTTCGAACCCCTGAATGCGGAGGCCGGTGGCAATAATCGTGTCGCGTGGAAGCTCGGCGTACTGCTTCTGGGTCTCAATGGGATGGCCGCACTCGATCTTGACGCCTTCATCAAGTGCCAGCTTCTGCAGATAAGAGTCTATCGACGTTTCACGGGTCCCACGCTCCACCATCTGGAAACTCCAGTCAGGGCTGATATCCATCCTTATCGGCGTCCCCCATCCCCAGAAGGTGGCTTCATCGATGGTCTTCACGGCGGGCCCGATATCCACGCCGGTCCACCTCTTCAGCAGTCCCACCGGGAGTGGGCTGCCCGCGGGGTCCGGCCTGAACTCCGGCATGCCGCCACATACCTGCTTTTCCTTCTCAAGAATCGTTACATCGAAACCTCTTCTCGCAAGATTGACCGCAGCCACTATCCCGGACAACCCCGCCCCAACTACCGTTGCTTCTGCCATTCTTCCACCTCCATAGCTCACTGGACTCACCCAATGAGTGCTTACCATGACATTCGAGACAAATCAAACACTGGTAACACTGGTAACACTGGTAATACAATCGCGCACCGCGAACAAAATGAGTCCGCGCACAGTAACATGAGGAAAAACAATGAGTATTTTATCCTGTTCCATACAGCTAACCAACCTCTGCGATCAGACAAAGATGCGACTATCGATTACACGACTGGAACCAAATCAGGGAATTATTGTAAATAATCTGATATATGATACTATTTAACAACTTCATGATCAACT
>JAFGMY010000008.1 GCA_016927325.1 Actinomycetota bacterium | reverse complement strand
CGGGAGAGTAGTCAGTATATCAGCTTTCCTTGACACTTATTAAAAAGTGTAAATATAATGAATTAACTGCTGAACACAAAGCTCTGCAATTCATAGTGATGGTGTATAACATGCAAGAAAGTAATTTGGACGAAAGTTGTATAGAATTTCAGAAGACAGTATCACTTCATCTGATCCGCCAGCGAAGCATCCTGGACTCGATGACGAAATATCAAGATGCCTGCGCAAGAGTCAACCGTGCGATCGCGAAATCGGTTACGTCCTGCGGTTGCCTGAAGATAAACGCTGAAAAACAGGAGCTGCCCGCGGATGCCAACCTCGTTGAGATGAGCGAATACGTAAAAAGCCACCTTGAAGGTCATCTATGCCCCGCATGCAAAGATAAGATAGAAGAAGAGATGGGTAAATCCCTGTTTTTCCTCGCCGCTTTGTCTACTTTGACCGGGATCAACCTGCACGAGATAATCAAGAAGGAAAACGAGCGTATCTCGACACTTGGAGTCTACAACCTTACCTGATGACTTCAGGCTGGTTGAAAGAAGAAAGAATTTGGAAGTTAGTCCAGGGTTCTAATTTCTGCAAGTCACAGGTAGCTTTCCATGATTATCGATTCGGATATACGGTCCAGGCCCTCTTTAATCGCGAAAGCACGCCTCTCTCCGACTCCGTCGACTTCGTCGAGCAGCGCCGGTGAAGCTCTTAAAATGTTCTTAAGGTTATCGAAACGTTCTACCAGTCTGTCTATGACGCTGGTTGGTATCCTTGGTATCATCGACAGCATTCTGTATCCCCTCGGCCGGACTATCTTGTTCATCAGTTCCAGGGTCCCCTTATATCCAAGGACCTTTGAGACCAGTGCGTCGTCCATCAGTTCGTCACCCGGCATTCGCTCCAATCTGTATATGACAGAGTCGGCGGAAGCGCTGTCTGCTTCCACCATGTAATCCTTGATAAGCAGACGTCGAAGTTCTTCGAAACCGGACATCAACTCGTTCAACTGAAGACTTACCAGGCTCCCATCCTTGCCCAATTGCGCTACCAGGAACTTGATCTCCCCCGCGATACGCGTCACCATCTCGTTACGCTGAACCACTTTTATCACTTCTCGCAGTACTACCATGTCCTCGATTTCAATCGTGTTCAAATGGCTGTACTCCTTATCCAGCTGGATCCTGTACCGGCTTAATGCCTGAAGCGCCTGATCTGCTTTGGCAAGGAGGAGGGGTAATCTCTCCAGCGTGAAGTGGTCTTCGCCAATGTAAATGGAGACAGTGTTCATTCTCTCGGAAATCGCAACCACGAACGCCCCGGTCTGTCTCGCGACCCGCTCGGCCGTTCTGTGCCGCATCCCCGCCTCATGAGTAATTATCTTGGGGTCCGGCACAAGGTGCACATTGGCTGAAGCGATGGTCTTCAAATCCCTGCTTAGAATGACCGCTCCATCCATTTTGGCGAGCTCGTACAACCTCGGGGCGGTGAACTTACAGTTGATCCTGAATCCGCCGGAGATGATCGGTTTGAGCTCCTGTGCCTTACCAACGACAATTATGGAGCCTGATCTTACCTCCAGGATACGATCAATCGCCTCACGCAGTTCGGTGCCCGGGGCTACTTTCTCAATGACTCCTATTAGCTTTTGCCGCACTTCTTCCTGGTTATCCAACCGCATAATATATTCTCACTTGAGATACTCTGTTGACTAAATAATAGCAGAAGCTCGGCCGATGTTTCATTACCAATATTTACAAAACTGCAAAATCGGACTCTAAAACATGCACATATCCCACCGTAATAATGTTCTTATCTTTATCCAGTACGGTGTTTTGGGATTTTTCCGGACATATCACATTTTTGAAGCCTAAAATAAAACCCGCAGGTACGATTCTCTATTGCCGGCAACTATGTAGACGTTATTCTTCTACCCCGATCTTGGCAGTTTCGGATTCCTGCCCTGGTATGTCTTTAGTGGTGAAACTTAATCGTTTACTGTCTTCTTTATCGGTGTCTACGACAATTATGTGGCCTCCGGCGAAGTCACCACGTAGTATCGCTTCTGAAATCGGGTTCTCGATCAACCTCATGATAGTCCTTCTGAGAGGCCTCGCGCCCAGAGACGGGTCGTAACCCTCCTTTACCAGAATGTCCTTCGCCTCGTTGGTGACTTCGAGCACGATTTCCTGGTCGCCCAGTTGGGTCTGCACCCTCATGAGCATCAAATCAGCGATCTGCTTCACGTCTCCATGAGAGAGCTCATTAAACACTATTACATCGTCTATCCTGTTCAACAGTTCAGGGCGGAACTCCCGTTTGAGCTCTTCCATTATCCTGTCCTTCATATCGAGGTAAGAGACGGAAGAACCCTCCTCCAGGGCTCTCTGGAACCCCATGGGGGACCCATTGTGGATTTCCCTGGTTCCCAGGTTCGAAGTCATGATTATTATAGTGTTCCTGAAGTCTACCTGGTGCCCCTGGGCATCGGTCAGGCGTCCATCCTCAAGTACCTGAAGAAGTACGTTAAAAACATCATAGTGCGCTTTCTCCACCTCATCCAGTAGAACTACGGAGAAAGGCCTGCGCCGTACCGCTTCGGTAAGCTGGCCGCCTTCTTCATGACCGACATAACCGGGGGGTGAACCGACCAATCTGGATACGGTATGCTTCTCCATGTACTCGGACATGTCTATCTGTATCAGCGAATCCTCGTTGCCGAACAGAAACTCCGCCAGAGCCCTGGCAAGTTCCGTCTTGCCGACCCCTGAAGGGCCGAGAAATATGAAAGAACCGCCGGGCCTGCGCGGATCTTTGAGGCCCGCCCTGGTCCTTCTTATCGCCTGTGCTATCGCGACTACGGCCTCGTCCTGGCTTACTATCCGCTTGTGTAGTTCGCTCTCCATGCGGAGCAGCTTCTCGCTTTCCTCTTCAGTCAGCTGATAGACGGGTATTCCTGTCCAGGACGAGAGTATTTCCGTGATGTCAATCTCGGTTACCTGAAGCTTGTGGCTCTGTTGCGGAGCTTTCCAGTCCTTTTCGCTTCTCGCAATTTCCAGAATCAGTTCCTGTTCGCTGTCCCGGAGCTTTGCCGCTTTTTCAAAGTCCTGCGAGGAAATGGCCGCCTGCTTCTCCTGGCGGAGTTGCTGAAGCTGTTCCTCTTTCTCGCTCACATCTGGCGGAGCGGTCATAGCCCTCATGCGCAATCTGCTGGCGGCCTCGTCAATGAGGTCGATTGCTTTGTCCGGAAGATAGCGGTCGGAAATATAACGGTGCGCCAGCCTTGATGCCGCCACCATGGCCGAATCGGTTATCTGGACCTTATGGTGCGCTTCATAACGATCGCAAAGGCCCCTTAGAATATCAGTAGTATGTTCGACGGAAGGCTCTTCGACAACTATCGGCTGGAAGCGTCTTTCGAGCGCCGCGTCCCTTTCCAGGTGCTTTCGGTATTCATCCATCGTCGTCGCACCGATTGTCTGCAACTCTCCCCTGGCAAGAGCGGGTTTCAGTATGCTTGCGGCGTCAATCGCTCCTTCCGCCGCACCGGCACCGACAAGGTTATGTATCTCATCGATAAACAGAACTATATCACCGCGGCCTCTTATCTCTTTAATGACCTTCTTCAAACGTTCTTCGAAGTCGCCCCTGTAACGGGAACCAGCCACAAGGGCACCAAGATCCAGTGTATAAAGTTGCTTTCCCTTGAGAAGTTCGGGGACCTCGTTTCTTGCTATACACTGTGCAAGCCCTTCAACGATCGCGGTTTTCCCGACACCCGGCTCCCCGATCAGAACGGGATTGTTCTTGGTGCGCCGGGACAGAACCTGCATTACCCGCTCGGTTTCCTTTTCCCTGCCTATTACCGGATCCAGCTTGTTCTGCGCTGCGAGTTCGGTAAGATTTCTCCCGAACTGGTCCAGCATCAGGCCACCCTGGCCGGCCTCAGTCGTGGGAAGTTCACCGGTTGGCGCCGTCCCTGACAGG
>JAFGMY010000061.1 GCA_016927325.1 Actinomycetota bacterium | reverse complement strand
GGAAGCGCCAAGATCGCAAACCTGGTTGAAGCCATTCATCCAGGCTTCAACGTTGCTTATCGTTCCGAGAAGGTCGCCTGCACCGGATTCCGGTTCCATCTTCGCCGCTTTGTCAATATCCTGTTTCGCCTGCGTCAGCAAAGCTGACACCTGTGCCGCGGTTGTTTTCGCTCCCGCGTAATCCTCGGCGTCGTGCTGGCCTACGGCCTGGTTCAAAGTGTTTAAAGAGGACGCGTAAGCGTTTGCCCCCGATTCGTAAACAGCTGTGAACTCTATCATCTGGTCCATCCTCTTTACGAGATTATTGAGTTCATCCAGCGCGGCGACCTCTTCACGGGCAGCTTTTCTAAGGAGCTCTATGTACTCTCTTCGCCACTCCGGAAGCCTTTTCACGGGGACTTTTTCCAGACCTTTGGCGCTGGCCTCCATCCTGGAGCTTGCGTCCCGGAGTCTCTTCTGGAGATCTCCCATCTGGGTTTTCATCTCGTCCAGCCCTCCGGCGAGGCTCAGGTTGCGTATCGATTCAAGCAGTTCCTCTTCGACCGAATCGATGTCCTCGGCAGCTTCGAGCGCTTCAACAGCCTGTTGTTCCGCTTCCTTGATCGCGTTCTGGTTGGCGCGGTGGTTGAGAAAAAGTGCAAGGCCTGTGACAATACCCGCTATCACCAGGAGCGAAACGGCGGCAATGGCAATGATCAGGCCGATTTTGCGCTTGTTCCGGGGAGACTGCTGCGTCGCTTGTGCGGCGGGACTATATGAGGGAGGGGGCGCGCCCGGGGTGAATATTTCGGGTTGTACCGCCGCACCCGGCTTCGCTACCGGCGGGCCGGGAGGAGCGGCGCCCGCAAAAGATCCGCCGCATTCGGGACAGAAGTTATCACCCTCCTGTTTCTCATAACCGCAGGATGGGCATATACCTCCCGCGCTCTGCTGCCGGGTTACTTCGGTGCCGCATGATTCGCAGAACCTGGCACCTTCTGATAGCCCGGCGCCACATTCTTTACAGTATGCCAATCAGGTTCCTTCCGTTATAAACGTGAATCTCAAGCATTCAAAGTATTATATATCCTATTTTCAAGCTGAACAGGGCAAATCTTTCAGTAAACGGGTCAGACCCGGATAAGATTAGACGGGTGCCAGTCTGAAGGCTGGGACACCCGGATTAAACACCATAGTCCTTTTCCTCCTCGTTAAAGGCTTCAGGAGCGTCAAACTCGATATCGCGGCCCGCCGCTTTAACGTCTGTTCCCATTTCCTTGTACAGTTCGTGCTGGATGATCAGGCTCATTATTTCGTTGGTGCCGGTCCATATCATTATGAGACGGCAGTCCCGGAGCATCCGCTCGATAGGAAAAACATCTGTATAGCCGATTCCACCCATAACCTGCATCGCGTTGTTAACAATTTCCCACGCGGCTTCGGTTGCGAACTTCTTTGATTCGGAGACCATTCTACGGAGCCTTCCGGGCTCGACGAGACCGCTGTCGACCGCCGCCGCGGTTGTGTAAACAAGTGATCGGGCGGCGTCCAGTTTTGTCTGGGATTCGGCTATCTTAAAAGAGACGGCCTGGAAGTTCCGGATTGGAACTTCAAAGGCTTTGCGCCGGGTAGTGTAACGTGCGGCCACTTCTAAAGAAGCTCTGGCCAGGCCCAGCGCCCCGGCGGCTGACGTCAGGCGCTCCGGTATCATCATGCGGTAGAATATCTTTCCCCCAAGGCCTTCTTCGCCAACCATGTTTTCAGCCGGAACCATCGCGTCATGGAAGAAAACCCGGCCGGTGCCGCCTCCGTGTGCGCCCATCAACCCGTAGACGTGTTTGACTTCGACCTCCCCGGTCCGGTCGACCAGAAAACAGGACAGGCTCTCGCGTGCCGGTTTATCGGGATTTGTCCTGGCGTAGACCATAAAGTAGTCGGCCCCTTCGGCTCCGACGATAAAGCGCTTCTGGCCGTTGAGCTTATAGTGGCCGCCGCTCTTGACGGCGGTGCTTACCGCGCCGAAGAAGTCGGACCCGCCCCTGGGCTCGGTCAGTGCTTCAGCACAGAAAAGCCCGGCGGAACAGACAGGTCTCAAGTAATCTTCCCTCTGTTTCTCCGATCCGAATTCGTTTATGCATTCACCGACTATCGAAACCAGGGAATACAGGCATGCCGGGGGAATACCCAGTGTCGCCACCTCCTCGATGGCTATGCACTCTTCCACCCACCCGAGGTTCCGGCCTCCGTACTCTTTGGGGAAACGAAGCCCCAGGAGCCCTTTATCAGCCGCTTCTATGAGTATTTCCTTGGGAAACTGGATTTTCTCCGAGTCCATATCCAGCAGATACTGCCGGTCGATTGATCGGGTGAAACTCCGGACTTCCTCGGTGAGTTCCTTTTGTTCGCCGGTCATGAGAAAATCGAACATCGGGCTCCTCCTTCCATCAGGTTCTTAAGATGTGCCGGTATAGTAAAAAAGCCGCAAGGCCGGGCCGGTTGAAATCTTTCCATTGAATTCTCTCAGACGGTGTGTAAGTAAACAACAAAACGATTCAATCGGCGGCCATATTCCGGATCAGGAGCCGTCTTTGTCTGATCTCTCTTTTATAAGATCCAGGTTTCTTTTCTTGTTAAAAAAAGCATCCTTGAAATCAGGGTAGTGTCGACCCCATTGTTCCATGCACAGTTTTTCATGTCCCGCGGCTTTCTCAAACATCTGTATAACCAGACCGCATGGATAGTCGGGGCAATGGCCGCAGTTTTCAAGTCCCTTTTCATCGGCACATTGTCTTACGCCGTGGGCACAGGGGCTTGAGGGGGTGCATCCCCTGCATTTGATTTCATCGATTGAAACAAAACTGTCCCTGAAACCCATTTCGAACCAGAGAGAAGCTACATGCTCCAACTCTGAAAGGTCTCCGCTTGCTGTTGCGGTGTACCGGGGGCACGCCCGGCAGTTGTTGCCGCACACGGCTATAAGTTCTTTTCGCATATGCATCTCACCGTTTGGTTATCGAGATATAGTACCTTTCGCAAGGCGACACTGGTCCCGGTAATAATGAAAACCCGCGCAGTGATTATTTTCAACAGGAACCGCATACATGTGAAAAAATTTAACAGAAATTACACACGTTAATCATTTCGCTTTAATCAACTCCCACCATAATTTTCCTTAGACAGCGGTACCGCTTCACTATGATGTCCGGTACCTGTGAGAAGCACAGTTAAGACAAGAGATTTTCGAAAGCGGGATGGCACCGTGAATTATCCGAGAGGGGCGAATGATGAGGAAGGTTGACGGCAGATTAAGAATAGTGGCAGTTGTCTTTGCGGCTGCCCTGATGCTGCTCTTGGTCGTTTTGACCGGGACTTCATGCGGTAGCGGGAAAAAGGCCGATTCAAGTGATTCCAGTAGTTCCAAGCTTCCGCCTGGAACAACCGAGGAAAGTATAAGCAGTACATCGACCACGGCTGCGGGGACCTTACCCGATTCTGATGACACCGGCAGTGGAACAGAGGAAGCCACCACCCGGACCGCGGCGAGTTCTTCTACTCCGATGGTCGCGCTGGACCTGGCGGGAGCCAGGTTCACGCTGGCAAGCGCGGAGCGCAAGAGTTCCAACGAAGACGTGGTAAGCGGCGACAACCGTGAGATCAACGGCGACTACATGGAACTTGAGCTGCAGGTGGAAAATGTAGGGACCGACCTTATCGATCTCTCCGACTTTTCATTCCGGTTGTACAGCCCCGGGATAGAAGCTGACGAATACTACGATTACTACGGGGATACGGGAACATACGGAAAGTATATCGCTTCGCACACAATCTCCGCTTCGTTACTCGATTACGCGAGCCTCTCAGGAGTTAATTATCTTATGAAAATAGGAGAGACCGTGGACGACTTATTTCTTTTTTATGATCTCAATCCAAACAGCACACAGCTAAACACAAGCGTGACCAAGGACAACTCCAAGCTGATAATCAAGAAAATCTCGGGAAGCGACTATGGCGACTATATCGAGATGGGCTTAATCGGTTACCCGGACGAATAAAGGAGGATTCACGTGAGATCGATGGC
>JAFGMY010000001.1 GCA_016927325.1 Actinomycetota bacterium | reverse complement strand
GTGGAGCAGACTCTCGATTCAGGGACTGTGCCGGTTCTTAACATTCTCGTTCTACTGGCGGCAGGGGCTGTTTTTACCGCCGCGGCTTTTTTCCTTTTCCGGAAGAAGGATATCGCCCCCTGACGGATGCTCCTCGCTTATTCCGCACGGCACTCCGGCTCTTTCGTGAAATAAAAGGATTGCCTGCGGGTTTGACCGAAGGAATTCCCGAGTCTATTATCTTAAATGTCAGGTTTCTATCGGCTGCGGAGGCTTGCCGTGTTCAAAAAGTCAAAACGGTTTTCTTTTACGGCGGCATTGATGGCTTGCGGGATACTGCTTGTTTCTGGATTGTGCGGTTGCGGCGGCGCGAAAACAGATTTGACTTACGATAAGTCAGGATCAAAACCGGTGGTCGTATACAGGACATATCAGGCTATCGCTCCTATCTATAATCCGGACGCTCCTCAAATTATCGTTTACGGTGACGGCTCCGTAATCGAGAAAAAAGGCCCTTATGAATACACCGGGGGAATGCTGGAATCAGGTGGTGTCGACGCTTTACTGAGAGAGCTGGAATCCGAGGGTTATTTCAGTTTAAAGCAAGACTACTCGAGCGGTGAACCTGTGGCGGGTGGAGTCACCGAGACGGTTACGGTTAACTTGTCCACCAAAGACTATGAGGTAAACGTTGAAAATGGCTCCGACCCCTCAGGCTGGGAAAATATAGTCAGCGCGGTGACAGGACTGGACGTAAGCGGTGCGGAGGCTTATACGCCGCCGGGGGTCGTGCTATTTGCCGGTGAAGAGGCGGACCCCGGGAACAGGGAAATTCTAAAGTGGCCGGGCGGCGCGGAGGACCTTGCTGATGCGGCGGCGGGAGAAGGTTTCAAGCTTGAAGGTGACAGTGCCGCGGCGGCATGGAAGGCGGTGGGCGAAAGTTTCGAGAGGGAGGACGAAATCGTCTGGGAGGGAGGTGGAAAGTACTATTCATACGTCTATGCGTCTCCGGTGTTTCCCGGTGTGTCGGATTGAGAATTGCTTTTTTGCATGATAAGAAAAGTTGGATACAGAAGGAGGAATTTGAAGTGAGTGCAATCGCAAACCTGCTTGGCCAGGTGGTTACGTACGAGATCAGTTCGGGCGGAATGCCTGGCTGGTTATTGGCCCTCTATTTTATTTTTGGCATCGCGTCCTATGTTTTCATGGCCTGGTGCCTGATGGTTATGGCTCAGAAGACAAACCAGGAGTATCCCTGGTTTGCATGGATACCGATTCTCAACTTCATCCTGATGATACAGATTGCTGACAAGGAAATATGGTGGATTATCCTTTTCCTGATCCCGTGTGTTAACTTCGTTGCAATGATTATCATCTGGATGGCAATTGCCGAGAATTTAGGTTATGAGTCATGGTGGGGAATACTGACAATTGTCCCGATCTTGAATTATTACGTGTGGTGGAAGCTCGCGTTTGAGAAATGATGCAGCATGAGATCGAGATATAACAGCTTGAGCTGAAACAGGACTTTACTGGCGGGCCGGAAAGTTGATTTATCAAACCGAAGGTTCGCCAGTAGTTTTTAGGAAACAGAGAAGACGAACCGGCAAGGAGTATTGGAGCAGTTAATATGAAACCGGATTTTAAGCCGCTTGATATCGCATTATCCAGGCTCGAGTCTTCAGGAGCCGCTGAGTCCGATGCCCTGATGGTCAGGGAGAGGGGCCTTTCCATACGGGTCTTCGATGGCAGGCTGGAGGAGTTCATCTACTCCGATGACCGGGGTTTGGGCCTGAGGGGGTTCTCGGACGACCGGGTGGGGCGAGCATACACCTCGGATCTATCCGAGGGGTCAATAGGGGAGACGGCGGGCCGCGCGATGGAAAATGCGAGGGTGTCTCCCGTGGACCCTGACAAGGGCATTCCGGACGAATCCATGGTAGCGGACGAGATGAAAAAAGGAGCGCACCTGGGGGAAGAGTTCCATATATTTTCTCCCGAACTGATGGAAACGCCCCCTGCTGAAAAAATAGAGCTTGTCCTCAGCATGGAGAGGCGGGCGAAGGAGTACGACCCGAGAATAAGAGGAATTGAAACCGCGGTCTATGCCGAGTCCACAGCCGAGATCGTGCTCGCGAACAGCAAAGGTTTCCGCAGCGGATACCGCTATTCGGTATGCTACGGCTACCTGATGGCGATAGCCGAGGAGAACGGTGATTCGCAGACCGGTTTTGGATTCACGGCGGGCCACTCTCTGGCCTCGCTGGACCCGGGCCGGGCATCAATTGACGCGGCGTCAAGGGCGGCCGGATTGCTGGGCGCGAGGCCGGTGGAGTCAGAGCGCGTCCCGGTTCTTCTCGACAGCATTACATCCGCGGAGATAATCGCCGCGTTTTCGATGGCGATGAGCGGTGAGGCTGTTACCAGGGGAAGGTCTTTTCTCGCTGATAAGCTCGATGAACGGGTTGCTTCGAGCACGGTGGACATTATCGACGACGGATTAATGGAGGGTGGTTTCGCCACAGCGCCTTTCGACGGCGAGGGAATTGCCTCTTCCAGCAAACATCTGGTCAGGGAGGGGGTCCTTTCGACGTTCATGCATAACTGCTATACCGCGTCGCGTATGGGTGCCCGGACCACCGGCAACGCTGGCCGGGGCTCCTACAGTTCGCGTGTCGGGGTATCTCCCACTAATATTTATATCCCGGCCGGTATGTCATCGCCTGATAAGTTGCGAAAAAGCATGGACCGGGGTCTGGAGGTGATCGAGATCCAGGGAGCGCACGTCGGCCTGAATCCGGTTACCGGTGAACTCTCTGTCGGTGCGAAGGGGTTCTGGATCGAGAACGGTGAAAGAAACCATGCAGTCCGGGAAGTTACCATAGCGGGTACCATGGAGGACCTGTTCGGCGGCATTACCGGTGTTGGAGATGACTTGAGGTTTACCCCCATGAGCGGCAGCATAGGGTCCCCATCACTTCTGGTGGGTGAGCTGGCCGTCAGCGGCAAGTGAGATATGTTCCCGGACCATGTTGCTGTTACACTTGGATTTCACGGGATTTCGCGCTGGTGAATCATTGTCAGTGCTTGCTTTATTTATTATTTTTTATAGCGAAATCAAGTTTTTGGCATGCTCCAACCGTTAATATAAGAGGGGTTTCGTACCCGCTGTTTTTACCCGTGACAGTTCGCTGCAGGCATCAGGAACACGGGGCTACGGCGGCTTTGCCGACGAGAGGAACAGTTTGAGAAGACTCTACAAAAAGTTCTTTCGGGATCTTCTTTCCCGCTGGCCTGAGATAGGGGCTATCGCGTTTGTCATGGCGCTTGGGATTACCGTGTTCGCCGGCCCTCTGCTGGCCCAGAGGGACCTTGTCAATTCGATTGACGATATCTACCTGCGCACGAATTATGAGGATTTCTCGGCAAGAGTGGAACTTGCCCCGCTTGAAACAATTGAAGCAGTGGCGGCGGTTCAAAACGTAAAAGCTGTTTCCGGGAGGTTGACCGGTGACGTGTTGTCAGGGATCGACGGTTCAAACCCGACCCTGAGACTGGTTTCCATACCTGACGGGGGGCGCCCGGAAGTAAACGACCTGATTATTGAAGAGGGCCGGTACCCTGAACCGCTCGAGGAAGGGGCGGTTCTCGCGGAACACCACCTTGCGGTGGAGTACGGCCTGAAACCCGGCGACGCGATATCCGTATATCACAACGGCCTGCGTGCCGGCCTCGAGATAGTAGGGATAACCGCAAGCCCTGAGTATATCAGGCTGACCTCGGGGGGGTCGGACTATGTTGCGGACCCTTCCCAGTTCGGGGTGATATTCGCTCCATATAGTGAGACATCACGGATCCTGGGCTTCGAAGGGTTTGTGAATAACTTTGTTGTGCGCGTAAGCGACACCGGAGTGCTGGATGAGACAATGGACGAGGTTGAAGCCCTCCTGGAGCCGTATGGAGTCATAAGCCTCACACGGGGTGAGGATGAGCTCGGTACGTCAATGTTAAGTCTCGAGACGGCGGTGTTCTGGAAGGTCGGCCTTTTTCTGGCGCTGATGATGCTGGGAGTCGCGGCACTGGCGCTTTATATTACGATGACGCTCGTGGTTTTTTCCCAGCGGCGGGAGATCGGCGTGATGCGGTCTCAAGGGTGCAGCAGGGGAACGATTCTCTTTCATTACATCGGATACGGCCTGGTTCTGGGAATAGCGGGTTCCGCGGTTGGAATCGTCGGCGGTTACTACTTGAGTGAACTGCTTATAAATATTTACGCCGGGATCATGGACCTTCCCATGATCACGGTTTCCGTATACTGGAGCATAATTATCACCGGGGTGGCCATAGGGGTGTTCTTCTCGATCGCCGGTGCTGTATTTCCCGCATGGTCGGCGGCCAAGATGAAGCCGGCCGACGCGATGAGGATGGAGGGACAGTTCTCCGCCTCGGCGCTCCGTCACCACCATGCGAAGAAGAGAACATTCAGGGTGGACACTCCGGGATGGCTTAAGATAGCCCTCAGGAACCTGTGGCGCAACCGGCGTAGGACCATCCTTACATTTCTCGGTGTTACCGCAACGATAAGTTTGATGATAGTGGGCAGTGGAGGAAAAGACTCCCTCGAGTACACCGCGGAGAAGCACCTCAATGTGGTCACCAGGTGGGACGCTTCGGTTGTCTTTATGGAGCCGGTCGGGGAGGCCGCCTTGAGAGAGATCGAGTCAATTCAGGGCGTTAAAGCCGCGGAGCCGTTAATCGCTTTTCCCGCGAGCCTTGAAGCGGATGGAGAGCATCTGGATATTCAAGTGCAGGCTTACAGGGAGGGGACTTCATTCCACGAAAGCAGACCCACCAGTGGATCCAGGGCATACCCGGGCCCCGGCGAGATAATACTGAACAGGGGGGTCAGGCGCGCGATGCCCGTCGACATCGGTGATGACGTCAAGGTGACCATTGATTTAAGGAACCTGCCTGAAGCCCTGAAAATGAAGAGCATGCCGGAGAGCCACTCCCTGACTATGGAAGTGGCCGGATTCGTTTCCGAACCGTTTGGAGGCATAGCATACGCCAACTATGAATATCTGCAGGATTTCACAAAGCTCATATCCACCGGTCCGGGATCAGATGGGGAAGGAGAAATGTTCAATGTTGTCGCGGTAGGGTACAAACCGGGACAGGGAGATGACGTGCCGGCTCGGCTTTCCGCGATTCCCGGGGTAACCAGGGTTGTTACAAAGTCGACTTTGCTGAGCGTTTGGGAAGAGTTGATCGGCGCGGTCAAGACGCTGTTCATTATTTTTTATGTAATGACCTTCTCGATGGGTTTCGCGATACTTTTTACCATGATTACCGTGAATACCATGGAAAGAAGGCGGGAGGTCGGCACAATGAGGACTCTCGGCTCCGGCCGGCTGCGCATTTTCGGTTTTCTCACAATTGAGAACCTTTCGATCATAACCGCGGCGATAGTACCCGGTGTGCTTCTGGGCTGGCTCGCCGAGTGGTTCCTTATAGAGTACTTTCTTACAAACGAACAGATTGTGCCGGACACTATTCTGAAGTCAGGCACTATAGTTGTGGTGGTTGCGGCTACATTCGCAGTGATGATTATTTCGCAGCTTCCGTCTCTTTTAAAGCTCTGGAGAATGGACCTCGCAAGGGAAACAAAGGTCAGGACCGATTAAGTGAGTCACTTGCGTTCTAGACTCTTTTCGCTTTTACTTCGGCATCCCACGGAATCACGATTGAGAACCTGACCCCCGCACTGTTGTTGTTTTCAGCGGTAAGCGTCCCGCCGTGCGCTTCGATAATGCCTCTTGAAATTGCAAGCCCGAGCCCCATTCCCTGCCGTGTGCCTTTTCGGGAGACATCAGAGGTATAGAACTTCTCGAATATCTTGTCCATCCGCTCGGGCGGGATTCCCGAGCCGGTATCCGAAACCGAGATCCTGGCGCTGTCTCTTTCGGACCTGAGTTCCACGACCACGCCACCCTGGTCGGTAAACTTAAGCGAGTTTCCTACGAGGTTGGCAAGCACCTGTTCGATCCTGCCGGCGTCGCAATCGATAATGCAGGCTCCCCCGGAGTTCTTGGACTTGATAAACAGGCCTTTCTCCGAGAAACGGTTCTGGAAGGAGGAAACGACGCTGGATATTATCTTGTCAGCATCGGAGGGTTCGATATGGAGCTTCAGCTGACCCGACTCGATTCTGGTGATATCCAGGAGTTCGTCCACCAGACCGGAGAGCCGTTTGACCCCCCTTATAAGAACCTCTTCCAGTTTCTTCTCGTCCCCCCCGTATCCGTTGCCCCGCAGGAGCTTTAAAGCCTCGATGCTGCTTGCTATAGTCGCTAGCGGGGCCTGGAGTTCATGCGAAACCATTACGACGAACTCGGTCTTGTCCCTGTCCAGCTTCTGGAGCCTCTCGTTTGCATGTTCGAGGTGGGCGATTGTCTCCCTTACGAACTTTTCGTTTTCAAGCTGCCCGCTCAAGTCTTTGACGATCACCCAACTGCTGGGAGGGTTTTCATTCACGCGCCATGCGACCGTCGACACCGGGATGGTGACCCCGTCCTTGCATCGTAACTGCTTGGTATACATGTCGGTGCGCCCGGTTTCATGAAGCTGGTTGCCCAGGATGTCTCTGTCAATCGCGTGCCATTCCATGGGTGTGATATCGGCGTAGGTCAGTTCCTTCAGTTCTTCGGGGGTATACACGAGCATTTCACAGATGGCACTGTTGCAGTCCAGGATGTCACCGTTGGCTTTCAGGCGCAGGATCCCGTCGGTCGATGATTCGAACAGGCTCCGCAGGCGCTTCTCGGATTCCTGCAGCATTTCTTTTATCTGGAGCTCTTCGATGTCACTGGAGATTGACTGGACGATCGCCACTATTGCTTTATTTTCACCATCACCGTTTTCTGTCACGGAAAGGGAAGCCCTGGCGTGAAAAGCGCAACCGTCTTTCTTTCTGAATGAGAGGTTGTTCGTGATATCCGATTCTTCACCGGACAACCTTGCCAGCTCATCGAAATGAACACCCGCTGATTCATCGGAGAGTATTATGTTGAGTTTCTGGCCAGTTACTTCTTCAGCGTTGTAGCCGAATAGACTCTGAGAACCTTTGCTCCATGCCGTAATCGCCAGGTTTCTGTCGATCGCGAAAACGGCGGAGGAGGAGATATCCGAGATCGAAATAATGTCCGATTCGCTTCTGAGAATACGTCTCGAGTATCTGGATACGAAAAGAACTGACAGGGAAGCAAGCAGGACCATGATAACCGTATATATCAGGATGCTCAGGACAGTTTGCCGGACGTTTTGATATCCCAGTGCGAGATATATGAGTGACAACCCTGTAAGGATTAAGGCGCCGGCACCGTTCACCGCCAGCAAAACCTTCTGAAGACCGTTTATTCGTTTAAAACCGGGGCTCGCACCTGCTTCTTTCATTGCTTCTGTCTCACCATATCCTTGAAAACGTTACCCGAAAAACCACAACCGGGATTTTCATGCGGCCGTGGCGGTTCTCAACTTCAACAGATTCTACTTAACCTCATTACAGATTATGAGTGCGAAGGAAATAATATTCAGTCATCCGCGTATTCATCCTCGGCCGTTTCCTGGAAATCTTTGAGCGTGAAAGTGAAACAGGCACCATTATTGTTTTTGACCCGGATATCACCTCCATAAAGCTTCACGGTCTTTTC